>CAJWXK010000053.1 GCA_913048995.1 uncultured Synechococcus sp. | reverse complement strand
CGTCACGCTCTTCTATTGGCTGCTCTTCTTTGAGCAGCAACTGGTTCTCCAGAACCAGAACATCCATTTCAGTTCGCATAAAGCAGCGATAGGCGTCCTGAGGAGTACAAACAATGGGCTCACCGCGAACATTGAAGGACGTGTTCACCACAGTGGGGCAGCCCGTGCGACGCTGGAAACTCTTGATCAGGTTGTAGTAGCGGGGATTCGTACTCGGGCTTACAGTCTGCACCCGAGCTGAGTAATCAACATGGGTAATAGCTGGCAAATCTGAGCGGGGGATGTTGAGCTTTTCAATCCCAAAAAGTTTGTCTTGCTCAGAGGTCATTGGTTTGCAAAGGCTCTGCTTCACCGGGGCTACCAAAAGCATGTAAGGACTACTTGCATTGAGCTCAAACTGATTACCCACCTCTTCCTCAAGAACTGATGGAGCAAAGGGCCTGAAGCTTTCACGATACTTGATCTTAAGGTTCATCACACTCTGCATCTGCTGATTGCGTGGATCGCCAATGATTGAGCGACCCCCAAGGGCACGGGGACCAAATTCCATCGGACCGTTAAACCAGCCAATCACCTTCCCAGCATCCAGCAATTCAGCCAAACGTTCAAACAATGCCGAGTCCTCAAGACTACGGAAAGGCGCCTTGATCTGCTGTAGATAACTACGTATTTCGCTATTCTCAAAGTGAGGGCCTAAGTAAGTGCCCTTCATTGAATCTCCTGAGCCAACAGGAGTGCGAGGCTGGCTGAAGTGCTGATGCCAGGCAACAAGTGCCGCCCCAAGAGCAGAACCTGCATCTCCACTGGCAGGCTGAATCCAAATCTGATCAAAAATATCTTCTTTGAGCAACTTGCCGTTGGCCACACAGTTAAGAGCAACACCCCCAGCCAAGCAAAGATGCCGTGCTCCAGTCTCCTCCTGCAGACTACGGCCCAGCTTGATCACTATCTCCTCGGTGACCACCTGAATCGAGGCAGCTAGATCCATATGGAACTGGGTCAGTTCGGTCTCTCCCTTGCGGGGAGGTCTGCCAAACAGCTTGTGGAACTTGCGGCCGGTCATGCGGAAGCCGCGGTGGAATTTGAAGTAGCTGAGATCCAGGCGGAATGTGCCGTCCGGCTTAATGTCAATCAGATGATCTTTAATCAGGTCGACATAGTTAGGCTCACCATAGGGAGCAAGTCCCATCAACTTGTACTCGCCTGAATTGACCTTAAAACCGCAGTAGTAGGTGAACGCGGAATACAACAAACCCAAAGAATGGGGGAAATTGATCTCCCAAAGAGGTGTCAGGCTGCTTCCCTCACCGATCCAGGCTGATGTAGTGGCCCACTCACCCACACCGTCCATACAAAGCACAGCGGCCTTCTCAAATGGGCTGGGGTAAAACGCGGCTCCCGCATGAGACAGGTGATGCTCACTAAACATCAGCTCTGGCAACGACTCAGGAGCTGATTGATCAGAAGCCTCCGACATCGCATCGGCAACGGATTTCAGCTGCTTCTTGATCTCTGTCTTGAGGAACAACTTTTCCTTGAGCCATACCTGCATGGCAGCCACAAAGGAACGTCCACCACGAGGAGCTGCACCTAAATAGGTCTCCAACAACCGCTCAAACGTGAGCAAAGGTTTCTCGTAATAGACAACCGCATCAAGATCTGAAAGCTCAACCCCCTGACTCTCAAGGCAATAACGCACAGCATGCTGAGGGAAACGGGGGTCGTGCTTCCTGCGGCTGAAACGCTCCTCTTGCGCAGCGGCCGCAACCTCGCCATCAACAACCAGCGCTGCGGCGCTGTCGTGGTAATAAGCGGAGATGCCGAGAATGCGCACATCAATGGGCATGGGCTTCGAAGTTTCCCATGAAGGCAGCGCCTTGAACCAGACTCCAGCTATGACTCCGTCCATCCAGGCAACGGACCCTTGCGTCCACTGCGGTTTCTGCTTGCCCACCTGTGCCAGCTATCGGGTGCTGGGCACAGAAATGGATTCTCCTCGTGGACGGATCCATACCCTCAAAGCGATTGCCGAAGGCGAACTAAGTCTTGATTCCAGCGTTGCCGTCCATTTCGACAGCTGCCTGGGCTGCTTTGCCTGCGTGAGTGCCTGCCCAGCCGGTGTGCGCTACGACGAACTGATCGAGCAGGTGCGGCCCCAACTCAACCAAGTTGAGCTTCGCAACCCATGGCAGCGTCAACTACGCAAACTGCTGCTGGGCCTGCTCCCCTACCCAGGCAGGCTGCGCGCTCTATTGCAGCCATTTCGTTTTTATTCAGGGCAAAACCTGCAGAAACTGGCCCGGGCCAGCGGACTAACACGTCTCTTTGGCCCAGAACTTGAGGCCATGGAACAACTCCTGCCCAGCCTGAGTTCTGCCTCGTTTGGACCCGATCTTTTTGGCGTATTTCCTGCACTGGGACCCCGCCGGGCCCGAGTAGGCCTGGTTTTGGGGTGCGTTCAGCGGGTATTCGATCCAGCGGTGAATGCGGCGACTCTGGCCGTGCTGCAAGCCAATGGCGTGGAAGTGGTGCTCCCCGAGGGACAGGGATGCTGCGGTGCCGCTACGCACCACCAAGGTGAGCTGGAACAGACCCGAGAACTCGCCAAGGACCTCGTACAACGATTTGAAGATGCGGCAGCAGGCCAACCACTGGATGCGGTGCTAGTGGCAGCCTCCGGTTGCGGCCACACCCTCAAGCAATACCCACAGCTGCTGAATGGGGAAAGCGGTTTCTCAGCGCCTGTCCTGGACGTGCATGAGTTCCTCATCAGCCTGGGGCTGAGTGAGCACTTCCGATCTCGGCTCAAGCCACTGGAGCGAAAGGTGGCTTATCACGATGCCTGCCACATGATTCATGGCCAGGGCATCCGATCTCAGCCCAGGCAGTTGCTCATGACAATCCCCGGCATGACTTTGAGAGAGGCCACGGAAGCCGGGGTGTGTTGCGGCAGTGCAGGGATTTACAACGTCGTGCAGCCCAGAGAAGCCGCAGCTCTCGGCCAGCTCAAAGCAACTGATCTGGCAACCACGGGAGCAGATGTGATCGCAAGCGCCAACATTGGTTGCAGCCTGCAGATTCGTCGTCATCTGGCAGCACAGGGGAAGATCCAGCCAGTCCTGCATCCAATGGAACTCCTTGCCGAAAGCGCAGGGCTACTTAGCGCAGCTGCTCCAGCTGCTGCCAACAACAGTTAAGAGACTGCGCATTGCCAAGATTGCCGGGGAAGGTCACCACAGGCAGCAACCCAAAGCGCTCATGGGGCTGCTCTGGTTGGACGATCGAGAGTCCTGGTTGCAGCTGCCCCAGCAACCGCAGCTGAGTCAGGCCCATGCCATCGGCCAACCACGTGAAGCTGGTAGTTCCACCCTTGGCGATGACGTAACCCAAAGGCGGCTCGAGCTCGAGCAACACCTGGGCCATGCGATAGGCCAGCTGCCGCTGCTGCAAAGGGCTGAAACCATGCTGCTCGCCGCGGCTGCTGAACAACACCGGAGTGAGGTCATCGGCGCGGATGGCTTCTAGGGAGGCCGTTAATCGGGGTAAATCCTCATCGCTCGTATCGAGCGGGAACTCCACGCCCAAGCATTTCGGTTCTGCCAGCAGAAGCTCCAGCTGCTGATCGGTAAGTGGCACATGGGAACCAACCAGGACCACCCCTCCAGCTTTGACGGGCGGCATCTCATCGGCAGACAGCAATCGGCTGGTGATACCAGCCAAACCATTCAACAAGCTTGCAGCGCTCTGGCAGAGGTGCCGGCGTCCCTGAGCCAATTCAGCCAGGAGAGCGGAACCAATCGCATCAAGATCCTCAGGCTGGGTGGCATCGAGAACAGCCCACTGCCCAAGCCCGAGAGTCTCAAGGCCCTTTGGGTCTCGCAGGCGAGCCACCTGTTCTGCCGCAATCGCGCCACCACTTTTGTGCTCGAGCCAGGCGGGCAGATCACTGCTGGGGTAGCTGAAACGTTGATCTCGGCTGAATGGTGTCTCCTGCAAAGGCTGGCCATGAAGCAGATGCACACTGTTTGCTGTGGTGCGCCCCCCCTGGGGAAATGCGGGCACCAGCAGGCTGGCGTGAAAGGGGCCGAGTTCGGTGCGAATCACGTCGTGCTCAAGGGGCGTGTGACCCCTGAGGGTGGAATCACCGCGACTGACCACTAACCAGGGACGTTCAAGCTGTTCAAGCAAGGGTCTGAGCCGGCGACACAACAGCGGGAGCTGGATTCGGACCTCCTCAGCATCAAGAGCGCGGCTATTAGTCAGCAGAAACAGCAGCGGCGAGGGATCCGCCAACGCTGCAGCAAGGCTGGCGCTGCTGAACTTCAGAAGCAGCGGACAACCACGCACGGTCTGGGAGCCCGTGGGGTCGTCATCAAAGACGATGATCTTGGGACTGCTCGCCATCCCCTGGCATGCCGGATCTGGCTCCACTCCTAACGCCCGGCCCCGATGAACTGCTCCAGCTGGTGCGCGAGCTCAATGCTGATGCCATCCCCTGGATTCCCAGTGGCCTGGGCCAGCATCTGCACTGGGGGGCACCGTTGCAGGAAGGCACGACAGTCCTGAGCCTGAGGCAGCACAACCAGGTAATTGAGCACTCCGCTGGTGATTTCACCTTGAAAGTGCAAGCGGGGCTGCCGCTGGCACAGCTACAGGAAGTCCTGAAGGAAAAGGGCCAGTGGCTCCCGATTGATCCGCCCCTGGCGGGTGAAAGCAGTATTGGTGGGGTTGTGGCCAGGGGAGTCAGCGGCCCACTGCGTCATCGCTACATGGGACTTCGCGATCAATTGATCGGCATCAGCTTGCTGCGCAGCGATGGCACCGCCGCCAAAGCAGGCGGTCGTGTAGTCAAAAACGTGGCCGGCTATGACCTCATGCGACTGCTCTGCGGCAGCTGGGGCAGCCTGGGGTTGATCACAAGCCTCACCCTGCGCACCCAGCCTTTGCCATCCCAACGGCTGCAACTGCGCCTACGCGGAACTTGTGAATCTCTGCAGAAGTTGCGCCAGGAACTACTACTGCGTTGCCCCTTGGCACTGGAACGGTTCTGCTGGCACCAGCAAGGCAACAACAGACAGCTTCTGCTCAACCTCGTGAGCCTTAGCAAGGACGCTGCCAGCCAGCAACATCAACAGCTGGAGCACCTTGGAGGCAGCTCAATCACGATCGAAGCGCAAGAGCTACCGCAGATATCCACTGCACCACTGGCAGCCGATCAATGGCTGCTGCGCCTTGGACTGGAGCCAAGGCGCGTCCAAGATCTGCTGATGCAGCAACGCAGCGGACCCTGGCAACTTGAGCTGGGTGCCGCCAGTGGCCTTGGCCTGGCCCAGGCCAGCTTTACCGATGCCGCAGAGCATCAGGTGGCCACCCTGCGGCAGCAATGCCAGAACCTGGGGGGCTACCTGACAGTGCTGCAAGCCCCCTCTGGGTGCCGCTTGCCTGCCTGGGGAGATACTCCTGCCAAGCCGTTAGTTCAAGCAGTGAAACGCCAGTTCGATCCTCTGCAGCAGCTGTGCCGAGGACGTCTACCTGGGGTCTCGCCCAGCAAGGTCATGGAGCTCTAGACACACAATCCGCTGGGGCAACAGAACGGGACTGACTGAAACGCTGAGGTTGTTGGTGTCGAAAGAGCTCAGCCAACCATCACTGAGTTGAAGCTGCACCAATACCGCGCAGCCCATCAATGTCCGGGCGATAACGCCAGCTGGTTTTACCTCGCTGACGTTGGGTTAGACCAACGCTGGTGATCGTCAAGACCCACTCCTCCTGCCAAGAGAGTGATTCTCAACTCTGCAGCGATGACACCACGTACCGATTCCGCAGGCTGCGCTGCTCCCCGGGTGCCACCTCAAGCTTGCAATCACCACTGATCAAGCTCTGGCGGGGTCCGGTCCAAGGCTCCATACAGACCATGGTGCGCGGGGGATCAGTCCAGAAGACTGCAAGGTTCCAGGGATCACTGAGCTCCATGCTCAACTTGATGCCAGCGTCCTCATCCACGAGGGCAACATCACCATCAGGGCGCACCAACAGATCAATACCCTGCTCCAAACGTTGCAGCTGCTCAGCTGTAGGGGCCGGAGCCATCACTTTGTGGTCGAAGCACTCGGCGGGCATGCCGGCAAAACTTGTACCAGCAAGGCTGCTGACATTGAAGTAGGGATGCAAGCCGAAGCTGAAGGGCAAGGGCTCATCACCCCGGTTATGCAATGTCATGGTCACTTCCAGTGCAGAAGGGGCCAGGCGGTAATCGAGCTGCAGCAGGAAGGGGAATGGGAAAGCCGCCAGGGTCTCTGCGGTATCGGTCAGCCCAAGGCGTACGCCGAGGCCGTCCTCAAGGATGCTGAGGCTCCATGGCATCGTGCGGGCAAAGCCATGTTGCTTCAGGCACGCAGTGCGGCCATCAGCCAACGGCAAGCGGTCATCGGGCAAGTTGCCACAAATGGGGAAAAGCACCGGTGCCCCACCACGCACGGACTGGCCAGGGGTGAGAAAGCGCTCAAGATCGAAATAAACCATCTCGCGGCCGTCCACCTGCCAGCCGGTGAGCAAACCGCCGCGCTCCGGCACCAGACGAATCAGATCACCATTGTCAGCCGTGAAGACTGAGTGGGCGTAGGGAGCGGTTTCCTGACGCAGCGCCATGGCTCAAGGAAGTGTGCCAAGCCATTGGAGCAGCCGCTCGTTAACAATCGATGGCACCTCATCGTGAGGACAGTGCCCTGCCTCCAGCACCACCTCAGTGGTGGCGAGGGGGGCATGACGCTGAAAACGTGCCCTACGACCTTCGGCATTAATCCAGGGATCGCGGATGCCCCAGATCAGCAGCAGCGGTGCCTTGAGCTTGGAAAACAACTCATCGAGAGGCTGGCCGCGAGGGATGTCAAACACCGTGCGAAAGACCCCAAAGGCCCCTGGATCCAAAGACGGACGGCGGATGGCCTCAACCAACTCATCGTCAACATTGGTGGGATCGACATAGACCTGGCGCAATGTGCGCCGAATCGTGGCGGGTCGGCGCAAATTTTCGAACAACAACCGCTGCAGGATTGGGCTTTTGAACAGGGCCGAGCCAATCTTGATGCGAGCGATACGGCCCCAACCCTCTGGGGGCTTCTGCTCATCACTGAAAGGACCAGCAGCATTAAGCAGCACCACCCCAGCACAGTGATCGCCCAGGGCGGCTCCAGCTGCGAGGGCCGCAAAACCTCCAAGAGAATTACCGGCAATCACCGTCGGTCGGCCGATACGTTCGCGGACGTAAGCGCAGAGCTGATCCCTCCAAAGAGCTCCGCCATAGGGCTGATCAGCAGGCTTGGCACTGCGGCCAAAGCCCAGCAGATCCAGAGCATGAACCTCATAGCTGGCGGCCAGAACAGGAATGTTGTGGCGCCAGTGATCGGTTGACGCCCCAAAGCCATGGACTAACAGAACGGCGGGTCGATCTTGACCACCATCCTCTGGCGCACGGCTGAGTGTGTGAATTGGGCTGCCTTGAAAAGTCCAGTCCGCTGACACGGAATCACCCCAGGTAGGAGGCAGAGATGCTAGTGATGCTGCCCCTGCAGCGGACCAACGTGCCACTGTCCAGCGCCGATTGGACCACGCTTCTGAGCGGAGCTGCACTCTGGGCTCTAGCCCTCTACATACCCCTCAGTGCACCACTGGCTCGCCTAGAGGCCGAGCTCATCAGCACATCTTTAAGTGAAACCAACCAGACCACCATCCTGGTGCTCAGCAGCCTGCTGCTGGCAGCCAGTGTCGGTGTTGTTATTCAGCTGCTGATGAGCTGGGCCCTAGGACCCAGCTGGGGGGCCAGCCTGGGGTTGATGGCCGTGCTTTCAGGAGCCTTCTGGTCCCTCGCTTCCCGCGCCGACGGGAATCGCACAGGATCCAACAAACGCTGATCAACGCCAGTCCAGGCCTGGCAGCCAGGGAACAATCGCCGCCGTGCGCTGGCGGTACGCCTCGAAATCAGGATGCATCGCCATCAGGGAACGCTCCTCGCGGCGGGCCTTGCCCACCAACAGCATGGCAAGCGCCAAAAGAAGCAATGGGTGCAACAACCCAGCACGGATCAGCGCCATCCCACTGCTGCAGATCAGCACGGCCAGATAGAGCGGATGACGGCAAAAGCCATAGAGCCCCTGCTGCTTGAGAGGAACCGCAGGCATTGGCTCCGGCAGGGGGGTCAGGCTCTCCCCCAGCTGCATGAAGGCCAACAACGCCAATACCAGCCCACCCCCTAACAGCCCCAGCCCTAGTAAGGGCAGCCACGGCAGCAGGAATGGTGGCCAAGCCCAGCGCGCAGGCCAAGAAGGCAGCAGTACATCAAGAGCAATCAGCAGCAACTGAGCAAGCAACCACCACTCGCCGCGACGGTTGTCCAGCCAGCCACCGCGGCTGAAGCCCCATCGCTGCAGGACATCGGCAATGGTGCGGATCACAAGGCTTTAACGGTGAACCCAGGCTGGCATCGCTACCTTCCGCAAAGAGTCCGTTACTGCACCACCGATGAGCCAGCAGCCCGCGGAATTTTCGATGCCTACCCCCAGCAGCTTTCAGGACCCCGAGCGCAGTGGTCTCAAGGCAGATGATCTGTTTGCCGGCATCACCGAGCACCTGTTCTTCACCTTGGGCAAGCTCGCGCCAAGCGCCACACGCCACGACCTGTACATGGCGCTGAGCTACGCGGTGCGGGACCGACTGATGACTCGCTACCTGGCTGGGAAGGAAGCCCTAAGCCACCAACCCACCAAGACGGTGGCCTACCTATCAGCAGAATTCCTCATCGGCCCTCAGCTCGGCAACAACCTGCTGATGCTCGGCATCGAGAACGAAGCCGCAGAGGCCCTGCAGCGCTTCAACGGCACGAGCATCGAGGACATCCTTGAAGTGGAAGAAGAGCCGGGTCTAGGCAACGGTGGACTCGGCCGTCTAGCGGCCTGCTACATGGAATCGCTGGCCAGCCTTGAGGTGCCGGCAGTCGGCTACGGCATCCGCTACGAATTCGGCATCTTCGATCAGCTCATCCGTGACGGCTGGCAGGTCGAAATCACCGACAAGTGGCTCAAGGGAGGCTGGCCCTGGGAACTCACCCATCCCGATCAGTCAATCTTCGTGGGCTTTGGTGGTCGCACCGAGGGCTACACCGATGAGCAGGGCCGGTACCGCTCCCGTTGGATACCGGGTGAGCATGCCATCGGCATCCCCCATGACATCCCGGTGTTGGGATACAAGGTCAACACCTGCGACCGGCTGCGCTTATGGCGCGCCACCGCCACCGAATCCTTTGACTTCTATGCCTTCAACATCGGCGATTACTACGGCGCCGTTGAGGAAAAGGTCGGTTCAGAAACCCTCTCCAAGGTGCTCTACCCCAACGACGGCACCGATGAGGGCCGGCGACTACGTCTCAAGCAACAGCATTTCTTCGTCAGCTGCAGCCTGCAAGACATGCTGCGCAACATGGAGAAAAGGAACATCCCGGTGACGGAGTTCCCGCAGCATTGGGCCGTTCAACTCAATGACACCCACCCCGCCATCGCTGTGGCGGAACTGATGCGGCTGCTAATTGATGACAAAAATCTTGACTGGGAAGTGGCCTGGGACATCACCAGCCGCTCACTGGCTTACACCAATCACACTTTGCTGCCGGAGGCCCTCGAGAAGTGGGGCCTACCTCTGTTCGCCAGCCTGCTGCCGCGGCACCTGGAGCTGATCTTTGAGATCAATCGCCGCTTCCTGCAACAGGTGCGCCTCAAGCACCCCGGTGATGACAACATCTTGCGCAAGCTCTCGATCATCGATGAAGAAGGCCAGAAGGCCGTGCGCATGGCCCACCTAGCCACGGTGGGTTCTCACCACATCAACGGTGTCGCGCGTCTGCATAGCGAATTGGTTCAAAGCAGTTTGATGCCGGAGTTCGCCCAGCTCTGGCCAGCAAAGTTCACCAATGTCACCAATGGCGTGACGCCACGCCGCTGGATGGGCCTTTGCAACCCGCAACTGAGTGGTCTGCTGGATGAAGTGCTGGGCGCGAACTGGCTCCACAACCTCGAGGAGCTGAAAAAGCTTGAGCAGTACCAGCACGACAACAACTTCCTCCAGCGCTGGGAGCAGACGCGCCTAGAAGCCAAGCGCCAACTCGCCAATTACATCCACCGCCACACCAGCGTTCTAGTGGATCCCGCCTCCCTGTTTGACGTCCAGGTCAAGCGCATCCATGAATACAAGCGCCAACATCTCAACGCCCTTCAGGTGATTGCGCAGTATCTGCGAATCAAGAACGGCCAGGCTGATGGAATGGCCCCCCGCACCGTGATCTTTGGCGGCAAGGCAGCTCCGGGCTACTACATGGCCAAGTTGATCATCCGTTTCATCAACGGCATCGCCGAGACGGTGAACTCCGATCCCGACATGGACGGTCGTCTGCGGGTGGTGTTCCTGCCGGATTACAACGTCAAGCTCGGCCAGCGGGTCTACCCAGCCTCCGACCTCTCCGAGCAGATTTCCACCGCTGGCAAGGAGGCGTCCGGCACGGGCAACATGAAATTCGCGATGAATGGCGCCCTCACCATCGGGACCCTGGATGGCGCCAACGTGGAGATCCGCGAGCAGGTGGGCGCAGAGAACTTCTTCCTTTTCGGCAAAACCACTCCGGAAATTGAAGAGCTGCGTGCCAGCGGTTATCGCCCTTGGGAATTGTTGGGGCAACTACCCGAACTGGAAGCGGTGCTGCACCTTGTGGAGCAGGGCCACTTCAGTAATGGCGACACGGAGCTTTTCCGCCCTCTGGTGGAGAACCTTCGCGGCCAGGATCCGTTCTTTGTGTTTGCTGACTTCGCGGCCTACATGAACGCCCAGAGCCAGGTCAGCCACGCTTGGGCGGACCGCCACCACTGGAACCGCATGAGCCTGCTCAACAGTGCCCGGATGGGTTACTTCTCCTCAGACCGCTCGATCCGTGAGTACTGCGACCACATCTGGAAAGCATCGGCTTTCCCCGTGAAAATCACTTGCCAGAGCAGCGAGCAAGCCAACCAGTAGGTAAGAAGTACCTCAAGGCCCTGAGCGAGCACATGCTCCCTCAGGGCAGATCAGGGGTCTGGTGCAACAGGCGATTAAGCCTGAGCCGATCGACATTGAGAGGATCCGGAGCAAGCTCACCTGCGAGCTCATGAAATTTCTGCTCCACAGCCTCTGGTACACGCACATCAAAAATGCGTTCCATCAATACCTCGATGGAAAACAAGTGGGCGTTGATGCTCTCCAGATCGCTGAGTGCTTGAGCCAAGCCGTCAGTCTCAGGAGAGGCTGGCGCGGCTTGACCAGCAACAGCTGGCTGGGCAGGAGCTACTGACTGGCTATCCGAGGCTTGAGACTGAACCTGAGATTTCTGTAGATCTTCAAGAACACGCCCTGCAAGGGTGCGGAATGATTGCAAGGCAGCCCAGTTGAGTTCCTGCTGTTGACGCAGGCTGGGATTTTCTCGAATTAACCGATCGTGCTCACGATAGAAGCGACGGCAATCAGGGCATTGGCAGGGCTCTTCCGGCACCGCTTTCCCCCCATAGACCAACTCCCATCATGGCATCAGGCAGCCAGAGAGTCGTCATTTTCATCGTCACTGTCGTCTGCGCTAGCTGCAGAAGGCAAGGGAATTTCAATGGAGCTGACTACATGAATGACATCACGTAGGCGCATGGCATCAGCAAACCAACCCATGGCTTGTTCAAGATCACCACGGCGTTCGGCATCCGTCGCCTGATCTTCATGGGCTTCAGCTAGCAGGGCCAACCAGCAAAGGCTGCGAGCCTGAACGACTGATAGGTCAAGCTCTGCGGGCTGGGTCGTGGCAATGCGCTCACTCTCCTGCTGCACCAGAAGGCGAAGCCGCAGATCGTGGAGCTGGGTCATGACTCCCTCTTAGCCACACAAACGCTAGCGGCAGGGGCAAGGTCCGCATAGGGCACCACCTGTAGAGGTGGCGGCGGCTCACGGGGCTGGCGGGACTCGAACCCACGACCTACGGTTTAGGAAACCGTCGCT
>CAJWXK010000052.1 GCA_913048995.1 uncultured Synechococcus sp. | reverse complement strand
GGCGGGGCTGCTGCTGGAGCCACAACCGCTGAGCTTCAGCAGGGAGCTGCAACAGGGAGGCGTTGTCGTTTGGATCGACGTCTTCTGCCTGCTGGTTTTTCTGATTGATTACGTGCTGCATGTGGCGCTGAGCCCGCAGCCATGGCGTTACATCCGCAGCCTTTACGGCGTCATTGACCTGACGGCCGTGGTGTTTTTCCTCGTGCCTCAGATCAACAGCGGGGTACTGCTGTGGATGTTCAAATTTGGCCGCATCCTGCGGGTGTTCAAGCTGCTGCGCTTTGTTGATGAAGCCGACCGTTTACTGATCAGCCTGAGGGCCAGTGCGCGGCGCATCGCCGTGTTCATCCTGTTTGTTGTGATCTTGCAGGTGTTCCTTGGCTACTTGATGGTGCTGGTGGAAAGCAGCCACCCGGAGAGCCAATTTCAAAGCGTTGGGCAAGGGGTCTACTGGGCCGTGGTGACCATGACCACCGTGGGCTATGGCGATGTCGTGCCGCAAACAGTGCTAGGACGGCTCCTAGCAGCAGCGGTGATGTTGCTGGGTTTCGGGATCATTGCCATCCCAACCGGCATCGTCAGTTATGAGGCCATCCGCCAAGGCCAAAACGACCAGCGCCAATGCAGCCACTGCGGCTTTCACGGGCATCGGCCAGGGGCTTAATTCTGTGATCGCTGCGGCGCGGTGCTGCCAACCTCACTCCAGTGAATTCCGTGCCTGCTGGCTGCGAGCAACAAGAGACAGCTGACGCATCGTTTCACCCCAGCTGCCACAAAACCCCACACCAAACATCACCACCAACACGTGATCAAGAGACATCGTTTTGAGGCTGGAGCCCGGCGCTCTGGCCGCTCGATGGCCCAACACCATCAGCAGCACAGCGAAGAAGCCGAACAAAACTCCAGCAAGCACGACCCGACGGCGATCAACCCGGCTCTGCTGCCGCGGGCGATACCCAGGTGGATGGGGCAACGGCATCAGGGTTGAGGCAGTGGTTCCTGCTGCTCATGACTGGCCGGGAACCAGTTGGCCTCCAGCTTTTTCATCAGCACGAAGAACGCCGGAACCACAAACAGGCTCAGCACTGTGGCCACCAGCAGACCACCGAAAATGACAGCACCGATGGAGCGCTGGCTCATGGCACCAGCACCAGAAGCCACAACCAACGGGAAAAATCCTGAGAGTGCCGCAGCTGCTGTCATCAGGATCGGGCGTAAACGCGACTGCGCGGCGCTGCTGGCCGCTTCGATCACATCCATCCCAGCCTCCATGCGCTGATTCGCCATATCCACAATGAGAATGCCGTTTTTGGCGGCCAGGCCGATCAAGGTGACCAACCCCACCTGGGCATAGACATTGTTGACCTGGCCGCGAAGCACCAAAAAGATCAGAGCACCAAGGATCGCCAGGGGAACGGTCATCAGAATCACCAGCGGATCGATGTAGCTGCCGTACTGGGCAGAGAGCACCAGATAAACCACCACAATGCCGAGGGCAAAAACCAGAGCGGCCAGGGAACCGGCAGCCACTTCCGAGCGACTGAGGGCCGACCAGGCCATGCCGATGTTGCTGAAATCCATCTGCTTGAAGGTCTTCTGCAGGGTGTCAATCGCCTGACCACTGCTCTTGCCGACCGCATTGACCCCCTGAATCAACACGGTGCGGTAGAGGTCGTAATGACTAACGATTGGCGGAGCACTGTCGAGTCTCACGGTCACCAAATTGGACACGGGAATCTGATCGCCGGTCACCGAACGCACATAGAGGTTGTCAAGGCTCTGAATCACATCGCGTTGGCTGCCCTCGGCCTGCACATACACCTGGCGGTACTGCCCGTTCTCATAGGTCTGGTTGACGAAACTGCCGCCATAGATCGCCTCCAGGCCTGCCATAGCTGTACTGAAATCGACATTGAGAGAAGCCATGCGGTCGCGGTCGGGCTCCAGACGCCAGACGGGCGCATCACTGATGAACTGGGAGTAAAGGTTGAAGTAATCGCCGGAGGCTTTGGCTTTGGCAATCAGCTCGTCGGCCAACTGACGCAATTCAGTGAAGCTATAGCCGCCATTGCTCAGATCATTGAACTGAAACGAAAGCCCCCCCTGGGCACTGAACCCAGGAACCGCTGCCGGCTGTTGGGCCAGCACAAGACCACCCTTGATCGTGCTGAACTCCTTGTTGAGAGTGTTGATGATGGCGCCAGCCGACTGGCTTTTTTTCGTGCGCTCATCAATGGGCTTAAGCCCGAAGAAAAACAGACCCTGGTTGAGAGCACCGCCGTTGAAACCAGCTCCACCAATGAATTCGCCGCTGACCACTTCAGGTTGTTTGGCCAAGATGGCGCGGGCCTGATCAGCCACCTGCATCGTGGCCTCAAGTGAAGCCTGCGGCGGCAACTGAATGATGCCGAGCCCATAGCCCTGATCTTCAGTGGGGACGAAACCTGTGGGGATGGTGAGAAACGCGAGCCCGGTGAGCACTACACCTCCAAGCAGCGCGGCGACCAGCCTCCGCCGAAAGCGAATCGCCCGCTCCAGTAGCTGCGCGTAGGCCTTCGCCAACCGATCAAAAGCTTGATTGAACCAGGCGAAGATCCCCTTGAGGTTGGCGCCGGCCAACGCACCAAGAGCTCCGAATAGCAATAGCCAGAGCAAGCCACCGAAGAGGAAGCCATAGACCGCACCGAAAGCAGCGCCGATCCAGAGCCAACGGCGCCCTCCGACCTCAGTCTTGCCACCTCCGAGCAGCAAAGCCGACTGCAATGGCTTGCCACTGATGGCATTGAAGGTGCTCACGACGATCGAGAAGACGATCGTCAGCGCGAACTGCCGGTAGATCACCCCAGTAGCACCAGGGAAGAAGGTGACGGGAACGAAGACAGCCATCAGCACCAAGGCGGTGGCCAGGATGGCGCCGGTGAGCTCCTTCATGGCATTAGACGCCGCTGCGAAGGGGGGATCACCAGCTTCAATACGAGCTGATACCGCTTCAACGACAACGATGGCGTCATCCACCACAAGGCCAGTGGCCAGGATGATGCCCAGCAAGGTGAGCTCGTTGATCGAGAAGCCAAACACCTTGATAAACACCAGAGCGCCAAGCAGAGCGATGGGCAACGCCAGGGCCGGCACCATCGTCGCCTTCCAGTCCTGCAGGAACAGAAAAATGATCAACAACACCAGCACCACTGCATCGCGCAGAGCATCGAGGGCGCCATAGATCGATGCATTGATGAAATCGGTCTGATCGAAAACCTTCTCGAGCTTCACGCCAGGAGGAAGGGTGTTGCGGAAGTCTTCGAGCACCACATCGACAGCCTTGGCGGTGGTGATGGCATTGCTGCCCGGCAACTGGATGACACCAAAGCCGATGGAGGGATAACCCGTGATGCCATTGATGGCCGACTGGTTGAAACTCTGGAAGGCGTACTCCGCCCGTCCCACATCTCCGAGGCGGATCAAGCCTCCATCGGGCCCCATTGCCGTGAGCGCACCGCTGCCGCCTCGGCTCAAGATCAGGTTTTCAAAGGCCTCGACAGTCTCGAGGTTGCCATTAACCAGTATTGGCAATGACGTCGCGGTGCCCTTGGGGGCCGGCGGCCCGCCGATGCTGCCACCCACCACGATCTGGTTCTGGGACTGCAGCGCATCAATCACATCCAGCACCGTCAGGTTGAAGCGAGTGAGCTTCTCGGGATCGACCCACAGGCGATAGGCGGGATTCGATGCACCGAAGACGCTGACCTGACCAACACCATCAGCGCGACCTAAGGGGTAAGCCAGATTCAGCTGGAAGAGTCCATTGAGGTAATTGGCATCGAACTGGCCCTCGGTGGAGGTGAGGTTGTAGACGAGTAGGTAACTGCTGGCGGTCTGTTGCACCGTCACGCCCTGGGCGTTGACCTGCTCAGGCAGCTGAGCTGAAGCGGTCTGCACCCGATTAAGCACATTGACCTGATCGATGTCGGGATCAGTGGTGGCCTGGAAGTAGACGTTGATCTGGCTGGTGCCTTCGCTGGAGCTATTGGAGGTGATGTAATCCATCCCCGGAGCCCCATTGATCTGCTCCTCAAGCGGCCCGGTGACGGCACTTTCCACCGTGACCGCATCAGCACCGGGGAGGTTGGCCGTCACCTGGATGGTGGGCGGAGCGATGTTGGGGAGGTTCTCGATCGGCAGCAACGGCAGAGCGATCACGCCGGCCATCAAGATCAAAATGCTGCAGACGGTGCTGAGCACCGGCCGGCGGATAAAGGTATCCGACAGGCTCATGACTTTGTTTTGCTGCCGGTGTTGATCACCATGCCGCTACGCAGCTGAGCCAAGCTGCCGAGGACCACCTTGCTACTGGGCTCAAGGCCCTTGAACACCGGATAGCGACCGTTCTGTGGCAGGCCAAGCGTGACCGGCACCTGAAGGGCTACAAGCTGACCGCGCTTGGGCTTGGGTTTCAACGCACGGGCCAGGGCCTTTTCGGCCTGCGCAGGCGTGACGGCAGTAAAGACGAAGGTCTTGCCAGCCTGCAACAGCACGGCCCCCACAGGCACAGACAACAGCGTGTTGGCCCCAAAGCTCAAAGTGGCGCTGACACGCTGCTGATCACGCAAATCACCCTGCGAGTTCTCAAAGCTGGCCTTAACCAACAGGGTCTGGCTGTTGCGATCCAGCGAGGGGGCAATGAAGTTGACGGCACCTTCAGCAATCAGCTCCGGGGATCCAGGGGCCCGCAGCTGGACGCTCAGGCCGGGCTTGACGCGATGGGCGAGCTCAGCGGGCACATCAAGGCGCACCCACAGCGTGCTGTTGTCAACGATATTGACGATGATCTCGCCCTCTTGAACCACCGAACCGAGTTTGTGCTGGATGTCCCCCACCTCTCCAGCAATGGGGGACACCACATGTTTGTAGTCGAGTGTGGCAATGTCGGCGCGTAGCTTGTCGGCACTCTCGATCGCCTGCGTGACGTAATAGTCGCGATCCTTAGTGGAGACCGCTCCAGCATCGTTGAGGAAGATGTAACGCTCAGCGTTGACTCGATCTTTGCGAGCTTCTGCAGCCGAGGCATTCACCTGAGCCTGTTGCTGCACCTGATCGAGGGTGAAGAGGTCGTCACCGGGCTGGACACGCTGCCCCTCATGCATCGCCATGGCGATGATGCGGCCATCGATCTCAGCGGCCAATGCCACGTTGCTGATCGATTCGAGAGTGCTCTGGTATGTAGCTTGATCCTGAAAGCTCACCCGAGTAGGGGACAGGAGGTTGAACTGGGCGCGCGAGCGCGGAGGCTCCGGCGCTTGACAGGCCATCAGCGCCACCAATGACAGCAGCGGAAGGGGCTGCAGCAGTTGTCGCACGCGAGCCACAGGTTCAGGCCTAGAGCACTGGTTTCCGCAAATTAAGGAACGCACGATGTGGGGTCAACGGCGCGGCGCACAGGCTGGAGCGCTTTGGGCACTGGCCTCATTCTTGACGGCCGTGCCGTGCCGCAGGCTGAGCAAATTGGTCATGATCAATTGCTCTCCAGGCTGCAACCCCTTAAGCACTGGATAACAGTTGTTCTGCAGCGGACCCAGGGTCACTGGTCGCTTGATCGCCACCAACGTGTCATCAGAGACCCCCTGGAGCTTGGCTCGACGAGCCTGATCGAGATCCTTCCCCTTACCGAGAACATAGACAAAGCTCTGGCCCGCCAATCGGCTCACTGCGGAGAACGGCACTGCCAGCTGCTGGCTACTGCTGAAGCCCACCTGGGTGCGCACCCGCATGCCACTACGTAGACGACCCTCGGGATTGTTGAATTCCGCCTTGGCCAGCAGGGCCTGAGTGCTGGGATCAACATCGGGGTCAACAAAGCTGAGTTCACCTCGGGCCAGCTCTTCATCGCTAGCGGGATCGAGCAGCCAGACCGGCAATCCAAGACTCACTTTGGCCACCTCCGTCACCGGGATCGAAATCTGGGTGTAGAGGCGTTCATTGCGCACGATCGTGGTGAAGGGATCACCCTGTTGCACCACATCGCCCACCTTGACCTTGACATCACCCAACTGACCACTGATGGGGGCCCGCACCGTCTTGTCATTGAGGCGGGCGAGCTGCGCGTCGAGGTCTGCTTGAGATGCCAAGAACTCCGCCTTGTAGCTATCGAGCTCCTCCTGGGTTGCCGCTCCCTGCGTGCCCAAATAGGAGTAACGCTCATAGTCACGCCGGGCACGCTCCAGTTCGGCTCGGGCTTTTGCCAAATCGGCCTGGCGCTCGCTGGTCGCCAACTGCAGCAGCAATTGACCCTGCTGCACCTGCTGGCCCTCCCTGACCTTCAGCTCGGTAATACGCCCGTTCACCACTGCCGCCAGCTGGACGGAATCCCGCGCCTCAAGGGTGGCGACGTAGTCACCAAGTTCCTCAAAACGCTGCTTCTGCAGGGTGGTGCTGGTCACCTCAACCTGCCGGGGCCCCTTGCCTGCATCACTGCCACAGGCGCCCAAGGGCAAGAGCAAAGCCAACACAAAGATCAGGGACTTGGGCCGCACAGTGGCCTCCCAGGGGACCCAAGCCTGCCATCTTTGCAACGGCGCAGCAGAGTGACCCCAGCCAGTGGAGACCTGTGGACCTCTTCGGGCATCACCGCGAGCAGCAGCTGCAGCAGCAGGCACCCCTGGCGGAACGTCTGCGCCCACGCAGCCTCGATGACTTCATCGGTCAAGAGGCGATCCTCGGACCAGGGCGGCTGCTTCGCCGCGCCATTGCCGCAGACCGCCTCGGCAGCCTGATCCTGCATGGCCCCCCCGGCACCGGCAAGACGACGCTGGCGCGGATCATTGCCAACACCACCCGCTGTCACTTCAGCAGCCTCAACGCAGTGCTAGCCGGCATCAAGGACTTGCGGACCGAGGTGGAACAGGCTCAGGAGCGCCTCGGCCGCCATGGTCTTCGCACCCTGCTGTTCATCGATGAGGTACACCGCTTCAACACCGCCCAACAGGACGCTCTGCTGCCCTGGGTCGAGAACGGCACCGTGACGTTGATCGGCGCCACCACCGAAAACCCATTTTTTGAAGTCAACAAGGCCCTAGTGAGCCGCTCGCGGCTGTTTCGCTTGCAGTCGTTGGATTACCGCGCCCTCGAACAGGTGCTTGATCGTGCCTTATCCGATGCGGAGTATGGCTACGGAAACCGTTCCGTGCAGGTCAGCCCTGAGGCCCGCCATCACTTGGTGCAGGTGGCTGGTGGCGATGCTCGCAGCCTGCTCAATGCGCTGGAGCTCGCCGTAGAAACCACTGATTGTGATGAGGCGGGAGTGATCCAAATCGATTTGACCGTCGCTGAGGAGTCGATCCAGCAGCAGGCAGTCCTCTACGACAAACAAGGCGATGCCCATTTCGACACCATCAGCGCATTCATCAAGTCGATCCGCGGTAGTGATCCCGACGCTGCACTGTTCTGGCTGGCCCGCATGGTGGAGGCCGGCGAGGATCCGCGCTTCATCTTCCGCCGACTGTTGATCTCTGCCGGCGAAGACATCGGCCTTGCTGATCCTCAGGGGGTGGTGGTGGTAGAGGCCTGTGCCGCTGCATTTGACCGCGTCGGCCTGCCAGAAGGGCTGTACCCCCTGGCGCAGGCCACGCTCTACCTGGCAGGCACAGCCAAAAGCAACAGCACACTCGGCTTTTTCGATGCGGTGCGCAGCCTGCGGGAGGAAAAGTCCCAGAAGGTGCCCAAGCACCTGCGTGATGCGCACCGTGATGGCAGTGCCTTCGGCGATGGGGTTGGCTACCGCTACCCCCATGCCTATGCCGAGCACTGGGTAGCGCAGCAATACCTACCATCAGCTCTTCAGGGGCAGATCTTCTGGCAGCCCGGGCCTCAGGGCTGGGAAGGTGAACGGCAGGCGCAACTGCAGCAGCGCCGGGCTGCCCAGCTAGCCGCTGCTGCCGAATGGGACAGCGAGCAGGGTGAACCGCTCAGCAGCGGGCCAGAGGACCCCGCCATGGAACGCTGGTTACGCCGTCAGCTGGCCCAAGGGGAAGGCCGGCTGCAAGTACTGCAGAAGCGCCTCTGGGCTCCCATTCCGCTCAACCGGCTGGATCGGGTGCTGGTGCCCAGCTGTCGATCATTGCTGTGGGCCTTACCTGCACTGGCCGGCACCCCGGAAGGCGGCGTCTCACTGCAGCTTGAAAAAGCGGATGATGGCGAAAGGATCAAGGCCCAACTGCAGGTGCTTGATCAGCTGCGTCGACCGCAGCTGATCGAGAGCCAACCCCATCGTTTAGATCAGCTGCCTGCCCAGCTCTCCGCAGGGGAGCAATTCGAGCTGGTGGTGGGTCGCAACGTGCTTCAAGGGGCTGATGAGACTGACATTCAGCGCTGGATGGACGGACTTTCAATCCTGCTGGCACCGCAGGGGCGTCTGGATCTACTGATGAGCCGCCCCAAGGGCGGCCCTGGGTCGCTGCTGCCAGAGGGCACACCAGAGCTGCAAACCCTCGAAGAACAATGGCTTAAACGCAACCTGCCGCTGGAGGCACTGCAACGCCGCCTTGACCACGGGGGATGGCTCAGCACCGTCGAGATCTGGGAGGAAACCCTACCGCTGCCAGTTAATGAGACCTTGCTGCGACGCTGGTTCACGACGAACTCGACGTACTACCGCTGGATCACGCAGTGTGGAGCCGTTGATCTGCTGGATGTGCTCCAGAGTCGCTATCGCCAGCGTCTCGGCTCAAGCCTGCCGCAGACCATCACACACCACCGCCTCAGCGCTTGGCCGCATCCATGAAAAAGCCCCTGCCGCAGCAGGGGCTGAATGGGTTCAGGTGAACCCGCTTGACTGGGACTAAAGGCTCACCAGAGGCCGCGCACGGGGCTGGCAGCCACCTTGTCCTTGATTTGGTTGGCCTGGATGCAGGCAGGCAGGAACACATACCAGGACAGCAGGGAGGTGCACTGCTGATCGCCAGAGCACTTGCCCTTGGCGCACACATTCTGGGAACCGTCATAGGTTCCGCAGGTATCAGCCAGACGGAAATCCGTTGGCAAATTCTTCATAATGCCCAAGGAAGAAATCTTCCCATCAACGGCATCCAGAACGATCGCAGATCGAAGAGCAGGAACCGCCGTCTCAGTCATTCCCCAGTAAGGGAAATAGCTAGTGGTTTGATTTTTGAGGAACTTGACACCCTTCTTGGAATACAGGAAGCGGGCGACATAGACAACATTGACCTTGTAGTCCTTGCCAAGACCTTTCTGAATCTCTTCAGCACTCCAACCCGAAAGAGCAATGCCCTCATTCAGAGCACGGTTGCTGGTCTCACCACTGTCAACGAACGCAGCGATGTCATCGTAAGTGGTGGTGATAACCGCTCCACCTGAATTCCAGCGGATGGTTTGACCTCCAGCAAGCGCCGGAGTAGCTGCAGTTGCAAGCAATGTGGCCGCAAAAGAGCCAGCCAGGGCACGCTTGAGCATGTCGGAAATGAGTCACGTCACCTCCAAAGGTACCGACCAGAAATATTTTGTCAGCAGATTAGGAGTATTTTAAGGATTTAATGCTGGGGCTAACAAGAAAACATCCAATGGAACGCCTGATTCCTGGATAAAAAATTAAAAAGGCCCCACCAGGGTGGGGCCAGCTAATCACCAGAGACCGCGAACAGGGCTGGCAGCCACTTTGTCCTTGATCTGGTTGGCCTGGATGCAGGCAGGCAAGAAGACGTACCAGGACAACAGTGAGGTGCACTGCTGATCGCCAGAGCACTTGCCCTTGGCGCAGACATTCTGGGAACCGTCGTAGGTGCCGCAGGTATCAGCAAGACGGAAGTCCACAGGCAGGTTCTTCATGATGCCCATAGAAGTCAGCTTGCCCTTGGCAGAGGCCAAAATGATGGCAGAACGAAGAGCCTGAACCGAGGTCTTCTTCATCTTCCAGTAAGGGAAGTAGCTCTTTGTCTGGTTCTTGAGGAACTTGACGCCTTTCTTGGAGTAGAGGAAGCGAGCAACGTAAACGACGTTGACGGAATACTTCTTCTTGAGACCTTTCTGGATCTCTTCAGCAGACCAGCCTGAGAGAGCAACACCTTCAGCCAGTCCACGATTAGTGGTTGGCTTGATGCCTTTTTTGACGAACTTTTTAACGTCTTTGAAGCTGGTGGTTTCAACAGCGCCACCGGAATTCCAGCGAACGACTTTGCCGCCTGCAAAAGCAGGAGCAGCGGAAAGAGAAGTCAAAGCTGCGGCAAGAACGCCTGCAGAGATGCGCTTCAGCATGAGTGGGAGCGGACACGTCAGTCACTTGAAACTTAGCCAGAGAAAAATAAACAAACAGCAAAACCGTGCATCTTTAATGAGCCAAGTTCAAAACATTGAAGACATCTTCAGGTGATTATTTTGACAAGGGATCATTTATTACCACCCAACCCTCCGGACAGAGCAGTTGCTTGCCTTTGAGTACAAACGGCCCAGGGTTACCTGTGCCACGACAGGCAGCTCCTCGCGCAAGCGTTCCTGACCGAACAACTTCAGCGATGTAGCGCTCATTGACCCGACGTGGATCAAGCACCAACCGCGTGCGATCACCCTCAACGGTGATCTTCACCTCCATCGTCGGGGGAATCTCCATACCCAGCACATCGAGATAGGGGGTGAACCCACCCCAGTAGTGCCTTGTGATCTGTCCGCCCACAAAACGACTCATCTGGGATGCCGCTGCCTGCCGTGCCTCTTCCAACGCCTCCTCAGCCTCGAGGTCGGAAAGACTGATGCCGGAACCGGAGCGAGCCAAAAGCGGTGGCATCAGTGGAAGACGCACCAATCCGCACAAACCCAGCAGGCTCAGCAGGACAATCAACGTGAGACGAAGGAGTGCCGGCATCGACGTAGGGCAGTCGTCTGACGCTAGCCGCCATGGACTGGTTCAACCGCTGGAACGGGCCCGCCGCTCCAAGCGAACCACCAGCAATCACCTCCGCGCTCCAACACCCTGAGTTGGGCATCAAAACGCTCACCGGTAAGTAGATGATGCCAGTGCTCTCGTGACCCATCCCAGCGCCATTGGCCCAACTCCTGTGCAAGGCGACTGCGGCGTCGCTTTGTCAACGCCTCCAGTAACACCCAGCGCCCTAGAAGTTCACGACGCAACTGCTCGGGCGGCAGAGCCTCCAACTGATCCCGTTCACTCTCAGCGCATAGACGCTTCAACAGAGCTGCACTGCGCAGTGGTCGCGACTGCAGCTCCAGATCCACACCCAACGGCTGGGGAGACCAGCCCAGCAGCAGCTGGCCGCGGCTGTGACTCCAGCTGACCTGCCCAAGCCCATCACCCAGAAGTGGGTACTTGCCTGGAGGCGCTTGCAGCGGAAGAGCGCGCGGTTCGCACTGAAGCCATTCACCCAGGCGCACACGCACCAAGGTGCGTGTGCGCAGAAACTCCAGCCGTCGCATGGGCATCAAATCATTTGCCCAGGCCAGCTCCTGCGAGCTCAGGATCCTCTCTGTAGCTGCCTCGGCCAGCTCAAGAGCGCCGCACCACAAACGCGACTGCCTAAGCTCATCCTCCGGTTCAATGGACGCCATGCCCCTTCAGATCGGTGACCCCGCACCTGAGTTCACACTGCCGGACCAGGCTGGCAATCCTGTTTCGCTCAAGGATCTACGCGGTCAGCGGGTCATCATCTATTTCTATCCCAAAGATGACACTCCGGGGTGCACCAAGGAGGCCTGCAATTTCCGCGATCAGTGGGCCATCTATGAAGCCAACAGCATCCGTGTGCTTGGCATCAGCAAAGACAACGCCAAGAGCCACAGCAAGTTCATCGATAAATACACCCTCCCATTCACCCTCCTGAGCGACCCCCAGAGCGACGATGAAAGTGAGCCCTCCTGCCCAGTAGCCACGGCCTATGAGAGTTACGGCCTTAAAAAGTTCATGGGCCGCGAATACATGGGGATGATGCGGCACACCTTCGTGATCGACGCGGAGGGAAAGATCGAGAAGATTTACAAGAAGGTGAAGGCGGCCACGATGGCTGAAGACATCCTCAATGACCTGGGTCTCAGCTCCTGAGAGTCTCCACCAAGCACCCAAGCCCCTCCA
>CAJWXK010000051.1 GCA_913048995.1 uncultured Synechococcus sp. | reverse complement strand
GGAACTGAAGTCTAAAAAAGGATTGACTGAGTCCTCGTCGATCCTCAGTGAAGCCCGCATATCGTCCAGCTGCAACCGCAGTGCATGAATGAGACAAGCTAACATATCCCTGTCTTCCGGGGGCAGATCGCTTGAGCTTGAACAAAACCGCCAAGGGCATCGTTCTGGTGCCTTGTCTCCTGCTCGGAGGTGCCTTTCTTTCCGCAGCAGCCTGGGGAGATCAGGCCAATCACACCTTGGCACTCGGCCTGGGCTTGGGTCTGATGGGAGCTGGGCTGCTGGCCCAGCTCATCCCGACAGACAGCTGAGCTGGCATCAGTTCTGCTGCCCGCCCTCCTCTTTCATGAGCTTGAAGAAGTCTGACGTGGGATAAAAAACGAAATTGTCCTTCTTCTCATCAATGATCTGGGCCAGCGCGTTGGTGATGTCCGCAGCCTGGATCTCAGGTTTGACGCCTTGAATGCTGGAAGCGGCTCGCGAAGCATCGCCGTAGCTCAGAAAAAAGACACCACGGACTCCACTGGGGCTGTTGACGGTGATGAACGGCTTATGGAAAAAGACTGGCACGGAGAGGCCTTTCTGGATTTCTTCTGCGCTGACGCCTTGCTTGCGCAGGATGGCCGTGGCCTGATCCATGTCAGTTTTGGCACCAACGACTGGCGTGACAATCTGTTTGCCATCAGCCTTGAGTTTCTCGTTCATCTCATTGACCCTCTCGTTGGCCACATTCATCGGAATGGCAGAGACTTTGGCCTTGGCGTCAGGGTTGGTCTTTTGGAAGGTGCCCAGTTCCTGCTCGGCTCGGCTCTTCTGCAGGAACATCGGTAGGAGCAGCTTGTCATCACCCTGAGGGATCGGCAGGGGCACACCCTGCTCTGAGGTCAGCAGAAAAACAGGTATTACAGACAGCTTCTTGAGAGCCTCATCCTCAGGAATGGCCAGGGCAGGAGTTGCGCTCAGCGCAAGGGGTATAGCCGCAAACGCAGCTGCAGCGAAGGAACGCATCTGTGCAAAAACGTCCTGCATGAGACCCGTAATTAGATTGAAACGAGCGTAGTCATGGCAACCGACCTAACCTGCCGGCGCTGGACGGATTGCGGCATGACCACTGACTCCTGGCGCCGGGTCTGGCGGAGCCTTGGTGTCATTGCTGCCATGCTGGGCAGCCAGAGCCTTGTGGCTGCGCTTCCGCGACCTGGCCATGCCCTGATGCTGCTCCCCAGTGAAGGAGCGATTGCCGGTCTCGGAGATGGACTTCGGCGCGGGTTCCTCCTAGCCCAGGAGCAATCACGCCTCTGCTCAGATAAACAAACGGACTGGTCGATCGGCTGGCTCTCGCCAGGCGCTGACCTGACAGAGAAGCTTCGCCATCGCGCCCTTCCGCCACTGCTTGTCGCACCACCAGCAGCGGCCCTTGTTCCCACAGGCCTTCTTGCTGAGCGCCGCCACCGACAAGTGCTACTGCCGCTTCAACGAGGAATCTCCTTGCAGCAACTTGCAAGCCGCCCAGGCTCAGACCGGCTCTGGCCGGTATCAGCATCCCGCAGCCTGGAGATTGATGTACTGGTGAAGGCTCTTCTTGAGCAGAAACGCCTCAAGTTCATGCTGATCACCGATGGCACGGCCGATCAACAGCAACTGGCTGATCGGTTTCTCGAAACCATGGGGAACCAAGGAGGCGAACTGATTGGCCTAGAACCAAGCGCACGGATCATCAGTGGTGATGACACCAAAGCAGTAGAACAACTTGCCTTTGATGTGGATTGGTTCCGGCCGCTGGCACTGGTCGTCATGACAAGTGAGAACAGCTCCCTGATGCAGGAAATTCTCAAACAGCGCTGGCCCGAAACCATGCAGCTGGTCTGGAATGTCTCCCCACGCCACAGCACACCGACTTCACAGCTGGGCGTTGATGAAGCCAACAGAGGGCCTGGTTGGGACAACTTCAGCGGCAGTTTCAAGAAGCGTTTTGGCTATGAACCTGGAATGATCGAAGCTTCTGGGTACGACGCGGGCCAACTGGTGGCTCTCTCGGTCATGAACCAGAGCCTCAGCGTTGGTCAGGGCATGAAAAGCTTTGATTCCGAGGCCTCAATCGAGCCTTACTGCAAGGCATTGAGTCTTGCAGCAAGCGGGAAGGGCACCAGAACCAATGGCGCTAGCAGCAACATGGACATGAAAGCAGCAACTCCACCGACGGCAATTCTGGAGGTGATCCAGAAAGACGCCAATGGAGTCGAGAGTCGCACCACCTACAACCTTGGCGCGAACTAATTGGGGATAGGGGATCTAAGCAACCCGGCAGGCATCCAAGACAACGCCAGATACCGAGCTGAACAGATCACTCTTCTTCATCTTCCCCGCCAACAGGTACTAGTCGAATTTGCTTACGGCCAAGCTTGATCTCAAACTCATCACCTGGCTTGAGGTTGAGCAGAGCTGTATAGGCCTTACCAATCAGAAGATTGCCGTTGCCCTGAACAGTGGCGACGTAGCTGAGCTTACGACCACCCTTGCCGACAGTGGCTCCACCGATCTCGACACCCTTGGCTTCCAGGAGGGCCTCGTAGAAAGCCGTGAAGTTCAGGCGCTCGCCGCCGTCTTTCTTGTTGGAGACATAGCCACAGGCGCGAACGATCTCAGACTTACCTGCATCGCCAAGGTCCCGCACCTTGGAGAGAAGGTCTTGACCAGTGAGCATTCCAGTGATTTGAATCTACCCCGACAAGATAACCATTAGATCAACCTTTTGAAAAGGGTCAAGCAGAAAATTTGCGCACTTATTTCTCAGCGGCACTGATGCTCCATGAGCATCACAGGCCGCGCAAAGCTCATAACAACCACTGACAACAGCAGTGAAGACAGTGCAAGTGACATTGCTTCTGCTGCTATCGCACCCCACACAACCCCTTGCAGCGTTAGGCCAACAAGCTTTTGCAAACGCACTCAGGAAAGTTGACAACCAGTGCAGCTGAACCTTCGGGAACTCGTTGAACACGGTTGGAGGAGACCGATCCACCGCGAACAAGGCATTGATGTGAAGCAACTCTGAGGTGGTTAATCGGCGTCTTCTCCGCTTGCCTGCACCACCCAACAGACTGAGCCCTCCAAAACCTCTGCAAAAAGGAATTCACCGGCCTGCTTCGGTTCAAGTTGAGAACAGGGGAAGATCCTCATTTCCGCTTTTCAAGCTGGGGGAGGACAGAGCCCGAGCAGTCGCAGAACGACTTCCCTCGCATTGAAGAGCAGCGATCCCAACTGAGGCTTCACCACCAGAAAGAAGCACTGCATTAACCGCAGAAGAAACTGATGCTCCTGAGAGCAACAGTTCAGATTGCCGATAAACCACTCCAACCATCCAAGAAGCCAGCCGACCGACAGCTAGCCAAGCCCGGGGGGCGGGTAATTTTGACGTGCTGCGCAAAAATGTGTGAAGGCATCTGCTGAGGCAACGGAACAAACCTCAAGGCTCATGGCTGCATCTTCCATCAATCACCTGAGGCGGAACCAAAGTCATGCTTGGAAACAGCCCCGGACCCAACTGGAGGGAGCTGAACGCAATCAGTAGCTGCGCAGCTGGGTGAAACGTCGAATGAGGCACACCCTCAGGATGCACACCTCCTACATGTGATATTTGATCTCCAATTACGACTGCCAGGGGAATTACTCCTCCTCACAGCTGACACGTCGATATTTCCCGCAAGCACTCCATGCACTCCTTCAAGTAGTAGAAGCCACCCGCTAGCAGGGAGACAGTTTCGTGATCACTACGCCATCCACCACAGCTTCTGAATTGATGAGCTCTGCTTGCCGTGACTGCCTCCAGGATCAGAATCTATGCGGCTGCCACGAGAACGCGAGTTCAAAAAAGAGATACCAAGAGTTCCAGGGCTTGAGTTGAGCAGCCGCTGCTAGACCTAAAACCAATATGGACTGGGCCTGCATCAATTGGTGATGATCTGCTCCACAACAACTTGATCCCACCACCTCGCCAGTTACTCCCGAGTGACATCCCAGCAGCACTTGAGATTTATCGCGATGCTGTGCTCACCCAAGCACCAGGTCTCTACAGCCCTGAGCAGGTCCAGGCGTGGGCTTCCCTAGCTCTACTTCCAGGAGTGCTGGATGAGCCACTGCAACAGGGCTACGGACTGATCAGCGAGGGACCAGAAGGAGCAGCAGCCTTTGCGGTGCTGCATCCACCGCAGCGAATCGCTCTGCTCTATTGCCGGGGGTGGGCTTGCCGTCAGGGACGCGGCCGACAGCTACTGCAATCTCTTGAATCAGAAGCCTGCAGACGCGGCTGTAGCGAACTTCGGAGTGAGGCCAGTCAACTGAGCCGCCCACTGTTTCTCAAACTGGGCTGGGAGCAACTTGGAGCAGAGCAGATTCTCATTGCCGGTATTCCCTTCGAGCGATACCGGATGCGGAAGGTACCGCTCCGGTTGCATGAGAGGCTCGAGGTCACCGCAACCGATTCACCTTGATCAGCCTGCAGCAGGTGAGCAAGGATTTCGGGGTTAAAACCCTGTTGGCCAGCATCAATCTGGAAGTTGGGCCCAATGACCGACTTGGTTTAATCGGCACCAACGGCTCAGGCAAGTCGACTCTTCTGCGAGTGATGTCCGGCCTCGAACCTCCAGGGGGAGGAAAGGTTCAGATCAACCCGCGCAGCCGGGTCATCTACGTCGATCAGAACCCCACACTCGACCCTGATTGCACTGTGCTGGAACAGGTTTTTGCCGGCAGCGGCGAGAAAATGCAGCTGGTCAAGCGCTATGAAGGCCTTACCCGACAGCTTGAGGCCGACCCAAGTGATGCAGCCCTGCTGGGCGAACTCAGTGGACTCAGCAGCCGCATGGATGAACTCAAGGCCTGGGAGCTTGAGCGGCAGTGCCAAGAAGTGCTCAGCCGCCTTGGAATTGGTGACCATCAACGCAAGGTGGGAGAGCTCTCAGGGGGCTACCGCAAGCGACTCGCCCTGGCCTCAGCCCTGGTGGCTGAACCCGACGGCCTTCTTCTGGATGAGCCCACCAACCACCTCGATGCCCTAGCCACCGAGTGGCTGCAGGTTTTTTTACAGCGCTTCAACGGAGCTTTGGTGCTGATCACGCACGACCGCTACTTCCTCGAGCGGGTCACGAACACCATCATCGAGCTCGACAGCGGTGAGCTACGCCGTTATCCCGGCAACTACGGGGCGTACCTGAGCAAGAAAAACGAAGAGGAGGTGGCAGACGCCGCGCGTCTGAGGGCTTACCGCTCAGTGATGCGTCGTGAGATGGAGTGGCTCAAGCGTGGGCCCAAAGCCCGCAGCACCAAGCAGAAAGCAAGGATTCAGCGCATCGAAGCGATGCAGGAGCAGTCCTTCAAAGGTGCCAAGGCCAAGGTGGAGATGGCCAGCGTTGGCCGACGCCTGGGCAAGACCGTGATCGAAGTGGAAGGGCTGCAGCGGTGTCTGGCTGATCGGGTGCTGATCAAGGACTTCAGCTATAGCTTCAGCCCGGAGGACCGAGTGGGGTTCATTGGCCCTAACGGAATAGGTAAATCAACCCTGCTTGATCTGCTCTGCGGACTTCAGCAACCCGACGGCGGCACTATTCAACGGGGTGAGACCGTTGTGATCGGCCGCTTTGATCAGCACTCCGATGCACTGCGTGATGACCTCAAGGTCATTGATGTGATCAAGGAAGTGGCTGAGCACATTGATCTAGGTCAGGGCAACAGCCTCAGTGCATCCCAGCTGCTTGAGCGCTTTCTATTTCCCCCCGCCCAGCAACACAGTCCAGTGGCACGCCTCTCCGGCGGCGAGCGCCGCCGGCTTCACCTCTGCCGTCTCCTGATGGGCGCTCCAAATGTTCTGCTGCTCGACGAACCCACCAATGACCTCGACATCCAGACGCTTGCGGTGCTTGAGGACTACATCGAGGATTTCCGTGGCTGCGTAATCATCGTTTCTCACGACCGTTACTTCCTCGATCGCACCATTGACAGGCTGTTCTGTTTCAAGCCTGGTGGACAACTGGAACGCTTTGAGGGGAACTACAGCGAATGGCTGGAGCAAGACCAGCGACATACAGCTGGAGACAACTCGTCCGCCGAGGCAGGCAAGCCCCCCAGCAAGGAGAGAAGCGCCAAACCCAAGAGCGAGAAACCCAGGAAACGCAGCTACAAGGAACAACGTGAGCTCAATGCCCTGGAAGAAAATTTGCCTCAATGGGAGAAGCGCAAGGCTGAACTGGAGGAGAAGCTGGCCCAGGCGGATTACGGCATGCTGGAGCAGCTCACCCAGCAGCTAGCAGAAGTTTGTGAAGAGATTTCCAACGGTGAGGACCGCTGGCTCGAACTGAGCGCTCTGCCGGAGGCATGACTTGCCAGACCTGCCAGCTAGGGAGAGTTTGAGAGCAGTAACAACCGAGCCTGATGCGGGCGATTGACTGGCTCTGGATCATCCACCCTTTCCTTGCGGTGACTGTCATCTATCCCCTAATCGGGGTGGTGGCACGACTCGGACTTCAAACCCGTCAGCGCCGCGTTGAGACAGCCAAGCTGCCTCCCTCCACCGGCAGGGATCACAGCAATCAGGGGCAATGGCTAGCGGCTGCGGTTGTTGTGATCGTCTTAATCGCCCTGGCCGTAGTCATCGGCAGCAAAGGACTGAGCAGCGATGGTGGCCGTGATGCAACGGCCTTAATCCCTCTACTTCTGGCCTGGCTTGGCAGCATCAGTGCCCTCATCGCCCTGATGCGCGTACGTGGGGCTGTTTTGCGGCTGAGCTTCAGCTTGATCACCTGGTTGGGCCTGCTGAGCCTCGGGGCACAACCAGAGGTGTTCCGACTCAGCGACAACCCCCTACAGCCGGCGTTCTGGCAATCCCATTACTGGGGAGGGGTCTTGGTGAGCGGCCTGATGATCTTCAACCTTGCCGCACGGCCTGAGATTTTGAGCCATCCGCGCTGGCGGCAGGTGCACATCGCCGCCAATGCCCTTGCGGCAATCCTGTTCATCTCTCAGGGGCTGAGCGGCACACGGGATCTGCTGGAGATTCCATTGCACTGGCAGCAACCATTCCTGAGCCAATGCAACTGGAATGAAGCCACCTGCGACGCTCAACCCCGCTGAGATCATCAACCCGCTTGCCCGGCCTGTCCTGTCAATCCCACCTCGGGAATCAGAAAGCGATCAGCTGATCCATCAACAGGCAACAGGGAGAACCTGCAGTGCATTCCTCCTAGCCGCCGTGGGGCTCAAACCATGAGCCTGCATAACAAGATGGCTAGCTCGTCAGCGCAATGCAATCGATCTCAACCTTGGCCCCTTTAGGCAGGGCGGCCACCTGCACACAGGCCCGAGCCGGTGCCACACCCTGGCCAAACATTTCGGCATAAATGGCATTAACTCTGGCGAAATCGGCGAGATCAGTCAGGAACACTGTTGTGCGCACTACCTGCTGAGGCGTGCAACCCGCAGCCTTGAGAACCGACTCAAGATTGCTGAGTACCTGGCGGGTCTCCGCCTCCACATCACCGCCACCGACCATCACACCGGTATTGGGATCCAACGGGATCTGACCGGAGCAGAAGAGCATCCCGCCAGCCTTCACCGCTTGGTTGTAGGGGCCCACCGGCGCTGGTGCTGCCTTGGTTTCAACCGCCTCAAGACCTTTGCTGCTCATCAAACGGCTTAACCGGCTCTTGTCATCATCGCCTCAACGCCCGTTCAACTTCGTCAAACCCGCTCTCGGCATCACCACCACTCCAGCATTGACGATGAGCAGGGAATAGCTCAAAAGGGATCAGTGCTGCAGCTGACAAGACTGGCCCCAGAAGCCTTGTCAGCCTGAATGTCAGGGCTCAGAACACATCTTTACGGCGTCGGATCTCCGCCAGCACATCAGCAGCGTCAACAGCACCACTGGCCAACTGCAGCTCTGGTTGTCGGCAACGCAAAAAGGGGTTAGTAGCCAGCTCGAGGCCAATGCTGGAGGGAATGGTGGGCATCCCTAAAGCCCGCTGATTCTGCACGCGCTCAAAGCGCTCGGCCAAGGCTTGATTCTCAGGCTCCTGAGTCATCGCAAAGCGCAGGTTGGTCTCGGTGTACTCATGGGCGCACCAGATTCGGGTTGCAGCTGGCAACGCTGCCAGCTTGTCCAAAGAGGCCAGCATCTGGGCTGGTGTGCCCTCAAAGATGCGACCGCAGCCTCCGCCAAAGAGGGTGTCGCCGCAAAACAACTCGGGACCTTCCTGAGCGGTGGCGGGTAGGTAGTAGGCAATGTGATCACTGGTGTGCCCCGGAATCGAGAGCACCTCCACAGGGCGTCCAAACAGCTCCAGCTGATCACCGCCATCCAATCCAATGGTCTGAAATGGAATCCGAATTTGATCAGAGGCCGCAGCCCAGACCTCGGACCCTGGCCAGCGCTCCAACAGCTCAGGTGTGCCGCCAATGTGATCGTGATGGTGATGAGTCTGGAGCACCAGCACGAGCTCCAGCCCCCTTTGCTGCAGCAATGCCGCCACAGGCTCAGCAATTGCAGGATCGACCACTGCCGCACGGCTGCCCTCAGACTCAATGAGCAGGAAGACGTAGTTATCACGCAACACAGGCAGCCTGAGGATCTCCACCACGGCGGTGCATCTGCCACCAGTGTGCGGCAGCTCGTTAAAGTCCAGCGCTGGAGCGGGAATCAGCATGCTCACCGTCGCCCTGCCCAAGGGGGCCCTGCTCAAGGATTCCGTGGCGCGCTTTGCAGCGGCCGGCCTCGATTTCAGTGCAATCACCGATAAGGACAACCGCCAGCTGATGCTGCCGAGCGCCTGCGGCAGAGCCCGAGCTCTGCTGGTACGCAACGGGGACGTACCGGTCTATGTCGCCTATGGCCAGGCCCAGTTGGGGGTTGTGGGATACGACGTGCTGCTCGAGCAGCAACGCACAGTGGCCCAACTTCTAGATCTGGGCTTTGGCGGCTGCCGCATGGCTGTAGCGGTCAAGGAAAGCAGCCCTTACCGGCGGGCAGCGGACCTACCGGCGCACTGCCGCGTGGCCAGCAAGTTCACCCATTCGGCCAGGGCATTTTTTGATCAGCTCGATCTACCTGTTGAGCTGATTCATCTCACTGGTTCAGTGGAACTGGGTCCTCTCACAGGCATCTCAGAGGCAATCGTCGATCTGGTGGCCACAGGCCGCACTTTGCGTGACAACGGCTTGATTGCCATTGAAGACCTGTTCCACAGCACCGCTCGTCTGATCGGCAACCCCCTAGCGCTGCGCCTTGATAGCGGCGAACTTCGTGATCTCGTCCAGGCCATGAACGAGGGCGGGGCCACCCCATGAGCGACCTGCACCGAGTACGGCGACTGCTGCCCTACTTACGCCGTGACCGTCGCCGGCTTGCTACCGCCTTAACGATCCTGGTCCCTGTGGCGGCGGCCAGTGCAGTGCAGCCGCTACTTGTTGGTCAGATCGTGAGCGTGCTGCGGGGGGAGAGCGCCTGGAGCTGGCTGCAAGCCATGCCTACCTCCCAAGCGATGCACAGCCTGATCGGCCTGCTACTGCTTGCAGTGTTGCTGCGCCTGACCTTGCAGGGCACCCAGAGCTTTTTGGTCCAGAGCATTGGTCAGCGATTGACGGCCAGGTTGAGGGGTGATTTGTTCCGCCATTCGCTGGATCTATCCCTGCGGTTCCATGACCGCACGCCGGTCGGCAAGTTGCTCACCCGGCTGACCAGCGATGTGGATGCTCTCGCCGAGGTTTTTGGCAGCGGTGCCATCGGTGTCTTGGCTGATTTGGTAACGCTTGTCGTGATCGCCACATTGATGCTCACGATCGAATGGCGCCTGGGATTGCTTCTATTGGCTCTGCAGTTGCCACTCACCTGGACGGTGATCACATTGCAGCAGCGCTACCGTCGCTCGAACTACAGAGTGCGAGAAGAGCTCAGCCAGCTCAATGCTGATCTGCAGGAGAACCTTCAGGGGCTAGAGGTGGTGCAGATGTTCCGCCGCGAAAAGCTCAACAGCGAGCGCTTTGAACAAACCAGTGGCCTTTACCGCAAGGCAATCAACGGCACTATTTTCTATGACAGCAGTATCTCGGCGCTGCTGGAGTGGGTAGCGCTTGCTGCGGTGGCCCTGGTGCTTGCGGTCGGAGGCAGTCTGGTAACCGCAGGAGCCATGGGACTGGGGGTGCTGACCACCTTCATCCTCTATTCGCAGCGTCTGTTTGATCCCCTACGCCAACTGGCAGAGCGTTTTACCCAGATCCAGGGTGGGCTGACAGCAGTGGAACGCATCGGGGAGCTACTCGACGAACCCCAAGAGATTGTCGAGCGGGGCAAACCCAATCCCGTTCTGAACCATGGAGCTGAACAGGGGGAAGTGATTTTCGAGGACGTCTGCTTCTCCTACCGACCAGATGAACCGATCCTGCAGCACCTCAATCTGCACATCACCCCTGGGGAACATGTGGCCTTGGTAGGGCCTACCGGCTCGGGCAAAAGCACTGTGATCCGTCTGCTCTGCCGCCTCTATGAGCCTCAGCAGGGTCGGATCCTGCTTGATGGCACTGATATCCGCGATCTACCTATCAGCGAGCTACGCCGCCAGCTTGGTGTAGTACTGCAGGACACCTTTCTTTTCAGTGGGAGTGTTGCCGACAACCTGACCCTGGACAGGCAACTGCCAAGACAACAGCTCGAGCAACTCAGCAACGAATTGGGCCTGAACCCACTGCTGCAGAGACTGCCCCAAGGACTCGACACCCCATTGAGAGAACGCGGCGGCAATCTGAGCTCTGGCGAACGGCAACTTCTAGCTGTTGCACGAGTCGCCCTGAGGGCCCCCTCAGTGCTGGTGATGGATGAAGCCACAGCTTTCATGGACCCCAGCACAGAAGCCACCCTGCAACGGGATCTGGCGCGCCTCTTGGATCACCGCACCGCCATCGTCATTGCCCACCGCCTAGCAACCGTCGAATCCAGTGATCGCATCTTGGTGCTCAAACGTGGCCGATTGGTGGAGCAAGGCAGCCATCAGGAGTTGCGTCGCCTGGGAGGGCTCTATGCCCAGCTGGCCGAGCTTCAAGAGCGTGGGCTCGCGACCCTCTGAAGCCAAGGCTCCAGCAGCTGCTGCAACGGTCCTGGTTGATCGCGCATCGGCAGATGTCCAGCACCCTCCAACACCTCCACCTCGTGGTCAGGGGCATAGCCAGCAAGGTGGCGGACATACAGCAGCTGCATCACTCGATCACGGCTGCCAGCAATCCAGAGGCTCGGTACCGCCAAACGGGCAACACGCTTGGGCAGGTCGGCTACTGCCCGCCGCTGGGTGCTGTTGATCAGTAAGCCACGAGCGGCGCGGCGATCACGCTGAGTCAAGGCCAGAACATGCCCAACACGGCGCAGCTGACGGAAGGGTCGTCGCTGGTACACCCCGCCACCTGAGCCGATGAGCACCACCCCTAACAACTGCGGTCTGAGCTGCTCGCTGGCATGCAGGACGACACTGCCACCTAGGGAATGGCCGATCAGCACGAGCGGAGATCCATTAGCGCGGCGGCTGGCCTCTGCCGCAAGCCAGCGGCCATAGGCCGGCAGTGTCGGGCGCAGGCCTGGGTCCCTGTGTGGGCGTCAACGAGCCCAACTGTCCGTTGAAATGGGGGTCAGTAGGTACTAGTAGGGTAGTTGTCCTACCCCCACCGGCCCCAGCAGCGTGCGGTCCTTCGGGAAGTGCAGCACTGGATGGCGCGCGATTGGCCAGTGCGATGACCTCTTCCAGCAGGGCGCGCGCCTCTGCCAGACGCTCCTCACGCTGCATGCCGGCAAAGTCGACTTCCGGACGCTCGGTATTGTAATTGCTCATCTTTGGCGGAACGAAGGAATAGGCCGCGACGAAGCCGGGGGTCAGCACCCGGTCGACGATGAAGTCACGGTCGAGTGCGAGCGCGAGGGCCTTGCGGACCCGCACATCATCGAAGGGCGGCTGGCTGGAATTGAATGTCCAGTAGGTGGTGATCAGGCCCGGCGTCGTGCGCACCCAGCCTGGAAATTTAGCCTCAAGCTCCTCGGTGCGTCCGCCATCGAACCCGTTATTGATGTCGAGTTCGCCCGATTCGATCGC
>CAJWXK010000050.1 GCA_913048995.1 uncultured Synechococcus sp. | reverse complement strand
GGAGTTGTCTGAAAAGATCAAGTTCATGCTGAGACCATTCTCCGTACTTGGCCAGTGATTTGCCGATGTAGATATCGTTCTTGTTTATTATGAATAAACCATCTCTTCCTCTGATGCACTGATAAGGGCTGGGTAGTTCGGCCAGTGCTGTTGCGAATTCGCCGCTTTTGAAGCCTTGCACGTGTTGTTATGTCTATGCTTTTGTTTTTATAGGAAGGAATCTTTGGCTTGAGAACTAGTTCAATGAAATCTGGCTATTTGCAACTACCTTTTTTTCGGCGCCCTGCCACGGAAGTAGCTCCAGCTTTGATCGGTTGTCTATTGCACAGGCGACTCTCTGATGGCACTCACTTGCATGGCATGGTTGTCGAGACAGAGGCTTACTCTCAGGCTGAACCTGCCTGCCACGGATACCGGCGTCGAACCAAGCGCAATAAAACTCTGTTTGGTCCGCCTGGTCATTGGTACGTCTATCTCACCTATGGCATCCACCACTGCGTGAATTGCGTCACCGGCTCAGATGACTGGGCAAATGGGGTCTTGCTACGGGCAGTAACCATTCCAGAAGAGTCGCCGCGGGTGGCTGCAGGCCCAGGGTTGCTAGCGCGGAGATTCGCCATCGACCGCGCTTTCGATGCGCAGCCTGTCCATCCTGATAGTGGCCTTTGGCTGGCCCCAGCCACTGAGTCTGTGGGCCCGGTGGTTCAAAGTGCACGGGTGGGCATCAAGGAAGCGCTGGATTTGCCCTGGCGCTGGCTGCTTCAAGGACACCCAAGCGTGAGCAAACCAGTCGTGCCGCTGCAGCTCGCACCTGACTGATGGGTCTTGGCTACTTAGCTTGGTGACGGTTGCGACTGTTGCTCTGACTCGCTGGAGCCACCGCCACGTCCTCGATCTTGCTGCGTTCAGCCGCGAAGATTTCGCCACGATGCTCGAGCTCTCCGCTCGCTTCCGTGCCATCCCAATGGGGGGCCAGCGGCGCATTCCGGCACTGCAGGGGCGGCTAGTAACCACCTTGTTTTTTGAGCCCAGCACGCGCACGCGCAGCAGTTTTGAGTTGGCTGCGCGGCGTCTGTCAGCTGATGTTCAGAGTTTTTCGCCCGCTAGCAGTGCGCTCTCCAAGGGAGAAAGCCTGCTCGATACCGCGCGCACCTACGTGGCCATGGGATCTGACGTGTTGGTGGTGCGCCATGGCTGCTCTGGTGTTCCGGCTTTGCTGGCCAGAGATCTCGAGCAGGTCGGTTGCAAGGTGGCGGTGCTGAATGGCGGCGACGGGCTTCATAGCCACCCGAGCCAAGCGTTGCTGGACCTCTTCACCTTGGCGCGTTACTTCAATGCTGAAGCTCCTGGTCTAGAGGCCTTGCAGGGGCGCCGGATCGTGATTGTTGGCGATCTTCTGCACTCGCGGGTGGCACGCTCCAATCTCTGGGCGCTGACAGCCTGTGGGGCTGATGTGGTGCTGTGCGGTCCTGAGAGCCTTTTGCCGCAGGGCTTTGAGCAATTTGTATCAGCCCCACCTCCTGGCCAAGAGTTGGATCCAGTTGCGCAACGGGGCTCGCTGCGGTTGGAGAGAGATCTTGATCGCGCCCTTGAGGGTGCTGATGCCGTGATGACTTTGCGTTTGCAGAAAGAGCGCATGCGTGCTCACTTGATCACGAGTCTCGACGCTTATCACCGTCGCTATGGGCTCAGTCATGAACGCCTGCAGTCCTGTGGCAAGACAGTGCCCGTTCTGCATCCCGGCCCAGTGAATCGCGGCGTTGAGCTCAGCGGCGAACTCCTAGACGATTCACGCGTCTCCCTAGTGGAAGAGCAGGTGCGCAATGGGATTCCCGTGCGCATGGCCCTGCTCTATCTGATGGCGGCTACCGAGGATGGCTGAGCTTCAGGAGTGTGTATTCGCGGTTTCCTGCTCGGATTCGCGGAAGTTCTCAATGGCTTGAGCCATGGTGCCGCCCACATCAGCAATCGAGGGCTCGTTGTTAAGGCCCATCGGGAAGGGGGCTGACCCCCCTTCAAGGCCGACGTGCTGACTTGGCATTCCGGTCAGCAGCAGCGAGCTGCGCTGCTGCGAGACGATGGCCCAGAGCCATTTGATTAGTAGCGAGACACGGTTCTCTTCATCAGGCATGAAGGCCAGGTGGGCGATGGCCCACAGCAACCAGGCTGGTTTGCCAGAAAGCTTGATGCCACGCAGGTCTGCCACCGCTCCAAGGCGGCTGAGCACAGCCATGCTGCCAAAGTCAAACCAGACAAAGGGTTTGTGCTGACGGCCTTCGAGTGTGGCGCGGATGTCCTTGGCCACCCAGCCGCCCATCTGCGTGGCTGGCCCAGCCATGCCCGGTAGGGGCTTGCCGTCTCGGGTGTGTTTGTAGCTGCAGAGATCACCCACGATGCGGATCTCAGGGTGATTTGGGATTGAGAAGTCCGACTGCACCAGGACCCGGCCGCCGCGGTCTACCTCGCAGCCGGTGCTTTCAGCCAGCTTGCGGCCCAGGTGGGATGCCCTCACACCAGCGGTCCAGAAGACATTGGCAGCCTCGATCTTGTGATCGCCCTCGGGGGTTCCCACCAGCACCTCGCCAGGGACTATCGATTGCACGCGTCCATGGAAGAACAGCTCAACCCCCATGGCTTCCAGCTCACTGGCAGCGGCCGTGGAGCACTCCTCCGGCATGGCTCGCAGCACCCGATCGCCGGGGTCCACAACGATGATGCGAGCGGTGGTGGGATCGAGCTGCCTGAAGTCCCGTGCCATCGCTTTGCGCATGAGCTCCGAAAGGGCTCCCGCGAGTTCGCAGCCGGCAGGGCCACCACCCACAATCACTACGGTTTGAAGGAAGCGGCGCTCCTGAGGGTCTGCGGTCTGCTCGGCCTGCTCAAGGGCCATCAACACGCGACGACGGATCTCTTCGGCGTGCTCGAGGATTTTCATTGGCGGGGCGATGCCGCGCCAGTCCTCGTGGCCGAAGAAGGTGCTGCCTGAACCGGTGGCCAGGATCAGATAGTCGTAAGCCATCGCCTTGCCGTTGAAGGTGATCTCCTTGGCATCAGGCTGAATTTCTGTCACCTCACCAAGCAGCACTTGCACATTGCGCTGGGCGCCTACGAGTTGACGCAGTGGCGTGGCCACATCACCGCGGGAGACCAGTCCTGTCGCGACCTGATAAAGCAGTGGCTGGAAAAGGTTGAAGTTGCGTTTGTCGATCAGCGTGATGCGAACGTCAGCCCCTTTGAATGACTTGCAGGCTTTGACGCCGGCAAAGCCCCCACCGACGATGACCACATGAGGCTTGCCGCGCAGCTCTTCCGTGGGAGGCTCAAGTTCCAGGAAAAATCGCTCTTTGCTGGCGGTCATGACGCGCGGGGGGCTCGACATCCACAAGGTATGGATGCAGCCGGAAAATGGGATAAATGACCCTTTAAACGCTGGTTTTGATCCCCTCCAGCAGCAGGCCGTAGATCACTCCCATGCGCGCCATGTCCAGCAGGGCAAGGAGCAACTTGTTGCCGCCGCGGCTTAGCAGCGGTCGTCGAGCACGAATTGCTATTTCCGAGGCACTCACGACAACCAAGGCTCCAACAGGGTCAATGATCATCAGCACGCCAGCCACGGAGCCAAGGCTGACGCCGGTACTGAAGCCCCCCAGCAGCACGATCAGGAGCAGTGAAAGGCGGCGCCAGGGATTCTCAGCCCACAGCTCCAGTCGCTTGAGCGCATGTCCGCCATAGCGGTTGAGGCGGGTGTCCTGCATGGCCTGAGTCGCATGGGATTCGGTTTGCGCGCTGTCCAGCTTTTTTCCGCTGCTTGGCGGAAATCAGAGAGGCTGCGTTGCAGACCGAACGTGCCCCATGCTTCCCTTCCTTCTGGGGGAACCGCAAGAGCTGCCGGATCCGCCTCTGCCCACCGAGCTGGCTAAGCGTGTTGCTAATACCGAGGAGCCAAGGCTTGAACTGACGTCGACTGAGACAAGGGATCGTCAGGGAAACCGGATCTGGGATTTGGAGCTTCGGCAGGGGACGGAGCTGATCCGGCGTTGGTCATCTGTCACAGGGCGTCCTTACACCGAAGATCGCGATCGTTTCAGTCGGCCGGGAAATCATGCGCCCCTTCCGCCTGGGGCTTACCTGATCGGTGCTCCGATTCGGCTTCACAGCGGTGACCTTTACGAGCTGGGGCGTAGCTGGTTCATTCCCGTTGATCCACTCTTCTCGACTCCGCGAGGTCATTTCGGAATTCATGAGGACGTCAGCCTTGATGGCACGGCCGGTTGCATTGGCCTGGCAGGGCGTCGACTCACAGAAGAGGTGACCCAATGGGTGCGATCGGCAGGTGCTCGCTACCTGCTGGTCAAGGACTGATTGGGGAAGAACTGGCGAAGCAAGCCCAGGATCCCCATCACCTGACCCAGCGCTTCGCCGGGTCCTTTATACACAATATGTGGCCTTTGTGCTTGTCAGCTCCACCACATGTAGTGGAGCTGACAAGCTCAGCATCCGCTCAGGAGCTGGCTTCTTTTGCCGCTGCTTTGCGGCCGCTCTTGCCTTCGAGAAGCTCAAGCAGTGCCTCCATTTGGGCCATCACGCCGCGCACCTCGCCGCTCTCGGGGAGTAGGCCGTCATCCATGACTCCCTGATGCATCTCACGCAGTTCCTGGCGGATGTAACGCAGGTGACTGACCACCTGTTCTCGCTTGGACTGCGACATAGCTCAAGGTTGAGGTTGGTGATCCTTTGTACCCCATCGGGGGTCCTGGGGGTAAACTCGCGCGCTCAATTTGGCGATGGGCACACGCGCTTCAGTAGTTGGCTGGAGAGGGTGAATGGTCGCTCTGGGTACCAGAAACCGTTCTCTCCCTCGAGCGGTTTCTGTTTGGCGAAGCCGACCAAGTCGCTGTCCATCGGCTGGCTCAGGCGTCGCACCCGGCGTGATGTGCAGTCGACCCCGTAGACAACCTGCCAGCTGCCGCTGCCATCAAGACTCAGCCTTTTTGTTCGTACGATTCGAAGCAGGCTGGGCGATGGATTATCTGTGATGGAGTGAGGATTCTCTGCACTCCATTCAGGGAGTTTGGTGGTGGTTTCAATGCTGATCAGCTCGATCCGCTCTGAATTGGTCTCCAGCAGAGGCGAAACCTCTGGGGGAATAGTGGCAAGCAGCACGGCAAGCATGGCCATGGAGAATAGGGGATTCGAACCCCTGACCTCTGCGGTGCGATCGCAGCGCTCTACCAGCTGAGCTAATTCCCCGGGGAATCATTTCGACGCTACACCTCATGAGCGGACCAGGCCTGATCACTGAGGAGCTTCTGGCTTCCCAGAACGAAGACTCGGTGGCGGCCCTGGCCGAGCGCCTCGAGCAGGACGACTATCCCGGTGCTTTTGACGGTCTCAATGACTGGCATCTGCTGCGGGCGCTGGCGATCCATCGGCCTGAGCTGGTACGCCCTTATGTGCACCTGGTGGACCAGGAGCCCTTCGACGAGGACTGAATCCATGGCCGCGGCTGACGCTCTTCGCGGACAGCGGATCTTGGTGGCTGTCAGCGGCAGTATTGCCGCCGTCAAGGTGCCTGCTCTGGTCAGCGCACTGGTCAAGCGGGGCGCGGAGGTGCGATGCCTGCTTTCTCCAAGTGCAGCCAAGCTTGTCAGCCCTGTTGCCCTGGCCAGTCTGTCCCGTCAGCCCTGCGTCCTGGAACAGGACCAGTGGGATCACAGAAGTCCTCGGCCGCTGCACATTGATTTGGCTGAATGGCCTGACCTGGTGCTGCTGACTCCCCTCAGTGCCACCACCCTCGCCCGGCTGGTACATGGGCTATCGGACACTTTGCTTGCAGCCACGGTGATGGCCAGCAGAGCACCGCTGCTTCTGGCCGCAGCGATGAACACCGATATGTGGGAATCCGAGCCTGTCCAGCGCAATTGGCGGCAGGTGCAGCTCGATCGACTCACCTTGTCTCTCCCTCCTGCAAGGGATGGTCTGTTGGCCTGTGATCGCCGCGGTAGCGGCCGCATGGTCGAACCTGAGCTGATCGAGTTGGCTGCCGAGTCCCTCGCTCTGCATGGGCCATCACGAGATCTGAGCGGACGTCGCGTGCTGGTGACAGCCGGTCCAAGCCGCGAATCCCTTGACCCGGCACGTCATCTATCTAATTCCTCATCAGGCTTGATGGGGGTGCTGTTGGCGCAAGCAGCAAGGCTGCGGGGGGCTGAGGTGACCTTGCTCCATGGTCCATTGGCCGTGCTGGAGCCCTGGCTTGAAGGGGTTTGCTGCAAGAGCTTCACCACGTCGGCAGAGCTCGAGACCCTGCTGCAACAGGGCCAACCTGAAGCTGAGGCAGTACTGATGGCAGCAGCAGTGGCGGATCAGAGGCTCCGTGAGCCTCTGCAGGACAAGTTGCCCAAACAGCAGTTGCAGCAATGGCTTCTGCAACCCAGTCACTGGGAGCCGGTGCCAGATCTGTTGATGCAGTTGGTGCAGAGGCGTCCACCCGGTCAGATCTTGTTTGGATTCGCCGCGCAGAGCGGCGATGTTCTGGCTGAGGCGGAAGCGAAGTTTGTACGCAAGGGCTGTGATCTGATGTTTGCTAACCCCATCGATCAGCCTCAAGCAGGATTTGGATCAGCCGCCAATGAGGGTTGGCTGTTGCAGAAAGGCAAGGCCCCTGAGCGGATTGATTCTTGTCGCAAGCTCGCTCTGGCCCACAGATTGCTGGATGCGGTGGTCTGCCAGCTTGATCAGGCTGTGTCGTTTCCTTGAGCCACTGGCTGTGCAGATGGGGGCTCAAGGTGCTCCAGCAATGTCTTGAGCTGAAGGCGAGGGATGTAGGGCCAGCCGCCGCTTTGCTCCATTGACTGCAGCAGGGCATAGAGCTGCTGCCGGCTTGAGGGGAGGCTGGCCCGAAAAGCTCCCTCCTGCAGCCTTCGATGCATCTGCTCGAGCTCCCGCAGCAACCTCAAAATTTCCTTCGGGTCACCTCCAGCTTCTGAAGACAGCTGTTCACCCTTTTGACACCAGGCGGCAAAGCGCTCGCTCCAAGCGCTGTCGGATCCAGGCATCAGGGATGTTGAGAGGAGCGACATCCTACGTGTGGCGGGCGTTTTCAGTTGTACGATCGCGCGCACGCTCCCTATATGCCGGTCCCCATGCGTCGCCTGCGTTCACTGCTTCAGACAGCTGTTGCCCTCTGTCTGGCGGCCTGCCTCACGCTGCTTACTGCTTGTAGCTCCGATCCGTCAAAAATTGATCTCGCAGACCGTACATATGACGATATTCACAACACCGGCCTGGCTAACGACTGTCCCACCCTGCCCGAATCCGCTCGCGACAGCATCAGCCTGAATAACGGAACGAAGTACAGCCTCCAGGAAATGTGCTTCCACCCCAGTGCAGTTGCCGTCAAAGGTGAGCCCACAAACAAGCGTCAGGAGGCGCAGTTCGTTGAAGGCCGCATCCTCACTCGTTACACGTCCAGCCTCGATTCGGTCTACGGCGATCTCAAGGTGAGTGACAGCAGCCTGGTGTTCAAAGAACAGGGCGGCATCGACTTCCAGCCCATCACCGTTCTGCTGCCTGGCGGTGAGGAGATCCCTTTCACCTTCTCCAGTAAGGAACTCTTGGCTACGGCTGGTGGCACAGCCATTACCACCAGTTCAGATTTCAAAGGTGAGTACCGCACCCCCAGCTACCGCACCAGTAATTTCCTTGATCCAAAGGGCCGCGCGCTGACCACTGGAGTCGAGTACGCCCAGGGTTTGGTGGCCCTTGGCGGCGATGACGACGAGCTTGAGAGCGAGAACGTCAAGCGCTATATCGACGGCACTGGCACGATGACTTTCTCGATCACCCGCGTCGATTCTGAGACTGGTGAATTTGCTGGTGTGTTCACTGCTGTCCAGCCCTCCGATTCCGATATGGGTGGTCGTGAGCCCGTCGACGTGAAGGTGAGCGGTGAGCTCTATGGCCGTCTTGAGCAGGCCTGATCAACGCATCGCTGATCTGGAAGAATGCCCACCGCACAAGCGTCCCCGGCTCGATGACCAGCACGGCTCCCCAGGCTCTGATCGCACCCCACGGCGGCACGCTCGTCGATTTGCGAATCCCCTCTGATCAGTGGGATGCCGTCTCCGCTGCTGTTGACCACACCGTCGAGTGCAGTGATCGCAACGCCTGTGACGTTGAGCTGTTGATGGTGGGGGGCTTCTCCCCTCTGCGGGGCTTCATGCACCAGGAGGACTACCAGGCCGTGGTGGAGGGCAACCGAACCACCTCTGGCCTGTTGTTCGGTCTTCCAATCGTCATGGATACCGATCAGTCGGACATCGCTGTCGGCCAGAGGCTGCTGCTGACGTATCACGGCCGCCGTCTGGCCGTCATGACAGTTGAGAGCAAATGGGAGCCTGACAAGGCACGTGAGGCCCTGGGCTGCTACGGCACCAGCTCCCTTGAACATCCTGCGGTTCGCATGATTGCTTGCGAAAGGGGTCGCTTTTACTTGGGTGGCTCCATCGTTGGAATGGAGCTTCCCGAGCGTCCGTTCCCTTGCCAAACCCCTGCTGAAGTCCGTAGCGGGCTGCCAGAAGGAGAAGACGTGGTGGCCTTTCAGTGCCGTAACCCCATTCACCGAGCCCACTACGAACTGTTTACTCGTGCGCTACACGCCTCCAATGTCAGCGAGCAGGGCGTTGTGCTGGTGCATCCCACCTGTGGTCCCACCCAGGGAGATGACATTCCTGGAGCTGTTCGCTTCCAGACCTACAAGCGCTTAGCTGAAGAGCTCAACAATTCCCGCATCCGTTGGGCCTACCTGCCTTATTCGATGCACATGGCCGGCCCCCGTGAGGCCCTTCAGCACATGATTATCCGCAAGAACTACGGCTGCACTCACTTCATCATTGGTCGCGATATGGCGGGCTGTAAGTCCTCGGTGAGCGGCGCTGATTTCTACGGGCCATATCAGGCCCAGGATTTCGCTCGCGATAACGCCAGTGAGCTGGGTATGGAGACGGTCCCCTCTTTGAACCTCGTTTACACAGAGGAAGAGGGGTATGTGACCGCTGAGCATGCTGAGGCCAGAGGGCTGCATGTCAAAAAGCTCAGCGGTACTCAGTTCCGCAAGATGCTGCGCAGTGGTGAGGAGATCCCTGAGTGGTTTGCCTTCCGCAGTGTGGTGGATGTGCTGCGCGCCGCCTGACGCCATCGCGGGTTAACATTCCTTTACTAAACGGGGGTCTCCTTGGCCGCAAAGAAGAGTTGGCGCAACGCAGGCCTCTATGTGCTCCTGGTTGTAGTTCTGATCGCTTTGGGAACCGCCTTCATGGGGGGGCGTCCCAACCCTGCCAATGAGCCGGTGAATCTCCGGTACAGCGACTTCGTTGAAGCTGTGCAGGACAACGAGATCTCCAAGGTTCTGATCGCCCCCGATCGCGGTACAGCCTTAGCCGTTAAGAGCGATGGTCAGCGGGCCCAGGTGAATCTGGCTCCAGATAAAAATCTGCTCAACTTGCTGAGTGAGCACAACGTCGATATCGACGTGCAGCCCAGTCGCCAATCACCTGCATGGCAGCAGGCATTGGGCAGTTTGCTGTTCCCGATTCTTTTGTTGGGAGGCCTCTTCTTTTTGCTGCGTCGTGCCCAGGGTGGCGGAGGCAATCCAGCGATGAGCTTTGGCAAGAGCAAGGCTCGGGTGCAGATGGAGCCACAGACCCAGGTCACATTCGAGGATGTGGCTGGCATCGAGGGCGCCAAGCTCGAGCTCACTGAAGTCGTCGATTTCCTCAAGAACCCTGATCGGTTCACGGCTGTCGGCGCCAAGATCCCGAAGGGTGTCTTGCTTGTTGGCCCTCCTGGTACTGGTAAGACCCTGCTGGCCAAGGCAGTGGCTGGTGAAGCAGGCGTGCCTTTTTTCTCAATCTCCGGCTCCGAATTCGTCGAGATGTTTGTTGGTGTTGGTGCAAGTCGCGTGCGCGATCTGTTTGAGCAGGCGAAGAAAAACGCTCCTTGCATCGTCTTTATTGACGAGATCGATGCGGTTGGACGTCAGCGAGGCGCTGGTCTTGGTGGCGGCAATGACGAACGAGAGCAGACCCTGAACCAGCTCCTCACTGAGATGGATGGCTTTGAGGGCAACACCGGCATCATCATTGTCGCGGCAACCAACCGCCCCGATGTGCTTGATCAGGCTTTAATGCGTCCAGGACGTTTTGATCGTCAGGTGGTCGTCGATCGGCCCGATTACAGCGGTCGTCTTCAGGTGCTTGGTGTGCACGCCCGTGGCAAGACCCTGGCTAAAGATGTTGACCTCGACAAAGTCGCTCGCCGTACCCCTGGTTTTACGGGTGCTGATCTCGCCAATCTGCTCAACGAGGCAGCGATTCTCGCTGCGCGGCGTCAGCTGACTGAGGTCTCCATGGATGAGATCAATGACGCAATCGAGCGGGTGATGGCTGGCCCTGAGAAAAAGGACCGGGTCATGAGTGATAAGCGCAAGCGCCTCGTGGCCTATCACGAGGCCGGTCATGCCCTCGTTGGAGCACTGATGCCCGACTACGACCCTGTTCAGAAGATCAGCATTATTCCTCGTGGTCAGGCCGGTGGTCTGACCTTCTTCACCCCAAGTGAAGAGCGTATGGAGTCTGGTCTCTACTCGCGCACCTATTTGCAGAACCAGATGGCAGTAGCGCTCGGTGGTCGCGTCGCTGAAGAGATCGTCTACGGCGAAGACGAAGTCACCACAGGAGCCTCCAACGACTTACAGCAGGTGGCAAGAGTTGCCCGTCAAATGGTTACTCGCTTTGGCATGAGTGACAAGCTTGGTCCTGTTGCTCTTGGCCGTTCCCAGGGAGGGATGTTCCTAGGACGCGACATTGCTTCTGAGCGTGATTTCTCCGAGGACACAGCTGCCACGATCGATGAAGAGGTCTCTGCTCTTGTCGATACCGCCTACACCAGAGCCGTGAATGTGCTCACCACCAATCGTTCTTTGCTGGATGAGCTGGCTGAGATGCTGGTTGAGCAGGAGACCGTTGATGCTGAACAGCTACAGGAACTGCTTATTGAACGTGATGCCAAGGTTGCCGATTACGTCTGATGACTGATTCGGAGGTGGGCCGTGACCCGGCCGGCCTCCGGGAATCCCTAAAAGCCTCGCCACTTTTGGCAGTCTTGCGCCCAGACAGCGCAAAGCAGGCTGAGCGACAGATCGAGGCGGTCTGTAAGGCAGGTTTCCGTCATCTTGAACTTGCCTGGAATGGAGAGCTGTGGTGGCAGCCCTTCTTGCAATCTCTGCCTAAGAGCTTCCCCCAGATCCGATTTGGCGTTGCTGGCCTGCACCACGCCGATCAGCTCAATGAGGTCAACCGCTTAGGCCTCAGCTTTGCGATGTCTCCCATCGCTTCCATGGACATGGTTGAGCGTGCTCATCAGCTCCATTTGACTCTGGTTCCAGGGGTTTTCAGTCCTAGTGAAGTAAGGGCATTCGGCGTTGCTACCTCCGGTGGGCCAATCAAGCTTTTTCCTGCTGCCAGCCTCGGGTGTGCCTACTGGCAACAGCTTTCTGGGCCCTTGGGACCTCTGCCGTTCTGCATCGCCGCTGGTGGCTTGAAGCCAGTTGATGTCGCTCCTTGGCTTGCCGCGGGTGTGCAGGCCGTTGCTCTTGGATCGTCTCTGCTGGATTGTCATGACCGGTTGCTTCCAGGTCATGCCGCGAGCCTGGAGGCGTATCTGAACACAACCCCCCGCAACATTGAGACGTTGTAGTTGTGAGTCTCAGGTGCTACTTGTGGTATTGACCCATGCCATCGCGCCATGGCCGAGCTGACTATCAAACTGAGCGATAAGGCTCTTTCTCTTATTGCTCAACTGCAGAAGGAGATCTTCAACCGTCGCCGTAAGAAGGTGCTTTCCGCCGGTGTGGTGGAGACCTTGGTTGAAAGTGCTGCCAAGTCGCAGAGCGACAAGCGCTTCGCGACCTCGTGGAAGAATCTGATCGCTGACATCGAGAAGGCCGCCAAACTGGCCGATGAGCATGGCAGCAAGCCCAGCTCTCTCAGCGATGAGGAATGGGCCATGGTGCTGAGCCATCGCGCACGTCCAGCCAAGAAGGCTCCCGCAAAGCGTGCTTCCGCCAAGGCCACTGTTGCTAAGACCACCAGCAAACGCGCTTCTGCCAAGAAAGCTCCCGCCAAGGTGAGCCGTCAGCCTTCCTCTTCTACAGCCAAGAAAAAGACTGCGGCTTCAGCAGCTAAGAAACCCCGTGGTGGTTCAGTCGCTAAGCGCATGGCCAAGGCTGCCAGTAAATTGACCGCAGCTCCTTCGGGTAGCTCCGCATCCGTTGCTGCGGCTGAGCCATTTAGTAACTAAGTCAGCCGCACTGCCCTCGCTGCCGCAGGGCATGATCGGCCAGCACTAACGCCACCATCGCCTCAACCATCGGTACGGCCCGCGGCAGCACGCAGGGGTCGTGGCGTCCTTTGGCTGCCAGCGTGGTGGCATCCCCGGCGGCGTTTACCGTTTGCTGCTCCTTGCGGATTGTGGCGGTTGGCTTGAAGGCAACGCGAAGCACGATCGGCTCGCCGTTGCTGATGCCGCCCTGGATGCCCCCTGAATTGTTGG
>CAJWXK010000049.1 GCA_913048995.1 uncultured Synechococcus sp. | reverse complement strand
CGCACCTTACCGCCTGGTTCGACAATCACCATCGCCTCGGAAGCAGCATCAAACGCCACCTGCAGCAGGCCGAGCGACTGGCGCAGCTGAGCCAGCGTGGCCTCGTCACTCATCCCGGCTGCGAGGCATGGTCACCCTCAAGCGGCCGCAGCGTGGCAGCAAAGCTCCAACTGCCATCGGGGTATTTCTCAGCAACGATGTAGTGCTCGCTTTGCACTTCGCTGCCATCACTGCACACCGTGGCCAGCGTCAGCGGATGGCCCACCACCTTGGAGCTTTCAGTGAGCTGAAAGCGCGCAAAACCAGCGTGATGGAACTCGCGAAAACTCGGCGGCAGGATGGCTGAAATCGATTCCCCCACCAACTGCTGCTCTGACCAGCCATAGACAACTGCAAAGCGAGCGTTGAACTCCACGATGTTGCCGTTGGCATCAGCCCGGACAAAAGGCAAATTCTCTTTTTCGCGCAGGGCTGCAACAGCGCCCGGTGTCCACTGCTCCGCCATGGCGGTGTTGCAATCAAGCTCAGGGTAGAAGCGATCTAGCCAGCGCACCTATAACTGGACTGGACAAGCACCTCCGAATGGCTCCGGAAGCTGAGCAGTTGCGTCTGCTCGTTGTTGATGATGAGCCCAAGCTCACTGAGTTCCTGCGCATGGAACTGGAAGTTGAGGGCTATGCCGTTGACGTGGTTCACGACGGTGCCAGCGGCTTGATCGCTCTGCGTGGTGAACCCTCCCCCGATCTTGTTCTGCTCGATTGGAATCTTCCCGATTTCACGGGGCTTGATATTTGCCGCCGCATTCGCGCCACCGGAATGACTGTGCCGGTGTTAATGCTCACAGGCTACGACGAAGTCAAAGACAAAGTGGAAGCCCTGGATGCCGGCGTTGACGACTACCTCGTTAAGCCCTTCTCAATTGAAGAACTGCTGGCACGGCTGCGGGCTCTGCAACGGCGCTCCCAAGCGCTGCAACCGCAAGAAAGCGAACCTGACCTGCTGCGCATTGGCGACCTGGAGCTCAACCAAGCCAACCACGATGTGCGCCGCGGCAACCGCGCGATTCAGCTATCCAATAAGGAATACCAGCTGCTGGTGTTCCTAATGCGGTCCCCCAACAAGGTGCAGTCGCGGCTGGAGATCCTCCATGGCGTGTGGGGAGAAAGCTTCTACGGCGACGACAACCTGCTGGATGTCTACATCCGCTATCTACGCCAGAAGATTGAAACTGACGAACAGCCCAAGCTGATCCACACCGTGCGCGGCGTCGGTTTCATGATGCGGGAAGAAGCCTTTGAGGCGCGGACCTAAGCCATGGATGTCGCGCAGTGGGGCTACCTGCAGCTGGGGCTGCTGGCCCTGGCCTTTGGAGGGCTGCAGCTGTGGTGGATCAGCAGCACTCTGCGTCAACGGGATCTAGCAAAACCACTGGATAAGAAAGAGTTCCGCCGCTCGTTGGAGCGCATCTGGCAGAAGGAGCACTAAGCGGGAAGGCAACGGCCTCTCTGCTTGGTGCCATGGCGGGTAATTCCCAGCGGCAGGCTGATCACCACGCATCGCACCTGCTCTGTGCCATGGAGATGCAACCAAACGGTGCCGCCCCCCAGCACCAGGCCATTGCTCGTGAAGGTCAGCCGCCGCAGATTGTGATCCAACCTCAGCTGGGCACCGCCCCAGCCAGGCAGCAATGGTCCGATGGCTGATGTGCAGACGGGCAAATCGCCACTGACCGGCTCCTGCCAGCCTTGGCCTCCCAGCTCCAATGCACAGGGGAACTCGCTGGCCTGGGCTTGATCACGGGCGCGCTCAAGAGCAAGCTGCAACTGCCGGCTGGCATGGAGCAGCCGCTGACGAGCCAAGGACTGACCACCATGACTGATGCCCAGGGAGGCGAGGAGGCCGGCAATGGCGATGGTGATGAGCAGTTCAGCCAGGCTCATGGCGGCAGGCCCCCAACCCCTGCAGGCTGTAGCGCTGCATGCGCTGGTGCTCGCCGCTGACCAGCTGCAGCACCAGCAAACCATCGCCTGCAGGCTCAAGGCTTGCATCAGCTGATGCCCCAGTCGGCGACGGCAACGGCGCGGTTTTGTGCCATGCAGCCTGCAATGTCTGCAAACCCTGCTGCACTTGCTCAGGATCGGCACAATTGAGCGCCAATCTGCGGGCCTGCTGATGCAACAGCCCCTGATCACGCTGGAGTTGCAGCTCCATCCAGGCCAACAGCTGCTGCTGATGCCGGCGGTGCCGTTCCATGGCCGTCAGCTCGCTCCAGCTGCGCAGGCTTGCTGCAAGGAAGAGACCAAGAATCACAGCGCTGATCAGCACCTCACTCAATCCAAATCCCGCTGCACTCCTGTAGCCGCTGTCATGGCGGCACTGATAGCGGCATCGCGCTGCTGAGCTTCTCGCCGCTGCAAGCGCAGCTGCGCCAGTGAATGCAGGGCCATGGCCTGCAGGGAGAGACCACTGAGCAGCAGCAGCAGACCAGTGGCCATCACCAGAGGCAACACAAAACCCTGCTGGATGGCAGCGCAGCGCCTGATCAAAAGCATTCACCCAAACTCGTCAGCTCAGATCAGGATTCCCCGCTCCCAGCCGCGGCCCCGCACCGTCCGCCCAAGGTCCAAAGCGGGGCTTCCAAACCAAGGTGAAGCTGCAATGCCTTGCCTGTTGCCCTGCAGGTGACGGTTAATCAGTTGGAGGCAGTCACGGCATAAAGATGGCACTGCAATTCCCCCAACTGGGGGAGTTGCTCAGAAGCCAAACGCGAAATGCTGATTGCAGGGACTCGCCCAAGGTCCCTTTGCCGAGCGGTGCCTGCAGCTCCGCTCTTTTCTCTTCTCACTCTCGCTCTGCCATGAGCTGACTTATGGCTCCTCCCCAGCCAGGCGACACGCCACCGGATGGGCCAGGTGCACCTCGGGGTTGGCCTCACACAGCTGGGCCCAACCTGCCTTGGTGAAGCACGCCGGCATGATGGCCCGGCAGGCGATCAGAGCATCATCAGGCAGAAAGCGCACTGACTCGTCAGCACTCACTGGGGCCAACAGTGCAGGCAGCAATAGACCTGCGATCAGGTACTGGGGCTTCAGAGGTAAAAGCAACGCTCGCTTGGGGTGAGTGGCTGCATCTGATCCATCGGCGGTTGCGGCGCAGGCCTGAGCCGCTGCCACGGCAATGGCGTTCTGGGCAGCGGCGGCTGAACGTTGTAGTGGGCGGAGGCAAGCACCGCCAGGGCGTTATGGAGCTGGTCGCGAGTCATGGCCAGAGGGCCTGCTGATGCAAATATCCTGCGACCAATCCAAAGCCCAGACGGACGACTTCACGTTAATTAATTGAAAATCGTATCTTCTGTTACTGGTTCAATTTGAGTACGGCCATGAAGGCTTCCTGGGGCACATCCACCTTGCCCATGGCCTTCATGCGTTTCTTGCCCTTGGCCTGCTTCTGCAGCAATTTCTTCTTGCGGGAAATATCACCGCCGTAGCACTTCGCCAGCACATCTTTACGCATGGCGCTGATGCTTTCGCTGGCGATGATGCGGCTGCCGATTGAAGCTTGCAGCGGAATCTTGAACTGCTGGCGCGGGATCAATTCTTTGAGTTTCTCCACCAGCCCCTTGCCAACGCCATAGGCTTTGTCGCGGTGCACGATGGTGGTGAGGGGGTCAGCCTTTTCGCCATTAATCAGCACATCCAGGCGCACCAAGATGTTGGGCCGATAGCCGATCAAGCTGTATTCCATCGAGGCGTAACCCTTGGTGCGACTCTTCATCTGATCAAAGAAGTCGGTCACCACTTCTGCCAGGGGCAACTCGTACTGCAAGGTCACCCGATCGGTGGTGATGTACTTCATATCGATGAAGGTGCCGCGTCGCTCCTGACACAGCTCCATCAAGGTGCCATTGAAGTTATTAGGCGAATAGATCTCCATCTTCACGTAAGGCTCTTCGATCGATTCACGCGCCTGGGGATCGGGAAGCGTGGCGGGGTTGTCCACCATCACGGTGGTGCCATCAACCATGTTCACCTTGTAGATCACCGACGGTGCGGTGACGATCAGATCAAGGTTGTACTCACGCTCGAGCCGTTCCTGCACAATTTCCATGTGCAGCAGGCCGAGGAAGCCACAGCGGAAGCCAAAACCCATGGCGCTGCTGGTCTCTGGCTCGTATTGCAACGCAGCATCGGAGAGCTTGAGTTTGTCGAGAGCATCACGCAGATCGGGATACTGATCGGCATCAGTGGGGAATAAGCCGCAGAACACCATCGGCTTGGCCTCGGTGTAACCCGGCAGGGGCTCATCCGCAGGGTCACTAGCCAGGGTGATGGTGTCACCGACACGGGCGTCGGCCACTGCCTTGATGGAAGCCGCTAGATAACCCACCTCACCGGCATGCAATTCATCCACCGGTTTTTGATCGGGAGACATGACTCCGATCTCATCCAGTTCATAGGTCTTCTTGCTAGCCATTAACAGCACTTTGTCCTTCTTGGACAAACGGCCGCTAACCACCCGGAAGTAAACAATTACGCCCCGATAAGGGTCGTAATAGGAGTCAAAAATCAGCGCCTTAAGAGGTTCTTTTGTGGTGTCCTCTGGCGGCGGCACCCGATCGACAATGGCCTGCAGGATGTCAGGAATACCCAGTCCAGTCTTGGCCGACGCGTGGATGGCATTGGAGGTGTCGAGTCCAATGATGTCTTCGATTTCCTGACTAATGCGATCAGCATCAGCACCCGGTAAATCGATCTTGTTGAGGACGGGAATGATCTCGAGATCATTACCAAGGGCCAGGTAGACATTGGCCAGGGTCTGGGCTTCTACCCCTTGGCTGGCATCCACCACCAGCAGCGCACCTTCACAGGCTTGCAGGCTGCGGCTGACCTCATAGGAAAAGTCAACGTGGCCGGGAGTATCAATCAAGTTGAGGGTATAGATCTCGCCGTCGGAAGCTTTGAACTGCATGCGTGCGGCCTGCAGCTTGATCGTGATGCCCCGCTCACGCTCCAGTTCCATGTTGTCCAGGAACTGCTCCTGCATGTCTCGCGCGGCAACCGTGCCGGTGTCCTGCAGCAAGCGATCGGCCAGGGTCGATTTGCCATGGTCGATGTGGGCAATGATGCAGAAATTGCGGAGCCTGGAGACAGGAGCGTCAGTCATCGCTGGATCTTAGGGAGCAGCCCCTGGCCAGCCGCCGAGCCTTGCTCATGGAAGCCACTCGTCATTGGTTTGAGACCAGCCATGGTGTGCACCTCAGCTGCCGGACTCCCAGCTGGAGGATTTTTCCAGAAGACGCCGGCGGACATCACTTCGCTTTCCTAGAGAACCCGCAGCGCTTTAACGCGGTTCTGCGCACGTTCATGACACGCCCCTGAGGTTTTTCCATGCCTGCCTGGATCCTGTTGCTGTTGGCCATTGCAGCGGAGGTGCTCGGGACCTCACTGCTCAAGCTTTCGGCCGGCTTCAGCCGGCCACTGCCCTCCTTGCTGGTGGTGGCGGCCTACAGCACATCAATGCTGCTGCTCTCACGGGTGGTGCAGACCATTCCCCTGGGGATCACTTACGCCCTATGGAGCGGCGTAGGCATCGTGGCGATCGTGCTGGTGGGCCTGCTGGCCTACCGACAAGTGCCAAGCACAGGCCAGCTGCTGGGTATGGCCCTGATCACCGCCGGGGTGATCACCGTGAATCTCACCGGGCAACTGAAGGGTTAACCGGATCTGCCGAGTGAGGGAAGGTTCGCCGCCCCCTGATGGCTTACCGCACCGATTTCGGCTGCATCCACCACCGCCCCCTGGCGGTCTTCGCCGGCCCTGGCCGATACGTGCAGGGCCCCTGGGCCACCTGGGAGCTGGGCCGCGAACTGCACCGGCTCGGGCTGCAGGGGCCAATTCTGTTCATCGCAGGCGGCACGGCCCGACGCACGCTTGCTCCGATCTGGAATGAACTATTACCGCCGATCAGCAGGGTCGCGCCTACGCCTGAAGCCCCAATAGGGCATCGCTGCGCTCGCGCATGGCTTCAAGTGTTGCCGGCTCAGCAATCGGATCACGGCCCCAGCTGGGCAGCAGCTGCCGAAGACGCTGCTGCCAGCTCTCGCTGGCCAGGCGCTCGCCAAAGCAGCGCTGCAGCACTTCCAGCATGATCGTCACCGCCGTGCTGGCCCCCGGCGAAGCCCCCAACAGTGCCGCCAGCGAACCATCAGCTGCAGCCACTACTTCAGTTCCCAGCTGCAGCTGTCCTCCGGAAGCGGTGGCCTTGATGATCTGCACCCGCTGACCGGCCACCGAAAGCTCCCAGTCCGCCGCATCGGCCTGGGGCACAAACTCCCGCAGGGCGTCCAGCCGCTCCTGGGGGCTCTGGCGCAGCTGGTTGATCAGGTACTGCACCAGCGAAAGGTTGTTGAGCCCCACCTGCAGCATCGGCAGCAGGTTGGTGAGTCGCACTGAGAGCGGTAAATCCAGCAGTGATCCCTGCTTGAGGAACTTGCTGCTGAAGCCGGCATAGGGACCGAACAGCAATGACCGCTGACCATCGATCCAACGGGTATCGAGGTGAGGCACCGACATCGGCGGCGCCCCCACCTTGGCTTTGCCATAAACCTTGGCGAAGTGATGCTCAGCCAGGGCTTGATCGCGGCAGACCAGCCACTGGCCACTGACAGGGAAGCCGCCATAAACGCGTCCTTCTGGGATACCAGAGCGCTGCAGCAACGGCAGGGCGCCACCGCCAGCACCGAGAAAGACAAAGGGGCAGATCAGCTCACTGCTGCCCGCTGGGCCTTGCAGCTGCACCAGCCAGCCAGCCCCATCAGGCAACCGCTCCAGATCCTTGACTTCACAGCCACGGCGCACCTCAAGAGCACCACTGCGCTCGAGCGGTTCGAGATAGGCACGGGTGAGATGGCCGAAATCGACATCGGTGCCGCGGCCGATGCGGGTGGCAGCCATGGGCTGATCGGTGGAGCGGCCCTGCATCACCAGGGGCATCCACTGCGCCAGCTGGGCCGGATCCTCGCTCCATTCCATGCCAGCAAAGGCCGGCAATGCGCTCAGCTGCTGCTGACGCTGGCGCAGGAAGGCCACATCCGCTGCACCTTGCACCCAACTGATGTGGGGCACTTGATGCAGGAAGCCGGATGGATCCAAACGTCCCTGCTCACTTAAAGAAGCCCAGAACTCCAGGCTGCGCTCAAAGCTGGCATTGATACGCAGGGCCTTGGCGGTGGCCACCGTGCCATCGGCCTGCTGGGGGGTGTAATTCAACTCGCAGTTGGCCGCATGGCCAGTACCGGCGTTGTTGACCGCCGCGCTGCTCTCAAGCGCTGGCTGATCGAGGCGCTCAAGCAGCAGCAACCGCAGCTCTGGGTCCAGCTCGTGCAGCAACACCGCCAGGGTGGCGCCCATGATTCCGCCGCCCACAAGCACGGCGTCAAAGCGCTCCAAAGCAGCCCGATTAAATGCTCCTTCAGGATATTGGTCCACTTCCTTACGCTTGACGTATCCATCGGCCCCCGCCATGACCACCGAAACTGCCACCGGCGCCGCTGATCCCCAGGCCCTGACCCTGGAGAACGTGGAGCGCGCCCTTGATGAATTGCGGCCTTTCCTGATGGCCGACGGCGGCAACGTTGAAGTTGTGGAGATCGATGGGCCTGTGGTCAAGGTGCGTCTGCAGGGGGCCTGCGGCTCCTGCCCCAGCAGCACCATGACGTTGAAGATGGGCATCGAGCGCAAGCTGCGTGAGGCCATCCCCGAGGTGAGTGAAGTGGTGCAGGTGCTCTGAGCCGCACGCCTTAAGCTCCCGCCAATCGAAGATTGCCCCCGTGCTGGATCAGCGCCTGCTGCGCGACAACCCTGAGCTGATCACTGAGCAGCTGGGACGCCGTGGCATGTCGGTGGACCTCACCGGCCTGCAGCTGATTGCCAAGCAAGAGCGCGATCTTGAAGAGCAACGCAGCAACCTGCAGGCCGAGGGCAACCGGATTGGCAAGGAAGTCGGCGCCATGATCAAAGGCGGGGCCGCACCCGGCAGCCCTGAGGTCATGGAACTGCGCGAGAAGGGCAACCGCATCAAGCAGCAGGTGTCGGTGCTGGAAGAAGAAGAGAAAAATCTGCAGGTCAAGCTGCGCGAACAGCTGATGACCTTCCCCAACCTGCCGCTAGCGGAAACCCCTGACGGCAAAACGGAAGCTGACAACGTCGAGGTCAAGCGCTGGGGTGAGCCCCGCACCGAAGGCGAGCTCGAGGAGCACTGGCAGATAGCCGAACGCCTGGGGCTTTTTGAAACCGAACGCTCGGTGCGCATCGCCCAGAGCCGCTTCATCACGCTGATGGGGCAGGGAGCGCGGCTGGAGCGGGCCTTGATCAGCTTCATGCTCGATCTGCACACCGGCAAGGGCTACCGCGAGGTGATGCCGCCGATCCTGGTGAACACCGCCAGCCTCACAGGCTCAGGGCAACTACCCAAATTTGCCGAGGAAAGCTTTCGCTGCGCTGAGGATGACCTCTGGCTTACCCCCACTGCTGAGGTCCCGATCACTTCGCTGCATCGCGATGAGGTCATCCCCGCCGATCAGCTGCCCCTGCGCTACGTCTCCTACACCCCCTGCTTCCGGCGCGAGGCCGGCAGCTACGGGCGAGACACCCGCGGCCTGATCCGTCTTCACCAGTTCAACAAGGTGGAGCTCTACTGGTTCTGCCACCCCGAGAAATCTGCGGAGGCGCACGAGCAGCTCACCCTCGATGCCGAAGCTGTGCTGGAGGCCCTCGAGCTGCCTTACCGCCGCCTCGAGCTCTGCACCGGTGACATCGGCTTCTCCGCTGCTCGCACCTACGACCTCGAGGTTTGGCTGCCCGGGGCAGGCTCATTCCGCGAGATCTCCAGCTGCAGCATCTGTGGTGATTTCCAGGCGCGTCGCTCAGCCATCCGCTTCAAAGAAGGCAAAAGCACCCAGTTGCTCCACACCCTCAACGGCAGCGGCCTGGCCATCGGCCGCACCATGGCTGCGTTACTCGAGAACGGTCAGCAGGTCGATGGGAGCGTCAAACTGCCTGCGGCCCTTGTCCCATTCTTCGGCAGCGACACAATCGCGGCACAATGAACCCCATCAAGGGGTGAGCCTGTGGGTGTACTGACAGCGCTATTGATCCTGGCGCTGCTGGTGGTGGTGCATGAGGCAGGCCATTTCCTCGCCGCAACCAGCCAAGGCATCCGTGTAAGCAGCTTCAACGTGGGCTTTGGCCCAGCGCTGCTCAAACGCCAACGCGGGCCAGTGCTCTACGCCCTGCGCCTGATCCCTTTAGGCGGCTACGTGGCCTTCCCCGATGACGATCCGGACAGCACGATCGATCCGGAAGACCCCGATCTGCTCAAAAACCGTCCCCTGCGTCAGCGAGCTCTGGTGATCGCCGCTGGCGTGCTGGCCAATCTGCTCTTTGCCTGGGCGGTGCTGGTCGGTCAGGGGGTGATCGTCGGCATCCCCGATGGCTTTGATGCCACCGGCGGTGTGTTGGTGACCGCTGTTCAACCCGACAATGCCGCTGCCCGGGCCGGACTCGAACCCGGCGACAAGCTCTTAGCCATCAATGGTGAATCGCTTGGCGGCGGCACCAGCGCCGTCAAGAAGTTGGTGGAGGCGGTGAAGTCCTCCCCCAGCCAGGAGTTGCAAGTGGAGCTGCAGCGGCATGAGCAGTCCTTGAACCTGGGGATGGTCCCCGCAGATCTCGGCGGCAACGGTCGCATCGGCGCCCAGCTCCAACCCGCTGGAGTCGAGCACTTCAGTCGCCCGAGCAACCCCCTGCAAATCATCAAGCAGGCCAATAAAGACTTTTCGGCAATCTGGTCGCGCACGATCGAGGGATTCACGGCGCTGGCCACTCGATTTAGTGAGACGGCCGCCCAGGTCTCAGGACCGGTCAAAATCATCGAGATGGGGGCCCAGTTGGCCGACCAAGGTGGAGCCAGCCTGTTTCTGTTCGCCGCATTGATTTCGATCAATCTGGCGGTGCTCAATGCCCTGCCGCTGCCCCTGCTCGATGGCGGTCAGTTCCTGCTGCTCCTGATTGAAGGTCTACGGGGCCGGCCGCTGCCAGAGCGTCTGCAGATGGCATTCATGCAATCCGGCCTCGTGCTGCTGCTTGGGCTGAGCGCCGTGCTGATCGTCAAGGACACCAGCCAGCTCAGCCTGGTTCGTCAGCTGATGGGGAACTGAACCCTGATCATTTAAGATGGCGGATTATTGATCCAATCCGGGCTGCCGCATGGCGAAAAAGTCGATGATCGCGCGGGACGTGAAGCGCAAGAAGATCGTGGAGCGCTTCTCTGCCAAGCGGTCGGCCCTGATGGAGGCCTTCGAGTCGGCTGCAGATCCGATGGAGCGTCTGGAGATCCACCGCAAGATCCAAAACCTGCCCCGCAACAGCGCACGCAACCGCATGCGCAACCGCTGCTGGGCCACCGGCAAGCCCCGCGGCGTTTACCGCGATTTCGGTCTATGCCGCAACCAACTGCGTGAGCGCGCCCACAAGGGCCTACTGCCCGGCGTGGTCAAGTCCAGCTGGTGAATGAACTGCTGGCGGCCTATGCCGCCGGTTGGTTTCCCATGGCCGAGGGTCCAGATGGCTCCCTCGGCCTTTTTCGTGCGCGCGAGCGTGCCTTGATGCCCCTTGATGGGCGTTTTCACGTGCCACGCTCACTGCGACGCCAACTGCAAACAGGTCGTTTCAGCCTCCGCATCGACACGGCTTTTGAGTCGGTGGTGGAGGGCTGCAGTGATCGCCCCAGCACTTGGATCAGCCCAGAGCTCCGGGCCATCTACCGCGCCCTGCATGAGCTGGGCTGGGCCCACAGCATCGAAGCCTGGGACGAGCAGGGGCTGGCCGGCGGTCAACTCGGCCTCGCCATCGGCCGCTGCTGGATCGGCGAATCGATGTATCACCGCCGCCCCCATGCTTCCAATGTGGTGCTGGTGTCCCTGCAAAAAGCCCTCGCTGAGGGGGGGTTTGTCCTCTTCGATGTCCAGCTCAGCAACCCGCATTTAGAGCGCTTCGGCTGCTTTTGCATCAGCGACGAGGACTACAGCAAGCAACTGCAACAGGCCGTGACTCACCCCGCTGAACTAAGACTGAACCGATACACAATCCACAGCTGTGCCTGGATGTCAAGATGATGTTTGACAAGCAACAGGACATAAGCGCCAGTGCAAGGTGAAACACGGACCATCTCCTTTGATGGCCGGGAGATCAGGCTGACGACGGGCCGCTATGCCCCTCAGGCCGGTGGAAGTGTTCTGATCGAATGCGGTGATACCTCGGTGCTGGTGACCGCCACCCGCTCCACAGCCCGCGAGGGCATCGACTTCCTGCCCCTGACCTGCGACTACGAAGAACGCCTCTATGCCGCCGGTCGGATTCCAGGCAGCTTCATGCGACGTGAAAGTCGCCCCCCCGAGCGCGCCACCCTGGCCTGCCGTTTGATCGACCGTCCGATCCGGCCGCTCTTCCCCAGTTGGATGCGCGATGACCTGCAGGTGGTGGCCACCGTGCTCTCCGTTGATGAGCGCATGCCCCCTGATGTGCTGGCAGTAACCGGAGCCTCCCTAGCAACACTGCTGGCCAAGATTCCGTTCTATGGGCCAATGGCCGCCGTGCGCGTCGGTCTGCTCGGCGATGACTTCATTCTCAACCCGAGCTATCGCGAGATCGATCGCTCAGAGCTGGACCTGGTCGTGGCCGGCACCCCCGACGGGGTGGTGATGGTGGAAGCGGGCGCCCAGCAGCTGCCCGAGCAAGACATGATCGAGGCGATCGATTTTGGCTATGAGGCTGTCGGTGAGCTGATCCGCCACCAGAAAGAAACCCTTGAAGCCCTTGGGATCGAGCAGGTGATCCCAGAGGCACCGGCCGAGGACACCACCGTCCCGGACTACCTGGCCAAGAAATGCTCCAAGGACATTGGTGGCGTCCTGGCCCAGTTCACGCTCAGCAAGAAAGAGCGGGACACCCAGCTCGACGAGATCAAGAGCAAAACAGCAGAAGCGATCGCCGCCCTATCCGAGACCGATGCGGTTCGCACAGCAGTGAGCAGCAGCGGCAAGCTGCTGGGCAACAGCTTCAAGGCACTCACTAAAAAGATGATGCGCGCCCAGATCCTCGAGCAGGGGAAACGGGTCGATGGGCGCAACCTCGATGAAGTGCGAAGCATCAGCGCCGCAGTCAGCGTGCTGCCCAAGCGTGTGCATGGCTCTGGTCTGTTCCAGCGCGGTCTAACCCAGGTTCTCTCCACCGCCACCCTCGGCACCCCCTCCGATGCCCAGGAGATGGACGACCTCAACCCGTCCACTGAGAAGCACTACCTGCATCACTACAACTTCCCCCCCTACTCGGTGGGTGAAACCCGACCGATGCGCTCCCCCGGTCGTCGCGAGATCGGCCACGGCGCCCTAGCCGAACGGGCCTTGGTGCCCGTTCTGCCCAAGAAGGAGTCCTTCCCCTACGTGCTGCGTGTGGTCTCCGAGGTGCTCAGCTCCAACGGCTCCACCTCCATGGGGTCGGTCTGCGGCAGCACCCTGGCGCTGATGGATGCCGGCGTGCCCCTAGCTGCCCCCGTGGGCGGGGCTGCCATGGGCTTGATCAAAGAGGGCAAGGAGGTGCGCGTCCTGACCGACATCCAAGGCATCGAGGACTTCCTCGGTGACATGGACTTCAAGGTGGCCGGCACCGAGAAGGGCATCACCGCCCTGCAGATGG
>CAJWXK010000048.1 GCA_913048995.1 uncultured Synechococcus sp. | reverse complement strand
AACCGACCCATCAGGTTCGGTTCTGCGAACCCATGCCAGGGCCATGCACCCAAAAGCACTGCAGCAACAGGATTTAGGCGATTTGACCAAGTGGTGAGAGGCAGCAGGCATCGCCCCCAGTGGCGAGCTGCTTGGTGAGCAGTGAACAGACCCCTACGCAGGGGGAACACTGCGGCCAGACTTGAGGCCAGAGCCTTGGACAACTTGCAGATCAACTGGGCGGATCACCTGGACATCGCACGCTGCTGCGAGGCGATCGCTGAATACGACCTGGGGGAGGGCATCGATGCCATGGGCGGGAGCTTGGTGCTGCTCAGCCATGAGCTCTTGATGGCAGAGCTGCAAGCGGTCGCAGGGGTCGGAAATAGCCCTGCAGAGAAAGTGGGCAGCCTGCTCACTTTTACGTGAAATCTTGCCGGCAGCGGCATGCAGAGGATTGCAGGATGTCGGCAGTCACTGGGTTTTTGGGTCCCTGACAGGGGGCAATTAATGACTTCTAAGCAGTCGGTCGATGGTTCGAATCCATCAGGGGGCGTCATTCACAGCAGGACTTCTCAGCGACAACGAGGCCCCTTCTTGCTTGTTTGACACTTGGCGTGCGCAAAGCCGAGAGCCGCACACACCACCTCGTGATTTTGGCTGTCTCTCCAGACGTCCAGCCGTTGCACCGACGTCCAAGGTGGCCTTGGGGCTCAGCACCTGCTGACGTTCCGTGCAGAACGGCAGCGTGCCCTCCCGCATCTCTATCCGGGCGCAGTACAGGCATCGCCGCCAGGGCAGTTCGGCGGTCAGCTCAGGGTGCAGGAAGCTCTTTCAGGGCATCCCCCCTGAAGCCAGTACAGACGCACTGAAGAAATCGTTGGCAGTGATCAGTTGGAGCTTTGACGAGCGCGCCAAAGGTTCACGGCGCCGATGCTGATCAGCAGCAGGCCAACGTCCATGGAGGCAGGAGGCAGGACCACAGGAGACACGTCAAAGGTCAGCGACCCTAGGCGCTTTCGACGGGTATGCGAGCAACACCGCGAAAACCGCACCCAGATGCTTCGGTTGGCCGCCTACCCAATCCGGGCTGATCGCTTGAGCATGGATTCGTCCCTGCAAGGGGTCGTCATCGAGACAGGAATCGCCTGAGGGTGAAGGGACCCCCAGGCGATTTTTTTGTCCCAAGCACCAACCTGGGTGGCCCCGCATCGGCAAGGCTGCTCAGGACATTGATCAGCTGGGTGCAGTTCCGTATCTAGCGAGCGCGGTTCACCCGCCTTGAACAGCTTTTATGGGCCCGCGACCAGCTGTTGCAATGCCTCAGCGCGAATGGACCTGGGGTGGCTTCGCAGAGCCGAACCTGATGGGTCGGTTCTGCGAAGCCATGCCAGTGCGAGCACACAGCAGCGAGCAAAAGGGCACATGGCATTAGGTCATTGCTTACCTCTGGCACAAAAGACTCGGTCCAAGCTCTGGCTGTCCGACTTCTGGGGTCGGACAGCCCCGCTGGGTCACAGCAGCTGGGTAAGCCCCGAGGTTTAACCGTGCCTCGGGCTTTTCTTCATCGACCATCTCAGCTCAGCCATGGCGAAGGTCGCGCTGCACGCGCGTCTGGCCTGACTCCGTGATCCACCAGTGAAGGATTAGCGGGAACGGCAAGATGGCTGCCCACACTGCTCCACAACTCTTACCCTGGGCAACATCGAGGCTTAAACCGGGTAAATGGATGAAACGGATGAAACACCAAGGTCACGAAGCGAGTCAATCAGCAGAGCAACAACGCCAGACATACCAATCTCAGTAAGAAGCTGGACGAGGGGGACCAGCGCCAGGAAGAAATCGAAAATCGAAACTGACACGTGTTGATGAAGTCGTATTTATTCTTGAGCCGTGGCCAATATTTACTCCATCAAAAAGAAGCATTTGTCCATAATCCATGACCATAGGCCGGTGATCATCTGCACCTTCTTTTTCTTCAATCCATAGAGCATTGTCACCCCAAACACTCGTCAGGGGTATCCATACATTGATTCTACCCTGTTCAACACCAAAATCCCGATCACGATGAAACACGCTGCTTCCCAGTCCACTGTAATGAAAGCGAAATGATGGTGGACTTTGGTAATAAGAAATTCCACCAAACTCCTTATCCAGAACCTCCGACACGAAAGATTGATATGTTTCCAGAATTGACGAGAATGACTTCGACAGCTGGTTGGAGGTTGGACTCATATTTAACGTCTTAATTTTATCAACACAGTGTATTTTCTCAAGGTCGGTGGCACCCAATACCCCACAAGCCCACTTCCTAAAGTCGTAGCGGCTTGAATCGTACTTTAAAATTGTTGGCTTCATGGCTTAACTTTATAGACAGCAAGCCGTATTCACAGCTTTCACCTCCAAGAAATTAAGAAATCATAACGTTGCTATTGGGCTCAGGCGTTAATTTGATCAATTAAAAGCCCTGCTACTTCTGCAAATGCCGGGATTTAATCTATTCTAAGCCAATGATTGAGACGATACGATAGTCCTCTCTTGTCAGAAAAAGCACCGACAATTCTCAGCCAATCAGCACAACCTCTGAAGTCGCAATCAACTGCAGCAAGAAAGATCTCTGCGAGAGACAATCTGCGAGCAGGTCAAAAAAACAAGCGGAAACCCTCAGTTCATCAAGTTAGCTTCAGCAGACTGCCGTTCGTCATCAGCAAGCAAAGGCACGCCATTCAGCAAGATTCCAGCATGTGACCGCAACTTCCTTGTTCCTAAGGAGTTTTACAACTGGGATGGCAAGCACGGCCGGCAGATCTTGGATGAAGTGAACATGCGGAGGCCGAGCAGGAAGGTGCATCTCATTTCAACCGGACCAGCCTGGTTCTCCTTGATCAGCAAAGTGCTCAAGCGCGACGCATCACCTCGCTGGAGTCAGCAGTCGAAACCTTGGTGGGCCTCATCAAGCAATAGGGACAAAGGTTGGCAAACAACTCGGAAGCCGTGGAAGTCGGGGCCAACTCGCCGGTAGCTGAACAGCAGTGCGCTGCTTTGACACAGGTGATCCGTAAGCCAGAGGGTGGCTCATCGGTCGCCAAAAGGATTGACGGCTGGGCCACATGACCAACCCGGGTCAGCTTGCATTGCAGGAGCAACGAATCATCAGCCTGAGCTGAGGCGCAATGACGCAAAAGCAAACTTCAGGCGCTGCAGCGCGTGACAGGTCAACGCTGATGGTCATCACTCCCTCGCTGCGCCATGGATAGAGCGTCTACCGATTCACGCACAACAGCCAAAGCCGCCCCCGTTAACGCTGCACGGAAGGAGCGAAACCCAGGCTGATCAGGCTGGGATCCTGTGAAAAGACAGGAGCCTGTCGATCGAGGGCTGACAGCCAACCAAGACGTGATCAGGCTGTGATTTTCAGAGCCTCTATGGGCAAAGTGATGCCACTGCTGTTGGGCAGTGCTGCCCTTTTGCTGGCGATGCCAACCTCGACAGAAGCTGCCCAGGACTGCGGCCCTGACGCACGTTGGGTTCAGAGCGGAGAAGCTCTTGGCGCTGGGTACTGCAAACCGAAAGGGCGCCGTGATCATCAGGTCTGCGCCATTGGATACCACTACGCAGGCGAAGGAGTCTGCCGCCGGAATGGTGCTTGGTGGAATGGGCGTCGCCCAGTCAAATGGGGGCCTGAGTATCGGCCAGGCCGCGCTGCTGGCAGCGTGAGCTTCGAGGGGCCCAATGGTGGAAAGATTCGCGTGCGCTGGTGAGCTGAACCACCTTGCTGACTCCTGACCCAGCAGAGAGATTTTGATTCTTTCAAGCAGGATCTCCCCCGATGAGCGATAGCCCTTGCAGCCCCAACTCACTTAGAGGTGGACAACTCAGCACAATTCCCCAACTCATTCGGCACGTGCCCCGTAAAAGACCCGGGCCATGCTCTGGGTGTTCGGCTTCCCCCGGGGTCGATCAGGCCCGCTGAACTGATTAGAACGGCGGGATAAGTCCCGAGGTTGTGAAGCGCCTCGGGCATTTCATTGGGCGTGAGTATTAATCAGCTCTCGAGGAACTCGAACCAGGAACAGATCATCACTGATACGAGCAAAAGCATGACGCTAAGAATTACAGAGCTCGTGGCAACTTATAGCGGAATACCGGCTTATGGAATGACTGAGTTACCGATCTCTCAATACAGTCTTATTACTGATTGATAACCAGTAGGTCAATCAATGGATTCCCCTAAACAAATATCTTCATTTATTGGGAGCCAATAAAAGCTCAGGCGAATAACCCAAACGTCAGGACCTCTCAAAAGGCAAGGCAAAATATTTAAAAGCCCCCGCATAAACAGGGGCTAAAGATTGTTCAAGATCAGCGAATCAAGCCGCAGATGCTGCTGAGTACAGGCCAACAACACTGCTTCCTGACTCGGCAACCGGGGCCTGAATCTTAAAAACACGTGTTCGGTAGGTATTGCCGCGATAGGTCAGAACACGGGACTGTTCATCAAAGGTCTTCTCGCCGTTGTGATTACAAGTTCGATACTGAAGCTCAGACATGGCAAGGCGGGAGGACAGCCGGAAAAACAGCAGCCTTTTATACCGATTTCATCTCATCAGAAGAGGTTCAACCGAAAACACAACAACAAAGCCTGATCAGGCAACGAATCAGATATTTCAAAGTCAAATCGAAACAGACGCAGCAGTGGCCCAACAGCTCTTGCCAAACAACTCGTTCTCTTGTCCCGCTTGCGTATCCAAATTTGAGATGGCCCCGTCACTGTGCTCCAACGAGGATGAAGCCTTCAGCCGCCAGTTGGCTTAGTCCTGAGGACTGATGCTCCAGTCGTAGTCATCATCGATCACCTCTTCTACTTCCTGACCAGAGGAAACGGGCAGTGGTGGCACAGGGGGAATAGCAGCCTGGCCAGCTTGAGGCTCAGCCGCAGCAGGATTCGCGGGGTTGAAGGGAATGACCTTGATGGGAATCGGGTCTGCAAGCGCAGGAAGCCCTGCAAGCAACAGACCACACGCCTTCAACACCAATCGCATCACATCCCTAATCAGAACACGTCTTCCACAGGATCTTCGACCACGACCCCAGCCAGTTCGTAGCCTCGCTCTGCCGCCATGCGCTCACCCCATTGCTGGGCTTCCTGCTTGGTCGGGCGATCGCAGAAGAACGAGACGCAGTGGTTCTCGTTGCAGACGATCGCATTCCAATGGGTCATGGATCCTCGCGGACAAACCTGCATCCAATGTCCTGCGCCGACAGCAGGATTCCCATCCGTCTTCATGCTCATGCCGTGGCCATGGGCCTTGAGCGCAGGAACCCATTGCATTCAGTTCTGAGCTCGGGGCATCGCCGCTCCTCCTCCACCGTTGCAGAAACGGGTCGCCCATGCCCGGGCCTCTGACGGAGACATCCCTGCATCAGCAAATCGCTTGCTGTTGAAGCTGACGTTGTGCTCAAAGCAATCGGCCCACTGGCTGGACTGACGAGCCAATGGCAACAGGCTTACAGCGATCACAACAAGGCTGATGGAGCTAATGGCAGCCAGAACCGGATACGCATGGGCACGCACCATTTCCCGCGCAGAGAGCTTCTGCTCGGCGTGATCAGGCATGGGGGAAGGCAGCTTCTCTGGCCAGCAGTATCGCCACGTCCATCAAGGCAGACCACCATGGCCAGCCAAGAACGCCATCAACAGCAACCCTGGACTGAGATGCGGTAACTGAAGCCAGACGCACCAGGATCATGACTGGCGCCAATTTTGAAATTCACTTGGCTGACAGCCTTACCCCCTGGAGTCATCAAGGGGCCGAACATCGCACCTTGTCCAAGCGGCGACTTCATCGATTCGTTCACCACCTGCAGATTGCTGCTGTCACTGAATTTCAGGCAAGCCAGAATTGGCTAGCACGCCTGCTCCGTTGATTGGACAGTAAAAAACAGCTTGTAGCTGTGATACGGCATTGTCACAGGGAAGTCGGTATTCCAGTTGGTGCACCCAAAGCCAGCTACAGGGTTGAAATCTTGGAGTGATCCACATACTTGGTCACGGTGCTGCTCCCATCCCCACCGATTGGCATCAGGAACTGTCAGGGGGCATCGCCACCACCACCATCACTCCAGCAACTGCCACGAAGTGGTTCACCACAAAAGGGAGCTATGGCAATTGCTGTGTTTGTTGTAGCGAGCACAGCCGACATGCTGGCGCTGTCAGCAGATAGTGGAGCCTATTCGTCTTCTCCTTCATGTTGGTCAGCTCACCGAGCCAGGCCTTGCTGCAGTTGATCAGCTCATTGATGGTGACCACGTCAATGCTCGCCTGGGGTGCCTTGTCGTTGAAGGTGCTTCTGGGTCTGGCCCTGCGCACAAGCTGAGAACCGGACCCAACATCTCTGATCTCAGCACCATTTACTGGTTGGAATTTGAACTGCTCTGCTCGCGGAAATGTTCATAGGTCAAATAGAGGCCAACTGGAATCACCAGGAAGACGAGCCAACCAGTCATCACAACGACACATCCATAGCGAACGACCTCCCTGAAGTGGTTCTTCTTCATGGGATGTTGATCTCCAACAGTGCCCTTATCTCTGCGCAGTCATCAATCACGGGATCCTCAGGAGGCCTTCAGGCGCTGAGCTCATCTCCGCGCGACAGTAGCCAGAGATCCTCCTCAGTCCTCCTCTGTGAGGACCACCGAGACAAAGCGATATTGATGCCGTTCAGCCATTTGCCGGCCCCAGCGCTCCGCCCTCTCCTGACTCTGGCTTTCGGCCACAGCTGCCAAGTAACTGGCCTCGCCAGTCTCCAAGTCCTCAAGGATCGCGGTGTAGAACGCCATACGGCACAGGCATGGGGTCACACCTTCACAGGGAGGAGGGCCACAGGGCATCCTCCAGATGCAGGGTGCCTCAGGCGCATGCCGTCATATCTGCCCCTCGCAAGCCGGCATAATCCGCAGCCGCCAACCAACCGCAGGAGCTGCTGCAAGGCACAGGCACCGAGACCGGACCGAATTCCTGCTCATACGCCAGCACAAGCGCAGCGGCATGGGCGGGCTCGAGCTGCTGGGCATAGGGGCTCAGCTGCAACAACCGGTGGGTATTACGCAACAGGGCATCGCGATAACTCATATGGCAAGCAGACAGGGGCAGGCTGACGATGGCGAGGGCAGCGGCATCTGTGATTTTTCACTGCTGAGCTTTTTTATTTGGCTCAGCTTTGAAGCCCAACCCGTCAGCATGTGCACCAAAAGAAGGGGCAAAGATGGTGTTCTTCACGCCAATGGCGGTCCCTTTGGAAGGCGCCGCTGAGGCCAGTGCTTTAACTGCGCGAATACCGGCATCGATCATCGATGCGCTGCAGGCTGACCGTGAGGAGCAGTTACATCAACTGGATGATCGTGGCGGCAGCTGCCGACCAGCTAACTGGGAAGCCATCGATGCAGAGGTCTATCGGCTCCGCTTCCAATGGAACGCGGCCACAGCCCCTCACTGGCTCGATCGTCTCTGTCAGCCTGTGGTACCCAATGCTGAGACCACTGGCGATGGAGCTCTTGTGCGGCTCGCCATGGTTCAGAAGCCATTTCTACTGCCCGATCAGGGGATCTACGGCAGCCGGCTACGGCTGATCGGAGTGCAGCTCATCAGCATTGAACCCAACGAACAAGAACACCGGTTTGAACAGATCGCTGAGCTGTTCAAACGGCCCATGGCCGGCCAGAGCCCTGGTGAGCAAATGCTGCGTGCGCAGTTTGTCGCTTCTTTCCTCTGAAGCGGTGATCAGCTCAGCTGAAGGGCTTGTTGAGCAGCCAGAGCACAACGGCAAAGACCAGAGCTGTGATGGCGGAGTTGCGATTGATGCAAGCAATTTTGCCGGTCAGTGCTGCCCCGTACGCCCCCCCGTACACCAAGCAGAAGATCACGGTGTAGAGCAGCAGCAGAAAGGGATTCATGCGCTGAGTGTTGGATCAAATCCCTTCATAGCTGGCATGCCCCCTCAGGCGGCAGGCCAGCCCACTGCAGCAACTCAGGCCAACTGCGCAGGCGCTCAAAGATCCAGCGGTGACCGTTGCTGTTGCAATGCAGGCCATCGGCACTCAAACGTGAGAGCCACTCAGCACCGATAGCAGCCCCATCCCAGAGCCGCAGGAAAGGCACATCCAGTTCCAGACATGCCTCCTCGATTAAACGATTGGCTCGTGCCACATCGCTATTGCCATACCAGAGGCAGCCTGCATAGGGCATGGCGGCCTCATTCACCGGCGTCAGCCCGACCATAAAAACCGGTGCCAGCTGCCCCGCAACGCTCAGCAGCTGCTCAAGACCAAAGAGAAAGGCATCGGGCTCGAGCTGCAGGCGGCCATCAACGCGGCCGACCCGGGCACAGTCATTGAGACCGACCCCCAGCAGGATGCCCTGAGGTTGCTGACGCCGCAGCTCACCGCGCACCTGAAATTCCTGGTGGAGCCTGGCTGCAACCCGCTCAAGACCATCGCCACGAACACCAAGGTTGTAGATCACGGGAGCCTGGGGCCTTGGCATCCAGTGACAGCGCAACCGTTCAGCCCAGCCACCGGCTTCCAAGTCACCCCAACCAAAGACGCCGCTATCTCCAAGGGCGATCAGCTTGGGGGGTACCTCCACAACAATGTCGCTGGTGGAGGGCGATGTTAGTCAGCGCCCCTGCTGCCAGTCAGACCGCTGCAGTCAAAGGCGCGGCAGCGGTCTGCGGAAAGCTGCAGGCCGAAGCAGCCCGGACACGGGAGGGAGCACGCGGAGGCACGGCCGTCAGCGAACTGCGTCGCAACGCACCGGCCTGGGCCAGGTCATCGCGGAGGCCACCCTCACAGCTGATCAGGCGAGACCAGCAGGGCAGCTGCTCGCTGACTGGGGTCTCCAGCAATTTGTGCATGCCAGGACGCACCAGGTTGGCGAATTCATGCACAGCCAGCTCCTCACCATGGCGGTTGTAAGGCAGACCATTGACCAGAGAATCGAGCCCGTGCTGCCGCACCCGGTCTTCCCCGACACGCCGATAGAGCACCTCCAGCACAGGGACATGGGCTTCAGCGAGTGCCACACCTTCATGCTCCATCAAGCCCCGCAGCACGGTGGCCAAGATCTCCCCGCACATGCGCTGCAGCCCTTCACTGGGGCTTGAACCCAGCTCTTTGTGCTTGTGATCGAACAGGCCAAGATCAACTTGAGCGATGCGGCTGAGGGCCACATGGCGATAAACCTCCGACAGCAAACCCACCTCCAGCCCCCAGTCGCTGGGGATGCGCAGGTTCATGGCCAGATCAGTGGTGAAGGCAAACTCACCAGCCAGGGGGTAGCGAAAGGCCCGCAGATAGCGCAGGTAATTGCTACTGCCGAACATCTGCTCAAGACTGGCCAGAAGAGGGGCCACGAACAGACGGGTGGCGCGACCTTGGAGAGCTCGGCTTTCCAGAGCCAGGCGGCTATAGAACGCTTTGACATAGGCCACCCCGTGAGAGGGGTCCATCAGTGGAGCCAGCATCCGCTGCGGATAGGCGGGCGAAAACGTTCGAATATCGGCATCAAACAGGCCGATCACTTCGGCCTTGCGGGAAGCCACACCGAGCCCCTGCCAAACCGCCCAGCCTTTGCCTGGAGGACCACTCACCTGCAGGTTGTGGCGCCCGAGCGACTGCAGCAGCTCTTTCACCGCCGGGCCATTCGTCCAATGGATCCGCACCGGGAAGGGCATGTCTGCAAAGAAGGCTTCAGCGGCACGGACCTCCTCGACACTTCCGGCAGAGAGAGCCACCACCAGCTCCTGCAGACCATCAAGATCCCGGAGTACCTCACGGATCAGCTCCAAAGCCGGCCGTTCAAACTCCTCCATCAGGCAGGGAATCAGCAGGCTGGTCGACCGCCGGCGCAGCCCTGAGCGCAGGCCATCGACACCGGTGCCGGCCTGGCCGTAGTCGTGGATGGTGGTGATCAGGCCCTGCTGGAAATCCATGGGGTAATCAGTACGACAACAGAAAGAAGCGCCATAGCCCATACCTTGTGAGTACGGGATGGGGAGCGAATGCCGGGGCAGACCCAGCAGCACGACAAATTGACGTTGCTCCTTGCTGATCTCTTTCGAGAGGAGTCTTCTGAGGCGATCGCAGATCTGTCGTCGCAATTGCTGCAAACCGTGCAATCCGCTGGCGTTGATTCCCTCACAGAAGCGGAACGATCGGCGCCTGAAGCCCGTTGGGACGGAGGCAGCAGCGTGTTGATCACCTATGCCGACTCACTGGTTCGGCGCGATGAACCTGGACTGCTCACCCTCAGCACGGTGATTAATGCCCATTACGGAGCCCTGGCTTCTGTCGTGCACGTGCTGCCGTTCCTCCGTGCCAGCAGTGATGGCGGATTTGCGGTGGCCAGCCATGAAGAGCTCGAGCCCCGCCTGGGGGATTGGGCCTATCTCGAGCTGCTCAGCCGCGGGCGCACCCTGATGGCTGATCTTGTGCTCAACCACGTCTCGGCATCCCACCCGTGGGTTCAACAATTCATCCGCGGGGAAGAGCCTGGGCTGAGCTGCATTTATGCGCCGGATCCTGCCGGGGACTGGTCCGGGGTGATCCGACCCCGCAGCAGCAGCCTCTTCACCACCCTGGCCACCAGCAGCGGCCCTCGTCCGGTGTGGAGCACCTTCGGGCCAGACCAGCTCGATGTCGACTGGTCCAAACCTGAGGTGCTGCAGGGGTTCACCCGCCTACTGAGCCGCCTCTGCGCCCATGGGGTGAGCTGGCTGCGACTCGATGCTGTGGGTTTTGTCTGGAAGGAGGAGGGCAGCAGCTGCATGCACCATGACCAGGCCTATGGACTGGTGCGGATCCTGCGGCTGCTGCTGGAGCAAGCCCATGCCCAAGGGGTGGTAGTCACCGAAACCAACGTGCCGGAGGAAGAAAACCTCTCCTATCTGCGCAGTGGTGAAGAAGCCCATCTGGCCTACAACTTCCCGCTTCCACCCCTGCTGCTTGAAGCGCTGATCAGCCAGCGGGCAGATCTGCTCAACAGCTGGCTGAAGCGCTGGCCCACACTTCCTTCAGGAACAACGCTGCTGAACTTCAGCGCCTGCCATGACGGCGTAGGTCTCAGACCTCTGGAGGGTTTGATGGATGGCCCCAGGCTGCACCGCCTGCTGGAAGCCTGTGAGCGGCGGGGGGGACTGGTGAGCCACCGGCGCTTGGCCAATGGCCATGAAAGTCCCTATGAGATCAACATCAGTTGGTGGAGTGCCATGGCCGGAGAAGGCCGTGATGGCGCCCGCTGGCAACTGGAGCGCTTTCTGCTCAGTCAGCTACTGCTGCTGGCGCTGCCGGGGGTACCGGCCTTCTACCTTCCGGCCCTGCTGGCCGAGGCCAATGACCTTGACCGCTTCAACCGCACGGGCCATCGCCGTGATCTGCATCGGCCGCAGGTGCAGGCCGATGGTCTCGAACGCGAGCTGGCGGATTTGGAGCATCCCGCCAACAGAATCCTGGCGGGGCTGAACCAGGCAATGGGTGTGCGCCGAACTCATGCAGCCCTCAACCCTTCAGCAGCAATGCGAGTGCTCAGTGAGCAGCGCAGCGATCTTGTGGTGTTGGAGCGAGGGGAAGGTGCACAGCGCCTCTGGGTGATCCATAACTTCACTGGACGCAGATTGAGCCTGCATCTGGCAAGCCGGCTGCAACACGACGCGCCCGAGTGGTGGGATGCTCTGCATCAGCAGGTCATCCGCGGTCCTTACCTCGAGCTTGAGCCCTGCGCCGTGCACTGGCTGGAGCTGCCGCAATGACAAGCAACCGCTGGGTGGTGAGCGATCTCGATGGAACCCTGCTCAACCATCACTACGACTGGAGTGCAGCAGCGAGCACCATCAACTGGCTGCAGCAGCAGAGCATCCCCGTGATCCCCTGTACCAGCAAGACCGCCGAGGAGGTACGCCTGTTCCGCCAGGAGGCTGGCCTGCATGATCCTTTCATCGTCGAGAACGGCGGAGCCATCCACGGCGATGACGGCCATGGAGGCGAATGGATGCTGGCGATTGGCAAGCCCCATGGCGAGCTGCGCCCCCTGTTGGATCAACTGGCCAAGGAGCTGGGCTCGCCGCTGCCCGCCTTGGAAGATCTCACCGCTGCCGAGGGTGATGCCCTGACGGGCCTGCGTGGTGAGGCCCTTGCCAGGGCTCAGCGACGGCAGTGGAGCGTTCCATTCATCACACCTGCCCAGGAGCTGCGCGACAGACTCAGGGATCTGGCGTCGGCGCTGGGACTACAGGTGGTGCAAGGCAATCGCATGAGCCATCTGCTCAGCGCTGGCAGCCACAAAGGCAGGGCCCTCGAGGAACTCAAAAAACACCTGCACCAAAGCGATGTAGAGGTGCTGGGACTGGGTGATTCACCCAACGACCTGCCGCTGCTGGAGGCCGTGGATCAAGCCGTCGTGGTTCCCGGGCCAAACGGTCCCCATCCTGTTTTTGCCGATGCCATCGCCAACGGGCACTACCGGTTGGCTCCGGCACCCCATGCCGAAGGCTGGGCTCTCGCGGTCCGTCAGTGGCTTGGGCCCTGACGGCAGCGCCAGGGATCAGCAAGCAACAAAAAGCCCCCTCCAAGGAGGGGGCTTTCCGGTTCAGCTGAGCTGAATCCGATGGGTAGGACTTCAGCCTCAGCCGATGGCAGGAGCCTGGAGTGCCACAGGGGCGCTCTCGGCAGCAGCCAGGTCGAGGGGGAAGTTGTGAGCGTTGCGCTCGTGCATCACTTCCA
>CAJWXK010000047.1 GCA_913048995.1 uncultured Synechococcus sp. | reverse complement strand
GCGGCTTCCATTCTCGATGTAGAGGGTTCATCCCCAGGCAGTGAGCACCGCGACGAGGCCTGATCGCCTCAGCAACGAACGCAGCGGGGATAACGGAGTCATTTGTGGCTAAGAAGAGCACAACCATTCGGGTTCACCAGATCGCCAAGAAGCTTGGTGTGACATCTAAGGATGTCGTTGCCAAGTGTCAGGAGGAAGGTGTTCCTAACATCACGAATCACATGTCCGCGATCTCAGTTGGTCTCGCGGCCACCATCTCGGAGTGGTTCGGAGGTGGAGAAGGCGCCAGTTCTGCAATTCAGACTGCGGCGCCGGTCAATGTAGAGGCGGCGAGGGCGAAGGCGAAGAAGGCGACCCGTCGCAAGGCCAAGCCAATTGAACCAGCGTCACCCCCAGCGCCCGAAGTTGTATCCCCAGAAACACCACCGCCACCGCCTCCGCCACCGCCAGCACCAGATGCGGGGCCACCGCCAAGTGCCAGTCGGGGCAGTGGTGTGATTGATTCGAGCCGGGCTCCTCGGACGCCAGAGCCGCCCGCAGATCCTGATGTCTCCGAATCTTCAAGCAAGGCCGTGCCGAACGAACCAGTCCGCCCTGACAAGGTGGTGCCGATTGGCCGCAAATTGGAAGAACCCAAGAAGACGGCATTGTCTGGCCCCAAAGTCATCCGGGTAGAGCAGCCGGAGTCATTGCCAGCGCCGCGGCCGCGTGGCCTCGCCTGTGGACGCACCAACGATCGATGTCTGACGCGTTCGGTCCGCCGTGTGCTGCCCGCAGGCATCCCCCTCGTGTACGAGCTCGACAAGGACCTGAAGCCCATCCGCACGGAGCGCACGTCGGAGGACTCTGCGCTCTCGGGCTTCTTCCCCCTCGTAGTCGCGAGTGGTGCCGGGGCGATGAGCCAGCGTTCGATCGGTTCGGTGATCTTCGGGGGGCTGTTAGTGGCCACCGTGATGAGCCTCTTTGTGGTTCCCTCCTTCTATGTGCTGATGAAGAAGCTCGAGGCCAACTGGTTCCCTGCCAGCCATGAGTCGCCCCAGCCCCTGCCGGAGGGCTGATGCCACTTCCTCATCCCCCTGGCTACGAGCCGCGACCTCAGCGCAACGTCGATAAGCGGAGGATTTTGCTGGCTGGTGTGATTTTTGGTTTTTTTGCCGTGCTGCTGATGCAGTTGGGTCACCAGGCGGCGCGGGCACCTGGCTCTGAACTCAAGCCCCTCCGCTGGGAGCGGGTCTTGATCGTCACCGTCGGTGCTGGCTTCTGCGGCAGCTTTGGCGAAACAATGCGTCAGCTGGCCAAAGTGGCCCGTACCCGCCGACCCTTTGATGCGCCGCACATTGACTGAGCCCAGGAGCTCTACCAGCAGCTGTTAGTGAGCTTCTGGTAGAGCTGCCTCAGGCAGCACGGCTCCGCAGCGGTCACAGTAGATCGCATCATGGCGATGACCAATCTGGTGGCAGCGCTCGCAGCGGCGTTGATCTCCCTGCCCCTGACGAACTGCCTCGTAGCTGATGATTCCGGTAGGGATGGCGATGATCCCGAAGCCAAGCAGCATGACGACTACCGCCAGCAGTCGTCCCAGCAGAGTCTGGGGTACATAGTCGCCGTAGCCGACGGTGGTCATGGTGACCACAGCCCAGTAGACCCCGTGGCCGACGCTCTCGAATTGGCTGTTGGCGTTTGAGCTCTCCACCAGCACCATCAGATACCCAAGCACCACCTGCAGGATCAGCACGAAGAAGATGAACACTGCAATGCGGCGCGCACTGGCCTTGAGGCTCGTGACTAGCCGATCTGCCTCATCGATCAGCCGTAGCAGCTTGAAGACCCGCAGGATGCGGCCGAACTTGAACACCCACAGCAGCAGGCCGCTGTTGATGCGAGGCACGAAGAAGAACACAACGGCCATCAGATCGATCAGGCCGTAGAAGCTGCGGGCATAAACCCAGGGCCTTGGGCTGAGGCTGAGGTGGAGGGCGTAATCCACCACAAAAATGCCGAGGCAAAAGCGTTCGATGCCCCCCAGCGGCCCTGTGGCCTGCACGCCTGCACTGAACAGCCTGGGCTCGGGCTCCAGTAGTAACACCACGACGCTCAGCAGGATCGCGCCGAAAATCACGACGTTGTAGAGCTTGCCGCCGGGTGTGTCGGCAGCCAGGACCACCTGCTGCAACTGACGACGGGTCCAGGGGAAGTTCAGACCGGAGCGACTTGGCCTCATCGTTCCACCGTCTGATGAATCAGGTGATCACGGTGGGACGATTCATGCCGGTGGTGGCGCGGATGCCTGCCAGTTCGTCGGCCGCGGCAATCATGGCACCAAGGGCCTGCTGCGGGTCCTGCTGGAGATTGCCCGCGGCATCGACGTAGCGCTCGAGATAAAGGCGCAATGTGGCGCCCTGGGTGCCGGTCCCAGAGAGGCGCAGGATCACCCGGCTGCCGTCCTCTAGCAGCAGCCTCAGGCCCTGTTGATCGGTGAGTGAGCCGTCCACCGGATCGCTGTAGGCGAAGTCATCGGCCTTGGCGATGCGCCCCCCGGCAAAGGCTTCGCCCGTGAGGTTGGAAAGACGATCGCGCAGCCTTCCATAGAGGCCATCAGCCTTCTCTTTATCAATCCCTTCGTAGTCGTGGCGGGAGTAGTAATGGCGCCCGAAACGATTCCAATGCTGTTGCATCACCTCAGCGACTGAGCACTGGCGCTTGGCCAGGATCGAGAGCCAGAAGAGCACGGCCCAGAGGCCATCCTTTTCGCGGATATGGTTGCTGCCGGTCCCGAAGCTCTCCTCACCGCAGAGGGTGATGCGGCCCGCATCGAGCAGGTTGCCGAAGAACTTCCAGCCGGTGGGTGTTTCAAAGCAGTCGATCCCCAGCTCCTTGGCCACTACATCGACCGCAGCGCTAGTGGGCATAGAGCGCGCCACGCCGGCCAGACCGGAGGCATAGCCCTTTGCCAGAGTGGCGTTGGCGGTTAGCACTGCAAGGCTGTCGCTGGGGTTGACGAAGCAGCGCTGACCCAAAATCATGTTGCGATCGCCGTCGCCATCGCAGGCCGCCCCGAAGCGGTAATCGTCACCATCCAGCAGCAATGAGGCAAGGTCCTTGGCGTAGGTCAGGTTTGGGTCGGGGTGACCTCCACCGAAGTCCTCAAGTGGCACACCGTTGCGAACGGTGCCGGCGGGCGCGCCCAGTAGCTTTTCAAACAGGGCGCTGGCGTAGGGACCTGTGACGGCGTGCATGGCATCAAACGCCACCGGCCATGAGCCCCCCTTGAGCAGGTCGCTGATCAGATCGAAGTCGAACAGCTGTTGCATCAGCTGCAGGTAGTCGTGCACCCCATCAATGACCTCGATGGCCATACTCCCGAGCTTGGTGGTGCCTACGGCATCGAGATCCAGCGTCAGGCTGTCGGCGATGCGATAGCCATCGAGCTGCTTTGTGCAGGTGAACACCGCATCGGTGAAGCTCGCTGGTGCCGGGCCTCCGTTAGCGCCGTTGACTTTGACGCCAAAGTCGCCGTCAGGGCCACCGGGGTTGTGGCTGGCCGAAAGGATGATTCCGCCGATTGCTTTTTGCTGGCGGATCAGGTGGGAGGCGGCAGGAGTCGAGAGAATGCCGCCAGTGGTCACCACCAAGCGACCGAGGCCATGGGCCGCAGCCATGCGCGCGATGACGTTGATGGCTCGGCGGTTGCCATAGCGGCCATCGCCGCCGACGATCAGGGTTCCCCCTTCCATGCCAGGAAGCGTGCGGAATACAGCTTCAATGAAGCTTTCGAGGTAGTGGGGTTCCTCGAACTGAACGCTGCTCTTGCGCAGTCCGGAGGTGCCGGGTTTCTGGTCCTGGAATGGCTGAGCAAGGATGATTTGTTGCACCGAGAGCTCAGCGCTGGGAGTGGAAATCGACACCGGTTACCGGAAGCGCGCCTAAACCTATAGCGATTTCCCCATTACTTTGTCGTTATTCCCTGAGCACAGTGCAATGAGCGCCCGAGTTCTGGTTGTGGCATCGATCGCACTCGCATTGCCTGTTGGGGGGGCGGTTGCAGAGCCAGCACTGCTATGGCCGGAGGCCGTTCAGGAAGGCCGTACAGCTTCTGAGGCTGTAATCAGCCGTGCCGGCTCTGAGTCCTGTTTGCAGGGCAAATTGACCAACGCCATGCTCAAGGTCTCCGATAGTTGTGATGCCACTGGTCGTACTGATCCAGCTTGTGTGTTGGCAGACGACTTTTTGATGGGACCGTTGGGGGACCTGCCTGAGCTCGATCAGGTCTCGAAGCGGTTTCTGAAGTTGACTGCGACTCCATGAATCTGGGAGTCAACGCTTATTGATTCCGTCTCCGAGACTGTTGCTTACGGGTTTGGACTCCTCCTTCCCGCGGCAGAGCAGCATGATGTCGTCGGCTTTGGTGACTAGTAGCTCCTTGCGGTCAAAGCTGTTCTTAGGGGCGGTCTTGGCATGACGCGTCACCGAGAAGGCCGTGTCTTTGCAGATGGAGGTGACATAGGGCCGATCCAACAGGCGATCGGCGAGTTGACGAGCCGCTAAGCAGCCCGGCTCCTGATTCCGTCGGGCGCATTCGACAATGGCCATATAGGTGGGCTTGAGATCTTCTTTGGTGAGCGGCTCAGCTAAGCGGGTGACCTGCTGCTGTGCGGAGCTGAAGATCGGTTGGCCAATCACAATCGTCGAGAGCACAACGGATGTCGTGACGCTGCGTAGCAGAAGCTTCATCGAGACGCGGATCACCAACTTGGCTGTCAGTCTGCATTCCCTTTCGACCATGTGCCATGAAGGGCTGAGCAGGGGGGAGTGGCTTTGCTGAAGGTGCTGACCCGGTATTGCCTAGTGGGGGGGTTGGCAGCGGCCATTCACCTGTTGTTGCTGATTGGTCTTGCCCGTCTAGGGCTGCCTGTGCCATTGGCCAACCTCAGCGGCTATCTCGCAGCGTTGTTGTGGGGTTATCTGATGCATGCCTTGCTGACCTTTAGGAACCAGACCGAAGGTGAACGCTTCCCTCGCCGCTGGTTATTACTTCAGGTCCTGATCAATTTGTCACTGTCGGTTGGTCTGCCTCAGCTGCTGCCTGAACTGGCTGTCCATGCAATAGGCCTCGGGCTGCTGGTGTTCACGCCGACCGCAGTCAATGCGCTGGTCTGGTGGTTGGCCGCTGAGCACGTGCGTTCGCTGCGCTGTGGTGATCGCATTGAGGCCTCGGCGCTGCAATTTCATGCCGATGACTTGGGGCTTTGCCGTGCTGTGAACCTCTCGATCTTTGCTCTCGCTGATCGTGGTCTGCTTCAGGGAACCAGCGTGATGCTCAATGGTGTGGCCTTGGATGATGCAATTGAAGGACTACGTCAGCGGCCGCAGCTCAATCTTGTGCTGCATCTGGTGTTGACCGAAGGTCCGCCATTGGCTGACCCTTGTGCCATCCCGAGCCTTTTGGATCACCAAGGTCAGTTGCAAGTTGGTATCGCCCAGCTCCTGCTGCTTTCACTGTGGCCGCGTCGTTGGGACTGGCCTGCGCTCCGTCAGCAGCGTTACGAACTGCGGCATGAAATTCATTGCCAGCTGAAGCGCTTTCAAGAGCTTTGGCCTCAACGGCCACTGCAGCTTGATGGTCATCAACATGTTCATCTGATGCCCGTGGTTTGGAACCAGTTGATGGCCTATAGCAGCGAGCAGCCCATCGCTTGGATTCGCACAGTGGATGAGCCAATTCCTGTCGGGCTAACACTGCAGGCGTGGTGGGCTGTTGTCTGTGGTGGAGGTTGGTTGAAGTGGCTGCTCCTGGTTGGTCTGAGTCGTTGTCAGCGGGACACTTTGATGTCTCGCGGTATCAGCACGAACCGCTGGTTTGCGGGAGTGCTTTGTACGGGCCGTATGGGTAGGGAGTCATTGAAGGCCAGTGTTCGTAGCCTTCGAGCTAGCCAGCTTGATTGCCCGCAGAAACCAGCTTTGGTGCTTCTCCATCCGGCCCTGCCATTGAGGCACCCTGAAGACCTCAAGGCATTTGGGAAATCACAAGGGTTTTATCGATCCAGCTGGCGGCAACTGGAAGCTCAGGCTCTCGAGTCCGGACCAGAATGGATGCGTCTTATGAAATAGCCGGGCCGCCGCTTGCTTTCCATATAGATCCGCCCAATGTATTCACCCAGGATTCCAATACCGATGAGCTGAACTCCACCAAGGAAAAAGATTGCAACGACTAGTGTGGTCCAACCCGGCACATCAATGCCGAACAGCAGTGTGATGCTGAGTTCGTAAAAGGCGTAGATCAGACTGAGTAGAGAGATCGCAACCCCTAATAGGGTCCAAAACTTCAATGGAAGTACTGAGAAGCTGAAGAGACCATCTAGGGCATAGAGCCATAAGCGGTGAGGCTTCCAGGAAGAGCTGCCGCTGCTGCGGGTGGGGCGCTGGTAAGGGATATCGACGCTGTGGAAACCTGTCCAGGGGTAAAGGCCCTTGGAGAAACGATCGTGCTCACGCAATTGGGTCAGCGCTTCGATGACAGGGGGTGTGAGCAAACGGAAATCGCCGGCGCCGTCAGTGAGCTGGATTGAATCCACCAAGCGATTGAACAGGCGATAAAAGCCAGTGGCAGAGAGGATTTTAAGGCGCGACTCCTGGTCTCGTTCATCGCGAACGGCGGTGACCATTTCTGCCCCGGCTCGCCAATGGCGCACCATGTTGGGAATCAGCTGGGGTGGATGTTGCAGGTCAGAGTCCATTTGGATCACGGCGGCACATCGCCCTAGGACTTGATCCAATCCGGCCAGCATGGCGGCTTCCTTGCCGAAATTGCGAGTGAGTTCCACCAAGGTGACTGGAGCCTCAGGATGTTTCTCCATCCACTCGCGAATGGTCTTGACGGTGCTGTCGCTTGATCCGTCATCGATCAAGACAAGTTTGTCAATGTCAGTCTGTGCCAGTACCACTTCAATGAAACGGGTGATGCCATCTGCTTCGTTGAAGCAGGCGGCAACGACCCAGACATCAGTGGACTTGCTGTTCATTTTGGCTCTCGCCGATCAAGGATCTGCTGTGCTCGCTGGAACTCTTTCGTAAGGCATTGCTCTAAGTTCGGATCATTGACTTCAGTTGGTTTTGTGTTGGTGCGTTGGAGCAATATGCCGCTGGAGCTGCAATGAACGATGCCGTATTTCCCCTGCTGGATTAGCTCCTTGGTGCGTGCCATGCCTAAGGCCAGGGTGTTGGCCTGGCGGCGAAAAGCTGGGGCATAGCGTGCATTAAAACGTGGTTGGATCACGATCCAATCCACGCCATGTGCATCCCCCTTTTCATCGGTGTAGTTGGTGTTAAAGGGGAACCGCAGCAGAACTCTTCGCTCGGCAAGCACAGGAATCAGCTGGGTTTCTGCCGAAACGCTCGCCTGCGCTGGGATGTTGCGCAGCATTTCTCGGCTGTTGTGCCCCCGTTGCAGTTGCTCCCAAGGGGGGACATAAACCCAGGGGCTAATGCTGTCAGGTATGACTGCAGAAAGAGTGTGATGGGGATTCCCGATTAAGGCAAAGAACAGCGCCACCAGAGCGCAGCTCTGCCAGAGCTTGCGTAACCAGCGTTCTTCAAAGAGTTCTTGCCGGGTGCTCCACCAGATCACAGCACCGGCATACACCCCAGGTACGAGATAGAGCATGAAGCGCAGATGGACTGCCATCGCGGTAACCCCTTGGGCGGCTAAGGCCAGGAACAGAGGAACGGCCATGAGCAGCCAGGCATCAATGCCGAGAGCTGGGAGGAAGGCCAGTGGCAGCCAAAGCGTGACCAAGAGCCGCAGGGTGGGCCCTATCGGTGTGAAAAGTTCGTTGAGCACCAGTAGCGGCTGGCGGGCCATCGCCTGCAGCAGATCCAGCGTGGAGCCTGTCCCCCCCTGAGCGCTCAGGTAGTGGCCAAAGCGGGCACTGAGCAGACGATCGGAGACCTCAGAGCCAAATAGAGGCTGCACCCCATTCGTAATCACTACAACAGCGATGGTGGAGTAAATGCAGAGCCCAAGCCCGGCCCATCGCCAGCGTGCCTGGCGCAACAACATCCACAGGCCAATGCTGAACGACAGCAGGCCTACGTCTTCGCGCACAAGGGGTAGCAGCAGGGCGGCGATGCCGTACAGCCAGAGCTGGTTGCGCCGGATGCCGAGCAGCAGGCTGAACACCAGCAGTGGCACAGCGCAAAGGTCGTGGAAGTTCTCCAGGCTGGGGCCAATCACCGTGCCGCTGGCGAAATAGCTCAGGCCGATCCAACAAGCAAGACGTTCATCAAGGTCACAGCGGGCAAGCTGATAGAGCACCAGCCCTCCTGAGCTGATCAGCCCCACCTGGATCAACGGCAGGCTCCAGGGCCCTAATAGCGCAACCAGAGGCAGCCACAGCAGAAGTAGAGGCGTGAAGTGCTGGGCAATGTGGAAATAGCCCAGTGTTGGAAGGGCTGTTTTATCGAGCAGTACCGGCGTGGATAGCTCAGAGGCGAGGGTGCTTTCAAAGGGCCTCCCGCCTAAAGCACTCCAGAGTTCCTGCAGAAATAGACCCTGGTCGTAAGTGGCGGTCAGGGAATAGATCCGCCAGAACTGCAGCGCCAGAGCCAAGCCTGTAAAAAGACCAGCCCCAAGCAGGAATCTCTGCTTGGGGCCCCAGCCGGGTTGCTTCTCAGTGTGAGTGCTGCTCATGGCCGATGCGCTCGAACAGATTCAGGCTTTCCTCATTGAGACCCTCAACCTGTACCTCTGAGCCCCCCTGCCGCAGCTTGCGGATCAGTTGATTGAGTGCTCCCACTCCGCTCTGATCCCAGATATGTGCTCGGCTCATGTCGATGGTGATGTTGGCAGGGTGCTCGTGCACATCGAACCCCTGTAGGAAATAGACCTTGCTGACAAAGAACAGTTGTCCCGTCACGACATAGCGCCGGGAGTCTGGACCGATGTCTTCCACATCGACCTGGATCACCTTGGCCACCTTGCGGCTGAACAGGATTCCGGCCAGAGCTACGCCTGCAAGCACCCCCAGGGCCAGGTTGTGGGGGGTGGTGAGCATGGTGACGGCGAAGGTCATCAACATCACCGAGATGTCGCTCTTGGGGATGCGGGCGATGCGACGCAGCCCGGCCATATCGGCTGTGCTGATCGCGATGCTGATCATCACGGCCACCAGAGCAGCCATTGGGATCTGCTCCAGCCAGGGGCGGGCCAGCAGGATCATGGCCAGCAGGCTGAGACCGGAGAAAAACGTTGATAGGCGTGTGCGGCCGCCGTTGTCGATGTTCATCACCGACTGACCCACCAGGGCGCAGCCGGCCATGCCACCAAAGAATGACGAGACGATGTTGGCGATGCCCTGGCCACGGGCCTCCACGTTCTTATCGGAGTTGCTGTCGGTCTTGTCGTCGAGGATGTCCTGGGTCAGGAAGGTCTCCATCAGTCCCACCAGGGAGATCGCTAGTGCGGTAGGGAGCACGATGCCCACGGTTTCCAGGCTTAAGGGCACCCGCCCATCAGCGAATGCACCGAAGGGGATTTGGAATACCGGCAGCCCGGCGGGCAACTCGCCGAGACTCTGCACAGTGGGGATATCAAAGCTGAAACCCATGCTGATGGCAGTCAGCACAACGATTGCCACTAGCTGGGAGGGAACCACCTTGGTGAGCCTGGGTAGGCCATAGATGATCAGCAGACCGAGGGCCACCAGGATCCAGACGATCGGCAGCTGAGCGCCGTGGGGCAGCAGGTCATGACTATGGCCTGCCACATCGGTTTCACCGAAATGAAGGTTGATGCCGAGCTGGGGGAACTGGGCTTGAAGGATCAGCAGGGCCAGGGCATTCACAAAGCCGCTGAGTACCCCCTGGGGCACAAAGCGCATCTGATAGGCCAGACGCAGGTAGCCCCAGAGGATCTGCAGCACGCCGGTGACGATGCCCGCCACCAGCAGGTAGGTCAGGCCCAGGCCTTCCCCGCGGGCATTGCCGGTGGCCACCAGACCTGTCATCAGTAGAGCCGTGGAGCCCGTGGCCGAGGTGATCATGGCCATCCGGCCCCCCACCACGGCAATGGTCAGCGACAGGCAGAAGGCACCGAATAACCCGACTTGAGGATCCACTCCGGCGATGCCGGAGAAGGCAATGGCCTCGGGGATCATCGCGAAGGCCACCACCAAGCCCGAGAGCACATCGCGCTGGGGATTGCTCAGCCACTGGGCACTGAGCGTGGGTGCAGAACGGCTCACAGCAACGGTGTCTGTCAAGGCTGAGACCGTACGTCAAAGCAGAGTTGCCCTCGCCCCTTGCACTGAGCTGCAGTCCGCCTAGAACCCATGGAGTGTTTCGGATCCTGTGGCCGGGTCGGTTCTTTTCATTCACCAGAACTTTCCTGGCCAGTTCCGTCACCTGGCGCCACGGCTCCTGGCGATGGGGCATCACTGCCATGCCATTGCTGCCGCGCAGGCCCCAGGTCTTCCAGAGATCAATCTGCAGCGTTATGGACTGCCAAAACAACCGTCCCAGGAGAAGGTTCATCCCTGGGCAAGAGATCTGCAGACCAAGTGTCTGCGGGCCGATGCCGTTGCTCAGCAAGCGCTTCGCTTGAAGGAGCAAGGCATTACTCCTGATCTGGTGATTGGTCACCCGGGCTGGGGTGAGCTGATGGCGATCAAGGATGTGTTTCCCAACACCCCCGTCTGGCACCAGCTGGAATTTGTCTATCAGCTAGAAGGTGGTGATTACGGCTTTGATCCGGAATTTGAGGACAGCAGCTGGCGACGTCGTACCCGCCTACGACTAAGACGGGCGCCCCAGCTGCAGGCGTTCCATGAATTTGATGTGGCAGTTGCCCCTACTCAGTGGCAGGCCTCAACAGCGCCAGCTGAATTCCGAGACCGGGTTGAGGTCATCCACGAAGGCATCAATACCGAGGCCATCGCCCCCAAGGCTGATGCCACGGTCACGCTGCAGCGCGGCAACCATTGTTTTCGCCTTGGTGATGAAGTAGTCACCTTTGTGGCTCGCAATCTCGAGCCCTACCGAGGCTTTCATAGCTTCATGCGGGCCTTGCCTCGGCTGCAAAAGCTGCGGCCGAACTGCCATGTGATCGTGGTAGGAGGAGAAGAGGTGAGTTACGGCGCAGCTCCCAAGGGGGGTGGTACCTGGAAGCAGGTTTTACTCAAGGAGGTGGGCGATCACATTGATACCGACAGGCTGCACTTCGTTGGGCGGGTCCCCCATGGTGTGTTGCACAATCTGTTTCAGGTCTCCGCTTGTCACGTTTATCTGACCTATCCATTTGTGTTGAGTTGGAGCATGCTTGAGGCCATGAGCTGCGGCGCCCTGGTGCTTGGTTCCTCCACTCCACCAGTGGAAGAGGTGATCGAACCTGGAGTGAATGGCCTGCTCATAGATTTTTTTGACAGCGAAGCTTTGGCTCAGCAGGTGGCGCAGATTTTGGAGAATCGAGGGGACTACCAGGCATTACGTGACTGCGCCCGGCAAACGGCCATTGAGCGCTATGACCTGGAGAAGATCTGCCTACCGCGACAGCTGGCCCTTGCCGAGACGATGATGCAGTCCTGATTGATGGCTTCTGAGCAGAGAGCAACTGAGCTGGTGCTGCGTCGCCCGGATGACTGGCATCTGCACTTGCGCGATGGTCGAATGCTTGAGCGCGTGCTTCCAGCGACTGCACGTCAGTTCGCGCGCGCGATTGTGATGCCCAATCTGCGTCCACCGATCACCACAGTGGAGGCAGCGATTGCGTATCGCGAGCGGATTAAATCTGCTCTACCTGCGGAGATGAACTTCACACCACTGATGACGGCTTATCTGACCGATTCCATCAGTCCTCATGAGCTGGAACACGGATATCAGGAGGGTGTGTTCACCGCCGCCAAGCTCTATCCCGCTAATGCCACCACTAACTCCGCTGCTGGGGTAAGTGATCTCAGTCAGATCACCGCTGTGCTTGAGCGTATGCAGGCCATTGACATGCCACTGCTGATCCATGGAGAGGTGACTGATTCTGATGTTGATGTGTTTGATCGGGAGGCTGTGTTTATTGAGCGCCATCTGATCCCACTACGGCGCCGTTTCCCAGAACTGCGGGTGGTGCTTGAGCACATCACCACCTCAGAGGCGGTTGAGTACGTCGGTGATGCCGCTGACCCCCGCCTAGCAGCAACAATCACGCCCCATCACTTGCATATCAACCGTAATGCGATGTTCATCGGTGGGTTGCGCAGTGACTTTTATTGCCTGCCCGTGGTGAAGCGAGAGCAACATCGACAGGCGCTCCGTAAGGCCGCGACCAGCGGTATGTCCTGCTTCTTTCTCGGGACCGACTCTGCTCCTCATCCCCGCTCTGGCAAGGAGACAAGCTGTGGGTGCGCGGGGATCTACAACGCACCAGTGGCTTTAGAGAGCTACGCCACTGTCTTTGAGCAAGAGGGAGCTCTGGAAAAGTTTGAGGCTTTCGCCAGCCTCAATGGTCCTCGCTTTTATGGGCTTGCTGTTAATTCAGAGGTCATCACCCTGGAGCGCCGGATCCAGCAGGTGCCAAGGCAACTTGGTGGAAATAATGTTGATCCATCTGATGAGTTGGTGCCATTCCATGCCGGCGAAGAGCTTGGCTGGGCATTAAAAACTGAGGATTAATTGTGATTTATGTCTTTCACGTAGCATCGAAAATTTGATGCTATTGGATAAATCAATACTGACTGGATTGAATGATGATAAATGTGATTGGTTTCAGTCTAATTTTTGTTGGACATGATTTCAGAGAATCATGTCCGTTCTCGTTCACTGGCCGTGGATGATGCCGAGAAAAGGTTCTGTAGGGTGGCCCGGGGAAGATTCAGGTGCTGTTGTACAGCAGCTTGGCTCTCTGTGCTTCTTCTGCGAAGCCACTACTGGGTGAGCTGGTCTGCCTGCAGGGGCTGCCTCACCGCCACTGAAACTCTCAAAAATTAAGACAAACTTTATGGGGCA
>CAJWXK010000046.1 GCA_913048995.1 uncultured Synechococcus sp. | reverse complement strand
ACAGCTTCCGCTCTCTGGTGATGATCTTGGCGCTGATGGTGGCCCTGATCCTGCTCGGAATCTTTCTGGTTGTGGGTAGCCAGGCCTGGGAAGCGATCAAAACTTTCGGTGTCAACTTTGCCTTCAGCTCCACCTGGGACCCGGTTCAAGATGACTACGGCGCCTTCACCGCGATCTACGGAACCCTGCTGACCTCACTGTTGGCTCTGGTGTTTGCCGTACCCCTTGGAGTCGGCACCGCCATTTTCCTGACAGAGGATTTCATTGGATCCAAGGTTCGGACGGTGATTTCCAACATGGTCGAGCTATTGGCTGCCATACCTTCTGTCGTGTTAGGTCTCTGGGCGATCTTCGTGCTTGAGCCATTCATCCGCCCGATCCTGCAGTTTATTCACAACGTGCTGGGCTGGATTCCATTTTTCAGCACCAATCCCTCAGGTCCTGGAGTGATGCCAGCAGTACTAATCCTGACGGTGATGCTATTGCCAATTATCACCGCAGTCAGCCGTGATTCGCTTAACCAAGTGCCGAAAGATTTGCGGCAAGCGGCCTATGGAGTTGGCGCCACTCGCTGGACAACGATCCTGAAAGTCATGATCCCAGCTGCCATCTCAGGCATCATCGGCGGAATCATGCTTGCGCTCGGCCGGGCCATGGGCGAGACCATGGCCGTGACGATGATCATTGGCAACCAAACGACTTTCAATATCTCTTGGTTCGCACCGGGCAACACGATTGCATCACTAATTGCCAACCAATTTGGCGAAGCAGGTGACCTTCAGATGTCAGCACTGATGTATGCGGCTCTTGTGCTGATGGTCATCACACTCTTTGTGAATGTGCTGGCCCAGTGGATTGTCAAGCGCCTTGCCCTCCAGTACGAGTGATTCGATGACTTCCCATAGTGTTAAGACTGCCGATCTACTCTTCAAACCAAGCCTGATCCGCAACCAGGGCAACCTTCTGCTCACATCGATTTCCTGCATTTTTGCGGTGATCGCGATTATCCCGCTGATCGCTGTGATCGGCTATGTGTTAGTCCAGGGCTTCGCCTTCCTAAGACCGGCGATGTTCTTTGAGCTGCCCCCCGTGCCCGGTCAGGACATGGGAGGCGGCATCGGCAATGCTTTTTTGGGCACCTTTGTCGTCACAGGCCTCTCCTGCCTGTTCGCCATCCCCATTGGAGTTGGCGGCGGTATTTATCTATCGGAGTATGGAGACAACAACCGAATCTCTGAGTTCATCCGCTTCGGCACCAATGTTCTGGCGGGTGTTCCCTCAATCATTGCTGGTGTGTTCATTTATGGCCTGATTGTCTCCAGCCGAGTTCTCTTCGGCAGCACCTTCTCAGCTGTCGCCGGTGGCCTGGCCCTGGCTGTACTGATGCTGCCCACCATCATCAAGACCACCGATGAAGGGCTGAAGCTGGTGCCCGAGGAACTGCGCTGGGCTGCCTTGGGCGTGGGAGCCTCCAAATTCGTCACCACCGTCAAGCTTGTGGTTCCATCCGCTATTGCGCCGATTGCCACCGGAGTGGTTCTAGGAATCGCCCGCTCTGCAGGCGAGACGGCTCCATTGATCTTCACAGCCTTCTTCTCCCCCTACTGGCCCGACGGGCTGCTGGAGCCGATGGCGACGATGTCAGTCATGATCTTCAACTACGCGATCATGCCCTACGAAGCACAGGTTCAGTTGGCCTGGGCCGCCTCCGTTGTGCTGGTGGTGATGATTCTGGGGATGAACCTGCTTGCCCGTTGGATTTCCAGCTTTGCCCAGCGTTAAGCCCCCACTGTCAGACTTTTTAAAGAGCAATTCCTGCTTCTCAACCCATGACGTTCTCCAGCCACATCGCTGAGGTGCCTGAGGAAGAGGTGGCGCTCACCTGTGACGATGTGACAATCAGCTACGGATCATTTGAGGCCGTCAAGAACGTGTTCCTCGAGGTTCCTCGGGGCAAGGTGACCGCGTTCATCGGACCCTCCGGTTGCGGCAAAAGCACGGTGCTGCGGTGTTTCAATCGCATGAATGACCTCATCCCTAGCTGCAGCCTCAAGGGCCGGGTGATCTATGAGGGTCAAGACCTCTACGCACCCAATATTGATCCAGTGGAAGTGCGCCGCCGGATCGGCATGGTCTTCCAGCGCCCGAACCCTTTCCCCAAGAGCATTTACGAGAACATCGCCTTCGGCGCCCGCATCAACGGCTACAGCGGCAACATGGACGAGCTTGTGGAGAGTTCTCTACGTCGGGCCGCGGTCTGGGACGAGTGCAAGGACAAGCTCAACGAAAGCGGCTATTCCCTCTCCGGCGGTCAGCAGCAACGCCTTTGTATCGCCCGTACCATCGCAACCCAGCCTGACCTGATCTTGATGGATGAGCCCTGCTCAGCGCTTGATCCGATCTCGACCTTGAAAGTAGAAGAGACGATGCACGAACTCAAAAAGGAGTTCACGATCGTGATCGTGACCCACAACATGCAACAGGCGGTTCGGGTCTCCGACATGACGGCTTTCTACAACGCAATTGCCGTTGAAGGTGGTTCTGGCAAAGTCGGCTATCTAGTGGAATTCGACGAAACGGCAAACATCTTCAACAACCCCAAACAAGAAGCCACGCAGGAATACATCAGCGGCCGGTTCGGCTAAAACGGGAAACAGCAGGAAAAGCACCTATTGAATAGATTTCGAGCATCTGCCTCTAGTTACTTTTCAGCAGGCAAACAACTCTTCCTATCTGTAGTGATATTCGAGAACTTGTCTAGTTGAGTCATCCAGGAGTTAATCAATTCGCTGATGCACAGGCCAATGAAAAAATGGACTCGAAGAACATTCCCAGATCCGACGTCACGCTGGTGACAAGGCAGACCGTGCACAAATCACCGATATTGACGTGCTCGTCGAACTCTGCTTTTCGGTCCACATCAACAGGAGGGACTACCCGGGTATCTGTGCGGAAAACCGTGAAAGGAATCAGATTAATGAAAAATAAATATGGAACGGATCTGTTGATCCGTCTCCAGGGTTTGCTTCGGTCGCCCTAGGGCAGATACCGAGACAAAGGGGTATTCAGATCACGAAATAGGAACGGAGAGGGAGGGATTCGAACCCTCGATAGAGTTGCCCCTATACAGCATTTCCAGTGCTGCGCCTTCGACCACTCGGCCACCTCTCCCCGGCACAGTCCTGCTGTGCAGCTGGCAACCTAGCAGTCCAACTTCGCCGCAATCCATGAGTGTGCGACACACGGTCACTGTCCACGACCGGCAACACGGCACGGTGCTTCAGGCCGAGCTCGAGGAGGGCCGCTACGTGCTCGAAGGATTCGAAGCCGCAGGCAAGCCATTGCCCTTCAGCTGCCGAAATGGATGCTGCACCACCTGTGCAGTGCGCGTGTTGAGCGGAGAACTTGATCAGCGTGAAGCCCTTGGCCTATCCCAGGATCTACGGCGCCAAGGCTACGGATTGCTCTGCGTCGCCAGGGTCCAAGGACCATTGACCGTCGAGACCCAAGACGAAGATGAGGTCTACATGCTGCAATTTGGCAATGCCTTTGGCAAAGGCCAGGTGCGGCGGGCTATCCCCCTGGAAGAGGAATGAGCATGGACTGGCAGCAGCTGCTGGAGGTGGCCAGCGAAGCGGCCGATGCTGGAGGGAAAGCGCTCTCTGCGCATTGGCGATCCCTTAACCAGATCCGTAGCAAGGGCCGCCCCGGTGATCTGGTCACCGAGGCAGACCTCGCCGCAGAAGCGGCCGTCCTCAAGGTGCTTGCTGAGAGGACACCAGACATCGGTGTACTGGCAGAGGAAAGCGGTCTATCCCAAGGCAGCAGCGAGGAACTGCAGTGGTGCGTCGACCCACTCGATGGCACCACCAACTACGCCCACGGTTTTCCGTTCTTTGCCTGCTCAGTTGGATTACTGCATCTCGGCAGGCCAATACTTGGATCTGTGGTGGCTCCAGGGGTGCAGCAGCACTACCGCGGCGGTCGTGGGCTGGGAGCTACCTGCAACGGTGAACCACTACAAGTCTCAACCTGCAGTTCACTCAGTGATGCCCTGCTGGTGACGGGATTCGCCTATGACCGCCGTGAAGTTGTAGATAACAACTACACCGAGTTCTGCCACTTCTCCCACATCACCCATGGAGTCCGCCGTGGGGGTGCTGCCTCACTCGATCTGGCCTTCGTCGCGGCAGGCAGCCTTGATGGCTACTGGGAGCGGGGGCTTCAGCCTTGGGATCTCGCAGCCGGTGTGGCGTTGGTCGAAGCCGCTGGTGGTGTAGTTAGCGACTACAGCGGCCAACCACTCGATCTGAGCAACGGGCGTGTGCTGGCCTGTCCAGAAACGCTGCAAAGTGCATTGATTGACGGCCTGGCCCAGTGCAAGCCACTTCCGCCTGAGCTTTACAACGCCTCCATCCCGACTGCAACAAGTTGAGACGGCACACCGGTCCATAGGATCTGGCCGCAGCTACAGCGATGCAATGGCCCTTCAGCCCGCCAGTGGTGCCCAGGACCTGCTCCCCCGTGATGTCGGCGCCAACCGCTGGATCTGTGAACAACTGGCTGCCGTTTACAACCGCTGGGGCTATGCGGAAGTGATGCCTCCGAGCCTTGAGCGTCTTGACACCCTTGAAGCGGGTGGGGCGATTGAATCCAGCCAGGTGCTCCAGGTGGTAGCTGATGAGCCACTTGGCCTGAGGCCGGAAATGACGGCCAGCATTGCCAGGGCAGCCTGTACCCGTCTGGCTGCAATGCCTCGGCCGCTGAGGCTGCACTACCGCGGATCAACCTTCAAGGCTCAACGGATTGAAGATCAGGGCATCCGAATCGCAGAGGACCTGCAGAGCGGCGTCGAACTCATGGGTGCCCCTGGACTGGCGGGGGACAGCGAATTGCTCCGCCTGCTACTTGATGCGGCAAGAGGGCTTCCCTTCAGTGCGGACCAGTCCCCGACGCTGCTAATCGGGCACCAGGGCCTGCTTGAGCTGCTGCTCAGTGGTGCTCCCGAAGCCCAGCAACCTGCTTTGCGTCATGTGCTTTGCGCCCTTGATCGGGTCAGCCTTAAAGCAATGGATCTAGAGCCAGGGCTGGCGCAGCGCTATCTCGCGGTGATGGACCTACGCGGCGAACCGCACAACGTACTGGCTCAGCTCGAACAGATGCTGGGCAGCACTTCCTCGCTGCTGCATGAGATCTCACAACTGGTCAATGCGATTCAGCGGCAGGCAGTTGAGCAGGGAATCCGCCTGCAGCTCGACCCCACCTTCCACCCCGACTTCGAGCTCTATGACGGCTTAATGGTGAAACTTGTCTGTCAAGGGGACCATGCTCCGATAGCCATCGCCAGCGGCGGTCGTTACGACCGGCTGGTGCAGCGCTTCACCCCTGGTGATGATCAGGCCACAGGCGTCGGCTTCAGCTTTGCAGTCGAGGGCCTGCGCCAGTTGCTGCAAAGCCGCAGCGCCCTGCCCGGCAGTGACGGAGAAGCGGTGCAGCTGGTGGCGTTTAGCCGCAGCGAACAGCTACAGGTAGCGCTGGACCGGCTGCAAGAGATCCATCGTCAAGGGCAAAGAGCCGAGCTCTGGCCGGACCCATGCACCAGCCAGATGGACGCTGAACAGATCGCTGTCATGCGCGGGGGGAAGCTGGTTTGGCTGAGCTGATCTTTAAGATCAGCAGGCATCGAAATCGATCTAGTGGCCCACACCATCGTCACCAATGTGTGCGAGGGCATTGCTGATTGCGTCGATGCCTGCCCAGTCGCCTGCATTCACCCAGGCCAAGGGGCAAACAGCAAGGGCACCGCCTTCTATTGGATTGACTTCCAGACCTGCATTGACTGCGGCATCTGCCTTCAGGTCTGCCCTGTGGAGGGTGCGATCGTTCCGGAAGAGCGTCCAGATCTGCAAACCACCAACTGAAGGACCAAACAGTTCGGGCTTCTCGCCATCGAAGCCATTGAGTCATACCCGGGCACTCCCTAGGTTCAGGGTTCAGTAACCACGCAGCTCATGTCGGTGCTCGAGCAGGGCCAGATTCAGATCCATACCGAGAACATCTTCCCGATCATCAAAAAGGCCGTTTACAGCGGCCATGAGGTGTTTCTTCGGGAGCTGGTCAGCAACGGCACCGATGCGATCAATAAGCGCCGCATGGCGGCCATGGCCGGTGATTGCAGTGAAGGACCTGAAGGACTGATCAGCATCCGCATCGATCGTGAGGCCAAGACAGTCACCATCAGTGACAACGGCATCGGCATGACCGCCGATGAAGTCAAGCGATACATCAACCAAGTGGCGTTCAGCAGCGCCGAAGAGTTCCTGGAGAAGTACAAAAGTGAAGGCGATGCGATCATCGGCCACTTCGGACTTGGCTTTTACTCCAGTTTCATGGTGGCCAGCCAGGTGGAACTGGTCAGTCTCAGTGCCAGACCTGATGCTCAGGCGGTGCGATGGAGCTGCGACGGCTCACCCAATTTCAGTCTTGAGGCCGCTGAGCGGAGTGAACCGGGCACCGATGTAATCCTGCACCTGCAGGAAGAAGAGATGGAGTACATCGAACCTTCCCGCATCCGCACCCTGATCAGCACCTATTGCGATTTCATGCCAGTTGAGGTCCAGCTGGAAGGGGAGGCAGTGAACAAGCGAGAGGCTCCATGGCGCAAAAGCCCAAGGGAGATGAGCGACGAGGACTACATCGAGCTCTACCGTTATCTGTATCCGTTCCAAGGTGATCCACTGCTGTGGGTGCACCTCAACACTGACTATCCCTACAACCTCCAGGGCATTCTCTATTTCCCTAAATCCACCGGTCGCGCTGACTGGGAAAAAGGGGAGATCAAACTTTACTGCAACCAAGTTTTCGTCAGCGACTCCATCAAAGAGGTGGTGCCCAAGTACCTCCTGCCGCTGCGCGGCGTCATTGATTCACCAGACATCCCACTGAATGTGAGCCGTTCAGCGCTACAGACCGACCGTCGTGTGCGCTCAATCGGCGGCTTTGTCGCCAAGAAGGTGGGTGATCGTCTCAAGCAACTTCACCGCGATGAACCCAAGCGCTACGCCGAGAGCTGGGAATCCTTGGCTCCCTTCATCAAGATCGGAGCCATGGAGGATGAAAAGTTTGCCGACCAAGTTACCGAGCTTGTCCTCTATGGCACCACTGCTGCCGGCGGAGTCGGTGAAAACCCAGATCCAGTGGAGGCCGAGGGCGGCAAGCGCTTCACCACTCTGGCTGGGTACCGCTCACGCCTGAGCACTGATCAAGACAAGCGCATCCTCTACTGCACTGATGAGGCCGGTCAGGCTGGTGCCTTGGCCCTTTGGCAAGGGCAGGGCGCTGAAGTGCTCCTGGCAGACACCTTTATCGATACCCAATTCATCCCCTGGCTTGAATACCGCCATGAGGAACTGACCTTCCAGCGGGTCGATGCCGAACTTGACGAATCCCTGCAGGAGAAAGACTCCAGCCTCAGCGACGCCGATGGGAAAGACAGCAGCGAGAGCCTGCGGGATCTCTTCAAGAGTTCCCTAGGAAATGAGAAGGTCACCGTGCAGGTTCAGGCGCTCAAAGGAGACAATGCACCGGCGGCTCTCATCCTCTTACCCGAGCAGATGCGCCGGATGAACGACATGGGAGCCCTAATGGAGCAGCGGCTACCAGGACTACCCGAGCACCATGTCTTGCTCGTCAACCTCCGCCATCGTTTAGTTGAGGGATTGCAGAAGCTCCGCGCGGGCGCATTGGTCACCGAGGCTGGCAGCTCACCGACTCAGGAGTTAGCAGAGAAACTCAGCCGACACCTCTATGAGATGGCCAAATTGTCAGTCGGTGGATTGGAGCCCAATGAACTTGCTGGCTTCCAACAACGCAGCAGTGATCTGATGGGTCAGCTGATGGAGCGAGGTCTCTGAGCACAGCAAAAGCACCACCACCAAGGTCATGGTTGAGGTCGGCCATGGCCTTACTCATGGCCTTCTGGATCATCTGTGCCTCCCCGGCTGGGGCTGCTGAACCAGTTGAGGTCAGCATTCTGATGCCGGCACCGTTTGCTGTTGCAACGGAAGAACTTGTCGCTGATTACAACAACAAGCAAAGCCACATCAGGCTCAAAGTTGAAAGGGGACCGCTCAATACCGAAGCCATTTCAGATCTTGCCATTAGCAGTCTGCTGTTAGGGGACACCCCCTATGACTTGCTTTTAATGGATGTCACCTGGACACCTAAATACGTTGCCGCTGATTGGTTACTGCCACTGGAACCCTGGCTTGGCGAACAAGCCTTAGACCCACTACTGCCAGGGGCTCGGATCGGGAATACTTTCAGTGGACATCTCTGGAGGATGCCACTGCTCGCCAACACAGGCTTGCTTTTTTACCGGAAAGATCTCCTAGAGCAACCGCCGCGAAACACCACAGAACTTGTTGAACAATCCCGACAACTGCAAAAGCAAGGGAGCATCCGCTGGGGTTACGTCTGGCAGGGGCGCCAGTACGAAGGGCTCAGCTGTGTCTTCCTTGAGGTCTTGCATGGTTTTGGTGGACAATGGATCCATGGACCAGAACCCGGCGTTCCGGCTTTGGATGATCCAGCTGCAAAAAAGGCCGCCTCATGGCTCAAAGGATTGATCAATGAAGGCATCAGCCCTCGAGCTGTGGTCAACATGAGTGAATCAGAGACTCTGCAGAGCTTTGCTGCCGGAGATGCGCTGTTCATGCGCAACTGGCCCTACGCCTGGGCGGAACTGGAAAAACCAGGTAGTGCATTGGCAGGAAAGGTTGGGGTGACACTTCCCGTAGCTGCCCCGGGACATGATGCCGCTGCCACACAGGGAAGCTGGGGACTCAGTTTGCTCAAAGGGACGAAACATCCCGAAGAAGCTGCTGAGGTGGTTCGGTGGCTGACTTCGGCAGAGGTGCAGAAGAAACTCTTCTTGAGTCATGGCTACCCACCGACCTTGAGCGAAATTTATGAGGATGAGTCACTGATCTCAGCAGAACCCCTGCTTCCGCTGTTGCATGCGGCCCTAGACCATGCAGTACTGAGACCAGAAACACCGCTCTATGCGCAATTAAGTGATTTGCTACAGAGACGACTCAGCAATCTATTCACGACCAACGAAACAGTGGATCAGGCTATGACTGGACTTCAGCAACAAAGCACGCTGTTGATGCAGGCTGCAGCTGGTAATGAGAATTAAACCGCTGCTGATCGGCTGGCCAGATACCAGTCAATCATTGATGAGTACTTAAGCTGAAAACCAAGACGTTTAATTGCCTGATTCGAGACAGCTGCATGGAGTACACGCTGCTCACGCTCGGAGCCCATCCAATCCACCCGCGGCAAACCAATGGCTGAACACAGGAGATCGGTAATGGTCTGCTTGCTGAGCTGAAGGTCATCAACAACGTTGTAAAGACCGCTCAAGTTCTTTGCAGCAATGAGATCCACAGCCTGAACCACATCATCGCGATGAACCCAGCACGGCACATGGTGACCACAACGCTCAACTTGTTGACCGGCAGCAGCCAACAACCACTCGGGGATTTCACGGCCGGGACCGTAAATGCCACCGAGCCTCAGGGTCGAGACGCTGACCTGATCACTGCGCAACTCCTGCAGCTTGGATTCTGATCCCGCAAGAAGAGCATTAATGGGATGAAGCAAGTCAATCCGTGACTGCTCACAAGTCAATGCCCCACCGTGATCGCCATACAAGCCACAGCTGCTGAGCTGAATCACAGTCAATGGAGAGGAGGACTGGCGGGCCTTAATCGCAGCACAAATCTGATCGATGCCTCGACTAAAGACAGATCGGTAGGTATCAAGATCAACGTGCTGTTGACCAGTAGGGGCCAAAGCCACCACCAGACAATCGACACTATTGATAAAACTCAGATCATTTCTGCCTGATTCCGAGTCAAAGAGGATGGCCTCATCAAGGGTCTGAGACAGGGATTCAAGCCGTGAAGCCCGCCTAGTGGTTCCAGTCACTGCATGGCCTTGAGCGCGCCACTGCCTTGCAAGTGTCTGCCCCACGTACCCACAGCCAAGTACCGCCCTGTGTTCTCCAGAAGGCAGGACCGGGCGATCACGTGAACCGAGAAGCTGGTAAAGCGCTGAGAGGTCTGTCTCCATCTTGATTTAGTTTTGTGAATTTTATAAACCATTTCACCAATCAACCGTTCGTCACGAACAAAGATCAAGGGTTAAAGAAGAGGTCAAGACCTGTCTCTGCTGCTCCTGGGACCGGCCGTAGTACTCCTTGCAATCGTTTTCGTTTGGCCGCTGCTGCGCTACGGCTGGCTCAGCTTTCATGCCGACTCCGTCATCACCGGCCTGGTTGCCATCCCGAATGGGGGAGCCAATTGGAGCCGTCTGCTGAGCGACGGCCGCTTCTGGCAGGACGCTTTGCAGACCCTGCGATTCGCCGGGGTATCGGTGGGACTGGAATTACTCCTGGGATTAGCGCTGGCACTTGCCTTGCATCAAAGGGGTCCAGGGAGAGGACTGTTGAGGGTCCTGTGCCTGCTGCCATGGGCATTACCCACAACAGTGATGGCTCTGGGCTGGCGCTGGATTTTTAATGACCCCCATGGGCCAATCAACGCACTGCTGCTGCTACTAGGCCTTCCCAGTCAGGGCTTTCTCTCGACCCCTTCCACGACATGGCTTTTCAGCGTTCTGGCTGATGTCTGGAAGACCACCCCATTTGTCGCTCTGCTGTTGCTAGCCGGGCTGCAGTCAATCCCGAGTGATCTTGAAGAGGCCATGCGCCTAGAGGGAGCCAACCCCTGGCAACGTCTTCGCCGACTGACACTGCCTCTGCTGATCCCTTACCTCGGTCTCTGCTGCCTGTTCCGGATGGCTCAGGCCATGGGGGTATTTGATCTCATTCAGGTGCTCACAGATGGGGGCCCCGCTGGGAGCACGGAAAGCCTTGCGCTTTACGCCTATCTCAATGCCATGCGCTTCCTGGACTTTGGATACAGCGCTGCGGTGATGCTGGGGATGTTCTTACTGCTGCTGGCGTTGAGCGCAATTGTGCTTCTGGTTCAACGGAGGTTTGAACGGCAGCAGGAGCTGACATGAACCCGCGTCGGCCAATCATCGTGGCTGGACTTCTTTTATGGAGCCTGCTGCCGCTGCTGTGGCAACTTCAAACCTCCTTCCGAACCCCTGACGCACTAGTGGGAGGGAATCTGACCAGCGGCTGGACTTTGGAGAACTACCGCATTGTTCTGCAGAGCTCACCTGCTTTCTGGCGCTACATGTTCAATAGTGCTGTTGTGGGGATGACCACGACAGGCTTAACCCTCGCGCTGGCTGTGCCAGCGGCCTACGGCTTGCGCCAGCAGGCGGCCCCACTGAAGCGTGGGCTGCTGCTTTTGCTTGTAGCAGCAGCGATCTTTCCCTACGTCTTGCTGTTCCTCGCACTGCTGGAACTGGCGCGTCAGCTGGGCTGGGGTAATCAGTTGCTTGCCCTGGCGGTCCCATACAGCGGGCTATCCCTACCTCTGGCCATACTCCTGCTCCAGGCGGGCCTTGCAGATCTCCCCAACGAGATTGAGGACGCTGCAAGGTTGGAGGGTTTGAACCTTGGGCAACGTCTCCACCGAATCGTTCTGCCGCTGCTGGCACCGACACTGTCCAGCACAGCGATTCTGGTGTTCCTCTTCAGCTGGAATGAGTACCCCATCGCACTGACGTGGATCAGCCGCAGCGAGCTGCTGACTCTGCCAACGGCCATGGCCCGCATCGCCGGCTCTTCGATTTATGCCGTCCCCTACGGCGCCTTTGCCGCTGCAACGGTTCTGGGCAGTCTCCCGCTACTGCTGCTTGTATTGGTGTTCCAGCGAGCCATTGTTTCCGGCCTGACCCAGGGAGCCGTTAAGGGATGAGCAGTAGCGGCCTACAGCTCGAGAACATCAGCAGACGATTAGGTACGCGATCTCTCCTGCGAGAGATCAGTCTGGAAGTTCCTGCAGGTGAGTGCCTGGCCTTGCTCGGCCCAAGTGGATGCGGCAAGACCACCACCCTTCGCTTAGTGGCGGGACTGGACCCTGTCAGCACTGGCAGGATCTGGCTGCAAGGAAGGGATATCACCCGACTCGATCCAGGGCGCCGGCAGGTCGGGATGGTGTTCCAGAGCTATGCGCTGTACCCCCACCTCAGCGTTCAGGGGAACCTTGAGCTGGGGCTTGAAATCAGGAGGGTGAATGCAGCAGAGAGGCACAAACGAATCAGCACGATTCTTGAGCTGCTGCAACTGGTGGAACTTCGCCACCGCAGACCAGCACAGCTCTCAGGCGGACAGCGTCAACGAGTGGCTCTAGCCAGAGCACTCCTACGGCAACCCGACATCGTTCTGCTGGACGAACCGATGAGCAATCTTGATGCACAACTACGAGACAGCTTGAGACCTGAGCTGCGTCGTTTGCTTTGCGGCGGCCGACATCCAGTTCTGTACGTCACCCATGATCAGCAGGAAGCCATGGGTATCGCAGATCGAATCGCTGTCATGAGCAACGGCGTGATCCAACAGCTCGGAACGGCCCGTGATCTCTATGACCAACCTGCCAATCGCTTTGTCGCTGGATTTCTCGGCCGTCCAGCAATCAACCTGCTTCTCCCTCAACAAGGCCATCAGCTGGCCCTGCGTCCAGAACACATCCGCAGCGTCAATACTGGCGGCCTTGAAGCGAGACTGATCGATCGTGAGTGGCTAGGGAACCAACAACTGCTCACCCTGGAGACCAAGCGCGGTCCGTTGAAAATGCTGACTTCAGCCGATTGGACCCCACCAGCAGAGCTTCGTGTGAACTGGGACCAGGAGCGAGAGCTCTGGTTTGACGAACAAAGCGGAGAGCGTTTGCAGTGACCAGAGGTTGATAGGATGTTTGCTTGGGCACTCGTCCAAAATTAGTTCGTCAGAAGTTGAAGTCATGTCTCGGGTCTGCCAACTCACCGGCAAGCGCGCCAACAACGGCATGGCT
>CAJWXK010000045.1 GCA_913048995.1 uncultured Synechococcus sp. | reverse complement strand
TGAGCTATCCCGGCAAGCCCTTTTGGGCAAGCACAGACTTTAAGCCATGGCCACGGGGGCTGAAGTGAAGGCCCTGGGACAGGGCAGGACCTGCCCACCGATCAGCCCTGGGGCATGGCCCGCAGCATGGCCACCAGGGTGCGGTGGGCGTCTTCGCTGTCGCTGAGGGGGTGGTCAAAGGGGATGCTCAAGGTGGTGCCGTCCACCTCAAGGAGCATGGCGTCGCTCTGCACTTCGAGCATGCGCGCTTGCACGGGGGCGCTGACGCCGCCGTAATGGCGGGCGTAGGCCACCACCGCATCAGCATGGTCGTCGTTCATATGGGCGCAGATGCGTGCGCTCACTTCCGGACTGAGAGGGTCTGCCGCCATGGGGAATGAAGACGTACTTGGAGGAAGCGCAATGGGGAAGGTTCTGCTTAGAGGAACCGATGCCAGAGCAGCAGACCTAGCCGAACTGCGCTCCACCCCACATAGCACGCCAACCCGACAAACAGCAGCAGGGACAGCACCTCTTGGGGCTTGGTCGGCATGGCGTGTAAAGGGACGATGGGGACAAAAAAAGCATCGGACCGAGGAGGTCACGATGCTTGTGTTGCAGTCGTTGAGCAAGTGAGCTGAAAGGCTTTCGAGAAGACTCAGGCCCAGGTCTTGGCAGTTTTGGACTGGTACATCCGCTGGAAGGCGCGCGAGGTTGGGTCCGTGACGGCTTTGGAGTAGGAGAAGGACGAGACGTCGTAGGTGTTGGTGTCGCTGCTAAGGCTGCGGGCATTATTGAGTGCCACTACCAGCAAGCTGCGGCCCTCGCTAGTGCTATCAGAGTTGGAATTGGCCTGGCAGACCTGGCCCATGTTGATGAAGGTCGAGCAGTAGAAGCCTGCCTCTGATTTGAAGGCTCGGGCATAGGGAACCGTGTCGGTGCCGAATACCTCGAGGTACTCACCGGAGCGGGTGATCTGATCCACGAGGGCATCAAAACCATGCTCAGCAATCAGGCTGATGTAACGGCTGACTTCGGCCTGATTAACAGGGGGGCGCCCCAACAGGTGCTTCAGGTTCAGTTCGATGCCCCGGATCGGAGAAACCTTGAAGAAGTAGTTCGCCTTGTAAACGTCCGATTTGGCTAAACCAGCCACAAAGTCCCGCACACTGAGCTCACCGTTGCGGAGCTGAGATTCCAGCTCGGTGCAGCGCTGGCTGTCACTCAATCCGAGGTTGCCAAAGACTTGCTTGTAAGCCGCGCTGATGGTGGTCTCAAGGGCGCCGTTTCCACTGGCGGCGAAGTGATCATTGACTGAGGAGAACGGGCATTCCTCGTGATGGCGAGGGCCGATGCCAATGCCCATGGCCGAGCAGAGGTTTTCCTTGTATTCGGCAATGCTGCTTGCTGGGATGCCGGAATCGCTCAACAGCTGCCCCTGGCTGCCCTCTTCCATGTAGCGATTGATCGCTGTGCCGCGACGGATTTTGCTGCTGTTGTCCGCGGTGAAGGAAACACGATTCAGATCAGTGAAATCGCGCTTCGGCTTAATGACGACCATTGCTGCTCAAGGGGGGCTTGATCTCGGGACCCTACGTGGATTCACTTTTGGAAACACTCAACCTGGTTGGCCTGCAACAAAATTTTTGCCAGAGAGCCAGAACTTTCCGCATTGCCAACCCACAAGGCTATGGATTGCTCGGATCTGCTTCAAGCTGAGGGATTTCATTCAGCTGCTGGTTGATGTGGCTCCTTTGAGGGCTAAGCGGGCCATCGCCGTGGCCGCACTGGTGCGGCTGCGATCCAGCACCGGCAGGTCAAGAGCCTGACGCCGCAGTTGGCTCCACTGCGGATTGCGCGCTCCACCTCCGACGCTCAGCACCCGCAGCACCGGTGGTGCTCCCAGTTCTCGCAACCGTTTCCAGCCCTCTCGCTCCAATGTGCAGAGCCCCTCGAGCAACGCCTGGAGATAGAGGGCATCACTAATGGGTCGTGGCCCCAGTACTGGTTCAAGCTGCGGGTCATCGATCGGAAATCGCTCTCCCCGGCAAGTCAGGGGCCGCAGCTGTAGCCCGCTTGGGCGCTGGGGATCGATCTGACGGCTGAGTTCAACCAGCTGCGTGTCGCTGAAGAATTGGCGCAGCACCCCGGCGCCGGTGTTGGAGGCTCCGCCCACGAGCCATCGACCGGCGAGGCGATGGTTGCTGATGCCCGGCCCGTGCAGGGGACTGCTGTGGAACTGCTTTAGCACCAAGGTGGTGCCAAGGACAGCCACGCCATCCCCAGGGGCGGGATTGGCCGCCAGTACTGAGGCGTTGCTGTCGGTGGTGCCAGATACCACTTCCGTGGTCTTCGGCAGGCCTAGGGCTGAGGCAGCCTCTGTTGAGAGAGTCCCCAGTCGGCTGCCACTGGCGCTGATCACTGGGAGTGCCTGGTTCCAGGCGGCAGCGGCGATGCCTTCAGGCCAGCGCTGCTGCTCCTGGTCCCAACCGAGTCGCAGATTGTTGCCCTCCTCTCCCCAGTGCCAGTTCCCCAGCAGCCAACCCATCAGCCAGTCGGCCTGATGGCGCAGTAGGGGCACCTCACTGGGATGGCCATTCCAGTGGTGTCGCTCCAGCAGCATCAAGGCACGTGCCACGCTGCCGCTGGCGCTTGCGGCAGCGCCTCCCTCAGGTACCAGATGGCGAGCGGCAGCAGTCTTCTCGGCGATGGCATCGCAGTAGGCCAGGGCATCTCCGAGGGGCACCCCTTTACGGCTACAAGCCAACAGGGTTCCCGAGGTGCCGTCGATGGCGATGGCGGCCACCTTGAACTTCAGATCCTCGGGAATTGAGGCTGAAAGGGTGATGAATCCTTGGCGCCAGCTATGGGGATCACGAAAAGGCCCTGGGTATGCCAGGGCCTGCTCATGGAGCACTTGCTGTTGCTGATTGACCACCGCCAACCTCAGACCACTCGTTCCCAGGTCAAGTCCCAGGCCCAGCGGCTCGAGGCTGCTCATGCTGGCTGCTGCTTAGCTCAACCTTTGAGCTTGGCGGCGATGAGCTCGACGTCTTCCCAGGGAAGGTTGAGATCACTGCGGCCGAAGTGGCCGTAGGCCGCTACGTCTTGGTAGAAGCGACCACCGCGCTGCTGCGGCTGACGACGCAGGCTGAAGTTTTCGATGATGGCGCCGGGGCGCAGGTCGAAGTTGGCCTGCACCAGGTCAGTGAGCTCATCGTTACTCATGGTGCTGGTGCCGAAGCTCTCCACCAGGATGCTGACAGGCTTGGCCACACCGATGGCGTAGCTCAGCTGGACTTCTGCTTTGCGGGCGAGGCCTGCGGCTACCAGGGCCTTGGCGACAAAGCGGGCGGCGTAGGCGGCGGAGCGGTCCACCTTGGTGGGGTCCTTGCCGGAGAATGCACCGCCGCCATGGCGGGCATAGCCGCCGTAGGTATCAACGATGATCTTGCGGCCGGTGAGGCCGGCATCACCTTGGGGGCCGCCCACCACAAACTTGCCGGTGGGATTCACTAGATATTTGGTGCTCTCCTTGCTGGGCTTGAGTGCCAGATCTGCAGTGGCCGGTTCGACCACGTGGGTCCAGAGGTCAGCAGCAATGCGTTCACGCAGGCCATTTTCATCGGTGATGCCATCGATTTCGGCCACGTGCTGGGTGGAGATCAAAATCGTGTCGATGGCCACAGGTCGCTCGTCTTCGTAGACCACACTCACCTGGGTCTTGCCGTCAGGCAGAAGGTATTGAAGGGTGTTGTTATGGCGCACCTCAGAGAGCTTGCGGGCCAGCCTGTGGGCCAGGCTGATCGGAAGGGGCATTAGCTCGGGGGTCTCATCGCAGGCATAGCCGAACATGATTCCCTGGTCACCAGCGCCAACCTTGTCGAGCGGATCACCGGCGTGGTCATCGGCCTCATCAACCCCTTGGGCAATGTCGGGGGATTGCTGATCGAGGGCCACCAGGACCGAGCAGCTGTTGGCATCGAAGCCACCAGCTCGTGCGCCGCTATAGCCGATTTCTTCGATCACACCGCGTACCAGGGTGTTGAAATCAACCCTGGCTGTGGTTGTGACCTCGCCAGTAATCAGACAGAGACCGGTGTTGACGACGGTTTCGCAGGCCACCCGGCTGGAGGGATCCTGTGCCAGCAGAGCATCGAGAACGGCATCACTGACCTGATCGCAGATCTTGTCGGGGTGTCCCTCCGTGACGGATTCGGAGGTAAAGACGTACCGAGACAAATGATTCTGGCAGCAGCGGGAAGGTTACAGCTCGGGCATCTCAGCCCATGAAGCCAACGACCCGTGACTGCCTTGCAGGTTCAGGGGACGCTGCCAGCCTGCGGTGTAGGCCAGGCTCCAGCCCATCCCAGCTGCCTGGGCCATGGTCAGATCGTCGTCGGCATCACCAATGAGGCCGCAGCGCTGTGGACTCACTTGTAATGCTGCGCACAGCTCTAGAACAGCTGCGGGATCGGGCTTGCGCGGCTCGCGATCCGATCCATGAACAACGCTGAACCACTGACGTAGTCCATGGGTCTGTAGAAACGCTTCCAGGCTGGGTCCCGTGTCGCTACTCAGCACCGCCAACTTGATGCCCTGTTTGGCGAGGCGCTCCAGTAACTGCTCTAGTCCTGCTGTCGGTGGTGTGCGTGCCGCCTTGTCAGCAGCCAAAAGCTGATCGGCCTGGGCCATCGCCTCGCCGGCCCAGCGCCGTGCCTCTGCCCAGCTGTGACCTGCAGCAGCCAGCACCGTGGCGGTGGAGATCAGGTTGTCGTGGCGGCTGGCTACTGCCGTGGCACCCGTGGGATCCAGGCTGCCATTGGCCATTCCATAGGCCCGCAGTAGGGGATCCATCAGGCTGTGCTCGCCGCACAGCTCAACGCAAAACTGCGCCCTGGCCTGGGCCAGAGCGCAGAGATAACCGTCACTTCGGCAGAGGGTGCCGTCCTTGTCGAACAGCACCGCATCGGTGGGGGGGAGCTGAATCAGTCGAGATGCATGCCGAGGCCATCTCCCTCGTCGGCCTGCTCCATCAGCATCTGCTTGTAGCGGGCTGCCATCTCCTCGGCGTTGTCAAAGACCTTTTGGGGATCGGTGAGCATGTCACCCGGTTCTGGTTCCAGTGCCTTGGTGGACAAGGAGATGCGACCGCGCTCGGCGTCGAGGTCGATGATCATCACCTTCATTTGATCGTTGACGTTGAGCACGGTGTGCGGCGTCTCGATGTGCTCGTGGCTGATTTCGGAGATGTGCAGCAGACCACTGACACCTCCAATGTCGATGAAGGCGCCATAGGGCTTGATGCCACGCACGGTGCCGACGACGACTTCGCCTACCTCCAGGCGATTCATCTTGCGTTCCACCAGAGCGCGGCGATGACTGAGGACGAGACGATTGCGCTCTTCGTCGACTTCGAGGAATTTCAGCGGCAGGAATTCCGCCACCAGCTCTTCTTTGGGCTTGCGTGTGCTGATGTGGCTGCCTGGGATGAAGCCCCGTAGGCCTTCCACGCGCACCAAGGCACCACCGCGGTTCGTGGCAAACACCTCGCTGTAGATGGTGGCGTCTTCTTTCTGAAGCTGACGCACCCGTTCCCAGGCGCGCTGGTATTCGATGCGGCGGATCGAGAGGGAGAGCTGACCGTCTTCGTTCTCCTCGCTGAGGATGAAGAACTCCCTTGTTTCGCCGGGCTCAAGCACCTCTTCAAGGGTTTCGACACGGTTGATCGAAACCTCCGGAAGGGGCATGAATGCTGCTGTCTTGGCGCCGATGTCAATCAGAGCGCCCTTGGGCTCAAGATTGAAGACGGTCCCGTTGACCACATCACCGGGTTTGAAGTGGTAGTCGAATTTGCTCAGTAGAGCAGCGAACTCGTCGATGGTGAAACCGACGTCTTCGTTATTGGAGCTGGGCGCGCGGTTGCCGTCGTCTGCAGTGGGCACCTCCTCGGGGATGTCATCGGCCAGGTCTTGGGCCATGGCATCAAGGCTCTGCTCCACATCCAGCAGGCCGGTTTCCTGCTCGGCTTCAGCTGGTGTTGCAGTGGCGTTCAGATCCTGCTCCTGTTCAGGAGCAGCAGATTCAGAGGAGGGGGTTACGGTCATGGAGACGCGGCGGCCTGCCTAAGGCAGGATGAAAGGGTTGAACGCTTGTGCCCGCCGAGGCCAAACGTCAATCCACAACCCTATCAGCTGATCTCAGCGAGTTGCCGCTTCAGATTTTGACGATGCTTGAGAGCTTCAAGCGTCGTCATGAAATCACTGACGCCGCTGAACTTGCCGTAGACGGAGGCAAACCTCACGTAAGCAACCTCGCTGAGTTCGCCGAGTTCATCGAGGACCAAGTTGCCAAGGTCCTGGCTGCTGATCTCCTTTTGATTGCGCTGCTGCAATTGCAGTTCAATATCGTCAACCAGCATTTCCAGTCGGCTGGTATCTAAACCTGTCTTTTCGCAGGCTCTCACCAACCCTGTTAGCAATTTGGTGCGGCTGAATGTTTCCCGGTTGCCGCTGCGCTTGACCACCGTGATTGGCATGGTCTCCACCCGTTCATAGGTGGTGAAACGAAATTCACAGTTGAGACATTCGCGTCGCCGACGCACACTCCTACCTGCATCGGCTGCCCGCGATTCGAGCACCCGGCTATCACTGTGCTGGCAGGACGGACACTGCAAAACCCGTTCTCTGAAGCGTGCTGAGTGTAGACACGCTGAGGACCTTTGAGAAGGGCCTCCTGCACATGGGTCTCGCGGGAGAGTGCTCCACTATCTGCTCAGGGCCGTGAGACTGGAGGGATATGAATGTGTGCTTGAGACTAAAAAACCCCTGCCGGAGCAGGGGTTTGAAGTGTCATGTCACTTGCCGATCTTGGGGGGATCGCGCAGGGCAACCGCAAAGAAGAGGGTGCCGAGAGTGAAAGCGAGGATGAGGATGTAAGCGAAGCTTTCCATCGGTTGTGATCTCCGGAGTGGTCAGCTGAGAGGGGTGCCTGCCGGGGGTGAGTAACCCTCGGGCAGACGACGGGTGGATTTGTCACCCAACTTCTGGAACAGACCGAATTCGACCTGTTCTCCAAGGTCAGGATCGATACCCGCGAACACATCACGGTAGAGGGTGCGAGCACCGTGCCAGATGTGGCCGAAGAAGAACAGCAGAGCGAAGGTGGCGTGTCCGAAGGTGAACCAGCCACGGGTGGAACTGCGGAAGGTGCCGTCGGAGTGGTAGGTCTCGCGATCGAAGGTGAAGGCTTCACCCAACTGCGCTTTGCGGGCCAGTCGCTTTACCTCAGCAGGATCAGTGAAGGTCTGACCATCAAGCTCTCCGCCGTAAACGGTTGCAGTCACGCCCGTTTGCTCGAAGGAGTACTTGGCTTCTGCGCGGCGGAAGGGAATGTCAGCGCGCACGATGCCGTCCTTGTCCTCGAGCACAACGGGGAAGTTCTCGAAGAAGTTCGGCAGGCGGCGGACTTGCAGATCTCGGCCTTCCTTGTCAGTGAAACTGATGTGACCAACCCAGCCGGTGGGCAGACCATCTCCATTCACCATTGGGCCGACGCGGAACAAACCACCCTTGGCAGGGCTGTTGCCGACGTAGTCATAGAAGGCAAGCTTTTCAGGAATCGATGCATAGGCCTGACCTGGGGTCTGGCCTTCTGCAATGGCCCCTTGCGCGCGACGAGCAATTTCAGTTTTGAAATAATTTTGGTCCCACTGATAACGAGTAGGCCCAAACAGCTCGATTGGAGTGGCAGCTGCGCCGTACCACATGGTGCCGGCAACGATGAAGGCTGCAAAGAAGACAGCAGCAATGGCGCTGGAGAGAACCGTCTCGATATTTCCCATCCGCAAGGCCTTGTAGAGGCGCTCAGGCGGTCGGGTCGTGATGTGGAAGATTCCGGCAATGATCCCGACAATGCCTGCTGCAATGTGGTGGGCCACAATTCCCCCTGGATTGAAGGGGTTAAAGCCTTCAGGCCCCCAGGCGGGTTGAACTTTTTCAATGTGGCCAGTGATGCCGTATGGATCACTAATCCACATGCCTGGGCCGAAGACTCCCGTTAGGTGGAAGGCTCCGAAACCGAAACAACCAAGTCCAGCGAGCAGGAGGTGGATACCAAAAATCTTGGGGAGGTCGAGAGCCGGCTCACCGGTCCGAGGGTCCTGCCAGATCTCCAGATCCCAGTAGGTCCAGTGCCAGATGGCAGCTAGGAACATCAATCCACTGAAAATGATATGAGCGGCTGCGACCCCCTCGAAGCTCCAGAAGCCCGGATCAACACCGGTTTCTCCAGTGATGCTCCAGCCGCCCCAGCTGCCGGTCACGCCAAGACGTGCCATGAAGGGCATCACAAACATCCCCTGACGCCACATGGGGTTCAGAACGGCGTCAGAGGGATCAAAGATGGCGAGTTCATAGAGAGCCATCGAGCCGGCCCAGCCAGCCACCAGAGCGGTGTGCATGATGTGCACCGCCAGGAGGCGACCAGGGTCGTTGATGACGACCGTATGAACCCTGTACCAGGGCAATCCCATTGGTTCGGTGAGGTGAAACGAGACAGGAGCTCCGCAGTACTGCGAAGTTCGGTGATCGTAGGGGGTTTCCCTCGAGGACAGATTTCAGGTTTCAAAGGGAAACACTCTTTGAGGGCCTGAATGTGGGGGGAGCGGCTTTGAACGGCGTCACAATTCGCAACCTCTTGCAAGGCAGAATGACGCGCTTCGCAGTAGCTGCCATGCCCATCGTGCGTTTTGTACGGGAGGGTCGCGATGTCCTCTGTCCGGTCGGGACCAACTTGCGGGAGTTGGCCCTCGCCGAGGGCGTTGAGCTCTATGGCCTGAAGGGGCGCCTTGGGAATTGCGGTGGCTGCGGCCAGTGCATTACGTGCTTTGTCGAAGTCGTCGCCGAACGTGGTGGTACGGCTCTGACTCCCCGGACTGCTGTTGAGGATCAGAAGCTGCGCCGCCGCCCAGATACTTGGCGCCTTGCTTGTCAGTCTTTGGTCCAGGAGTCGGTGGCGGTCTTGACCAGGCCCCAGAACGGACGGGACGCTCAGGCTGCTGCCATTGCTGCTGCCCAGCAGGAGCCTTTGCCAGAGGGTCGAATTCCTCTGCCACAACCTGAAGTTGAGGAGGAGATGGTTGAGGAGTCTCAACAGGAGAACGACGAGCTGTGAATCAGCGCTAAGGACGGCCGTTTGGCGGTGATACCCTCCCGAGGTCTCCGTCAGTGGTCATGGAAACCAACGATCTCGGCTTTGTGGCCAGCCTGCTGTTCGTGCTGGTTCCCGGTGTGTTCTTGATCGTTCTCTACATACAGACCAATAGCCGGGAGGGCTGACCCCTCAGCTGCGCGCCTGCTCCGGTTCACGCACAAGCAGAACCGGAGCGGGAGCATGAACTCGGACGAAATCACTGACTGATCCGCCCAGCAGTTTGTCGAGGTCCACTAGGCCCCGGGCTACTAGTGGTCGACGATCTTGTGATGCAATCACGACCAGGTCGGCATTGACCTTCTCGGCTGCATCACAGAGCCCCCTGCCGACGTCACCAGTCATATGCAGGGTCTGCAGGTCGACTCCATAGGAACGGGCGCGCTGTGCGGCTTCCTTGAGGAGCGCATCGACTGGGGTGCTGCCTGAGCGGGTTGGCGAAAGATCGTGGTGAGTGATGTGGACGCCTGTCAGCACACAGCCGGGGATATCCCGTGCCAGCTCACAGGCCAGCTTCAAGGCGTCATCACCTACACCCGTCCCATCGATGCTCACCAATAGGCGATTGACATGGCGGACGTAGAGGTCGTCGCGTACCAGCAGCATCGGCCGCGTGGAGAGCTGAAAGACGTATTGACTGGCGCTGTTGGCCAGGATTGATTGCAATCGACCCAGGCCGCGGGACCCCATGACGATCAGATCGGCATCCAGCTCATCGGCCACCTTGAGCACGGTCTGCTTGGTGTCTCCCTGACGCAGAATCGTGTTCACATCGCCAGGGTTCAGACCGAGGCGCTGTACGGCCCCTGCCAACAAAGCGGCTCCCTCCTGCCAGTGATCCTGCAGGTTGCTGCTGCTCTGATCGGAAACAACGTGGAGCAGGTTGAGTCGGGCAGATGCAAAGCCTGGAATGTCACGCAGCATCCGAATCATCTCTTCCACATGGCCCTTGCCGGAATCAGCGATCAGCAGGTTGCGGAACATGGCCTTCAAGGCGAGTCAGCGGCAGCCTATGGCGGTCCATGAGCCCCGGCGACACCTTGGTTTCTGATGTAACGCAGCGCCCCTGGGTCTGCCGTAAACAAGTGCTGCCGCAGCACACCGACCATGCTGGGGTTCTCTGGCATGGAGCCTATGTGGCTTGGCTTGAGGAGGCCCGCGTTGAGGCCCTGGACGCCGCAGGCCTGGCCTATGCCGAGCTCTCGGACCAGGGGCTGGAGCTGATGGTGGTGCAGTTGGACCTCAGCTACCGCCGCCCGCTGCGGCTAGGCGAGTGCGCGGAGCTCAGGAGCTGGCTGAAGCCGACTCAGGGGGTGCGCCACCCTTTTCATACGGAATTCATCGCTGCCGATGGAAGCCTGGCGGCCATTGGCATTGTCACGCTTGCCCTGGTGGAGCGAGGGCGGGGCCGGGTGCAGCGGCAGCAGCCAGCGAAGCTGGCTGCTGCCCTGGAATCTTTGCGTTGTGGCCCGAGGTTGATTTGAGCAGGTTTTCGGTGGTGAAGGTGGAAGCTTCCAGCCCGTTCTCTGGTCAAAATTGAATTCGTGGAAGCTCAAGCGGTGACATGGCTGAGCGGAGCTGATCTGCACCACTGGCGGCGCCAACAGCTCGCGGATTGGCCTGGCCCCGCGAACGGTCTGGACTGGCTGCTGGATCTGGAGGGCGGCCTGAGCTGGCGTGAACTGCAGTCCAGTCATCTCCATCCAGAGCGAGGACTTGAGCTGCGCTGCGGCCTGGACCATCTCGCTGGTCTTTGGAAGCGTCACTGCATCGAGCAGGTTCCCCTGCAGCACCTCGTGGGTCGCTGCCCCTGGCGCGACCTGGAGCTGGCGGTGTCTAAAGACGTGCTGATTCCGCGTCAGGAGACTGAATTGCTGGTGGAGTTGGCTTGCGATCTGCCTCTGGCCAGTGGGGAGCTGCCGCGGCGATGGGCGGATCTGGGGACTGGTTCTGGCTGTTTGGCCCTGGCCTTGGCACGCCAATGGCCCGCTAGTGAGGGTTGGGCCGTTGATCGCTCACCAGAAGCACTCGCCGTTGCTCGGGCCAATGGGGAGGCCCAAAACGAGCCGATGGCGAGCTTGCATTGGTGCGTCGGTGATTGGTGGCAACCTCTGACTCCTCTGGCCGGCACGTTGGAGCTTGTGGTGAGCAACCCTCCTTACATTCCCAGTGCCGTGGTGGATGTCTTGGATCCGGGGGTGCGTGATCACGAACCGCGACTAGCCCTCGATGGCGGTAGCGATGGTCTGGATTCCTTGCGCAGAATTATCAAGTCGGCGCCGCGGATGTTGGCCCCTGGAGGCTGGTTGCTCGTGGAGCATCATCACGATCAGAGCCAAGCGGTACTGGCGCTGATGCAACAGGCGGATCTTGTCGATTGCCGTAGTGCAAGCGATCTGGAGGGGAACGCACGCTTTGCCCTCGCTCGGCAGGCCTGCTCATGACCAGTTGTGATGCCCAGCACTTGGCAGAACGGCTGATCAACGGGGAGCCGGTTGTGTTCCCAACCGATACCTTGCCGGCGTTGGCCTGTCGACCGAACGCCGCTGCCCGGATTTGGCAGCTCAAGCAGCGCCCAGCACAGAAACCGCTGATCCTGATGGGCGCCAGCGCTGAAGACCTGATTGCCGCTCTGGATCAGGAGCCGCCTCAGGGCTGGCAGGAACTGGCCGAACTGGGTTGGCCAGGGGCGCTCACGTTGGTGTTGCCAGCGAAAGGCGCGGTGGCGCAGGCCCTGAACCCGGCCGCGGGCACGAGCCTGGGCCTGCGGGTGCCCGCCTCAACGCTGGCCCTCGATCTTTTGACCCGCAGCGGTGTTTTGGCTACCACCAGCGTTAATTACTCCGGTGAAGCGGCGTGCACCACTGCCGCTGAGGTGGCAGTCCGTTTCCCTGAGTTGGCGCGGCTGTCGCCGGAGCCCTGGCCGCCTGGATCCGGCCTGGCCAGCACCGTGGTGGCTTGGCGGAGTGATGGCTGGAAGGTCCTCCGCCAGGGGGCCGTTCAATTGCCTGGGCTGGCCTGAGGTGGGAGGCCTTCAGGCTGGAAACAGGCGCTGGTTGCGGTTGGCGATGGCCACCAGCGAGAGCATCACCGGCACTTCCACCAGCACGCCAACCACTGTGGCTAGGGCCGCACCCGAGTTGAGGCCGAAGAGGCTGATGGCGACAGCGACTGCAAGTTCAAAGAAGTTGGAGGCGCCGATCATGGCTCCCGGTGCCGCAATGCTGCGGGGTTGGTGCCACAGCCGCATCCACTGCGCCGCGATGCCAAACAGCCCGCAGCGCCTCGATCGCCGAGGTCACGACCCGGCGCGAGGGTTTGCCGGACACTTCCGCGATCAGGCCGGTGCCGCAAGCATCGCCCTCCATATCCGGATAGTACATGCCCTCTTCGGCGATGCGGAGGCGTTCGGTTTCGCTCACCAGCTGCACGGATTCGCTCCTATTCACGACGCGGGGGTCTCCATCAGAATCGGCTGCAGCATTTCTTGTGTCAAACTGACGGCGATTTCATCACCTGCCTCCTCACCAGCCTGATTCATATGAGCTGCTATAGCCGGGATAAGGCTTACATATTTTCGTCCTACCGGACTGGTCACGAAACTCTTCACGCTTGCGATCTCTTCCGGCGACAGTTCACGAGCGAAAAGCTGTGCCAGCCGTCCGCGAAAAACCGGAAAACGAGCCCGAAACCGCTCCGAGAACTGCTCTGCGAAACTTTCCGCGAAGCCGTTCAAGCCGCCGTCATATTTTTGTTCGATCAGCGCCGCGAGTTCAGGTCCGCCCTCCTGGGTCGTGAATCCCCCCATGACGTTGTTAAACAAAAGGGGGCGCATCTGGTCCAAGGTGATTTCGAACTGTTGTTTCGTGCCGCTCACATCGACGAGCTCTCGCGCGGCGGCCAGCTGTTCCGGAGCAATAGCGTTGTCCCCGGTAGAGGCCGT
>CAJWXK010000044.1 GCA_913048995.1 uncultured Synechococcus sp. | reverse complement strand
TGGAAAATCCCACCATTATCGCAAGTTTTTCCTTGCACAAAGTTCAGCCTGAGCCCATGACGAAATTGGCTTCTCACTGGACCAGCACCGCTCCGCAGCTGGGCTGTCGCCACTTCCGAGTCGTGGCATATGGAGGCAGAGGACCTTTGCGTTGGGTTGAGCTGGAGCCAGTTCTTAAGCCTGGCTTGCGTCTGCGGTTGAAGGTCAGGGAACTGCGTGATCGGGGTCAGTGGTCCAGCGGGCTGCAACCGGTGGTTGAGCTCGAACCGCTTATCCCAGCTGCAGGTACCAGTGAACCACCGCTAGAAGCTGGGAGCTGATGCCCTTGCCGGTGCACCATTCGATCATCACCGCTGCACTGAGGCCGACCATGGCAGCGCGGCCGTTGAGCAGTTCAACGCCTTGGAGAGCAGAAATATTCCATGGTCGACGGGTGGTGAGTCCTTCTCCAAAGGCCTCAAGGGGTTCGTAGTTGAAATTCTGTTCAGTCATCGCTCGGTTTGAGCCAGCGGGGAGAGAGCCAGATCGCCAAGGCAATGCAGGCCAGAGCCGTGGCACCAAAGGTCACAGCCTGGCCGGGAGAGTAAACGCTGTAGATGTCGTTCTCGAGCAGGGGCAGATCAATCAGGGAACCGGCAAAACCCCAGATCAGGACCCATACGGAGACGTAGCTGATGCCTTTAAGCGTCTGATTCACCTGTGCTGCTGAAGGGCAAATAAATCCTAAAGCTGTCTTTGAAAGGGTGGCGTACGTTGAGATCAGCTGGGCGCAGACCGTATTTGAGATCGTCTGTGTTGCTGTCCTGCCGTTGATGGTGGTCGTTTATTTCATCATTCAACGTCAGGTCGTGCATCACAGCTAAGTCGAGACGGTGTTGTTGTTGGAAGAGCTTGTGGTGGAAGTGGTGAACAAGCACGACCACGATTTTGACGACTGAGTCACAAGGCTCTGTTCACCTTGGCTTAACCATGGATTGACAGCTTTGGTGGTCAGCATTTTTCGCTGTGGATCTGAATTTTCTGCTGCTGGGCTCGTTGGATCTGTTGTCAGCCTGGTTTTGCTGAGTGGATTGAAGTGTTTCACTGCAAAACACCGATCACTTGCTTAGCTGTCAAAGGCACATCATTAATCCGACGGGTTCGCTGTCTTTAGGTCAGATCAGTTGATCCCATGCAGGGCCGCCATGTGCCCAGCCTGATTGTTGTGCGCTTGCTCATCAATCAAGCAATGTTGCTTTAACGGCGGCGTCTGCCGCTGCCGCGGTGTTTGGCGAGCTGAGCCATACCATTCGGCGGCCCTGGAGGAGAGGTTGTTCTCTAGCCCCTGGATGTGCCATGAAGGATGCGGGCCCAGGGATGGGGCCAGCGTCGAGCCATCTGAAATTGGAGCGGGTGGCTCTTTTCCCTGTTCGCGCTGTCTAAGCCTGAGTCTCTAGGCCGCAATTTTGAGACTCCGGCACACAGTGAAGGGTGGCCCCTCTCGCTGTGCAGATGGAGTTTTCGCTACCGGTTTTTGCAGCCCAGTTCGGTGTCCCCCTGATCTGGCTAAGCATCGTGCTGCTTGATGGTTATCGCCGTAATCGCAGTTGGCGTGCACCTGAGCGCCCGATCGTCGATGCATCCGTGGGCTCCTGCTGAGCTCACCAATGAGTCCTGATCTCCCAATCACAGGCCTGCACGCGTTGTATTGACCCTGAGTTCTTAATGTTGCCTGCTGCAGGGAGTTGTCAGTCGATCTGATCGGCCGGGATGGCCTGCCGGGCCATCCCGCGCAGCACATTGAGCGTTGCGCCCATCCAGGCAAAAAATTCAGCACCGCCATTGCGTTCAAGGTCAGCATCCATGGCTTCTAATGCGGCGTGAATGGAGCGAACCCGCTGCTGCCAGTCCGGCATGTCAGTCTCGTCTTCAAGAACGAAGCGCAAATCCCCAGGGCCGTTGTAGGCGTCAAGGGTGTACTTCATGTAGTAGGCAAAACCCAGCTCCCATGTTTCGTATCGGAAGCTGATGCCTTTGTATTTCAAATAGAGCTTGACCAGGCCAATCTCCTCGTCTTCGATCCTTCGCCCTCGCAGTTCACGAAGTGTCTGCTCTCCGTACTCGACGGCTTTACGGAAGAGGAAGACCTGGTCGCTCACCACGCGCTTGCAGCCCTGCAACCATAGGGTGGTTGGGCAAGTCGCATTGCTGGAGCCCGGGAATGGCGATTGATCCGATCGAGCGCAGCATGGAGCAAAGCTTTGCTGCTGATCAGCTGCGCCGCACCATCAGTGATTGTGAGGATCTCAAGCAGCTGCGGGAGCTTGCTCTGGGTCTGGTTGATCGTCTCGCTCAGCAGCAGGCAGCCAGTCGCTGGCTCGCTGCTCGCAGCTCAGAAGCCGAGAACAGTCGTATGGAGATGCTGGCCCGACTGATCCATCAGGACGAGCCAGCAAGGGAGTGAGGAATCAGCCGCAGAAAGGCAACAGGGCCGTGCTGCACGCTGCATAGCCATCCACCAAGGGGCCAAGTCCGATCTGGTGAATGATCCCCTGGCCGGTGAGTCCTTCAGTAATCACTCCGATGACAAAACCCAGCATGGCCGCACGGCCATTGAACCGCTCAACCGACTTGAGCTGCTCCATATGAATTTGAGCTGCAGCGGCATCCTGGAACCACTTGTCGCCGGAAGTAGTGCTGTTGGTCATGATCTGTGGCTCAACTGGCGCAAGTGTAACGCGATGTAACGGTTTATTGACCACTGTGCCCGGTTTCCTTCTGCAGCGCGCTTGGCTATTTCTGAGCTTCTAGTAGAGGCCGAGATGAAACCACCGAATCTGGGTGGCCCGAACTACGGATGCCTCTTCCTGGTGGCTTTTGCGGTTGCGGGTCTGGCTTTGGCGGCACAGGTGTTTCTCTTCGCTGAGCAGGACACACCTGACCCGTGCACCATGCCGAACGACAACTGCAGTTCAGGCCTGGAATTTCCGCATCGGCCGGCTTAACGATCTGTGCCTCCTGTGGCGCTGATCTCGCTTGCGCTGCCGTCGATGAAGGTCACACTCACGCTGGTGCCGTTGAGCGGGTCTCCCCAGGCGTAGAGGTCGTAGACGTGTTTTTCCGTCTTGGTTTCGCTGACCAGCTTCCCTGGACCCAGCACCTTCTCCACCTCGTCGAGGTTCATGCCTGGATTAATGGCATCTAGATCGCTTTTACTGATGCCCTTGCTGGGCAGGCCGGGCAGGGGTTTAGCCACGGGTGCAGGGTCAGGAACCTGCTTTTGATCTCGTTCAAGCTGGTTGCGCCAGCTGCTCAGACCGAGGATCAGCCCGCCGAAGATGACGATGACCAGAATGACGTAGCCCAGTCCCTTGGGACCTTGACCATCATTGGGCTGCTGCTGGCTCATCTCATGCCATGGCTCACGGTCAAGGCTTAGCAACGTCTTGCCTGGGCTGTGCTTTCAGCCGAAGAAACCCTTTGATTGCAGGAACAGAGCGATACCTACCAATGGACCGATCCCTGCCAGAAGCAGGACCAGCTTCATCTGCCGCGGTGAGAGCTGCGGCTCGGTTTGCTTGATGGCCATGGCAAGGCAGCAGCTTGTGGGCCAGCAGGCTATCTGTTGCTAACTGAAGGAGTGATCTCCCTCATCGCCATCCATGGCCTCTCAGGATTCCAGCGATTCCAATCAGTCCCCGATCGTGATCAAGCAGGGGGGCAATGGACTGGGCATTGTCATCGCCGCATTAATCCTGGTCGGCGGAGCTGTTTATGTGGTGAACGTCTGATCTGATCAACAGCGCAGTGCTCCTGCAGAAGCCGAGAAGGTCATTAAGGACGGCGTTAAATCCCTCCAGGATTCCGCCCGCCAGGGCATTGATGCGATCAAGAACAAGGCCAACTGAATCCAGTCTTAGTTGGCAGGGATGTTGTAAGGCTGGACAATGTCGACCTTGCCGTTGACAAAGGTGATTTCGATGACGGGGCCATCGAGGTAATTGCGCTCAACGTCGCCACACCAGGTGTAGCCGACATTGGTTTCCTCGCCGGTTGTGTACTCGGAATCCTTCTTGCCTTCGCCGAGGATTGCCTCTACGGCAGGGAGATCCATGCCCAGCTCGATTTGATCAAGCTGTGACAACGTGATGCTGCACTGATTTGCGCTGCTCTGGCTGCCCCCGCCGCCGTCCTTGGAGCCGCATGCCACTAGAGCAGGAATGAGCGCACTGCATGCCAGCAGCCAGATCAGGCGATGGGGCGTCACGCTTGGAATGCAATTTCAGCCGAACCCTATCACTGGCCGATGGAATCCCCTGAAAGGCTTTGCCAGCCTCAATCTTGCCGTTCGAATCTTTTTTCTACCTGAAAAGAGAAATACCAGATCCTGTCGCGTGTTTAGACGCAAGGGTGTCAGTCCATTCGCCCGTTATGGAACCCGTCACTGTTGGTCTGCTGGTCATGGGGATTTCGACCGCTTCGATCACCCATGCCAACACTGCAGAAGCTTCGCAGCCCCTGTTGGATCAGCCCACCGTCATCAGTGTCGAAAAGCCCAGCAAGGAAAAGCCCTCCATCTTTGAGGTGGGTCGCCTTCTTTGGTGAGCCTTTGCCTTAGCTCGTTTCATCAGGTCGTTCCGGCATCAGGGCCTCCCGATGCCATAGCAACCCATCTGGGGCATGGAGCCATTGCTGATGACCACCGTCGCGGAACCAGGGTTCAGCCTGGGCCGTCAACGTCTGCTCCTGAAGCCCCCATGTCGTCAGGTAGGCCGCCAGCTCCTCTGGATCGGCAGCAGCACTTTGCTGCCAGTGCACCACGGCCATCGATCTGGCCCGCACCTTCACCACTGCCATCCGCCTTGGCACCCCTTCGATAATGCGGGGTTCAATCTGTTCATCCGCATCCTCTTGCCGAATGAACAGGCGTAGGGAACCCGTCGCATCAGGGCCATCAAGTGGGTACTTGTTGAAGTAGAGCGCTCTGGCGCGAGGAAAAATCAAGGCCGGGGCCCGATCCATCAGAGCCTCAAATGCTTTTTGCAGGTGATCAGGGACCAAAGCTGGTCATTGCTGCTGTCTGCATGCTGCAACCCCATCGGCCGATGGTGGCTGTAGTTGCTTCGTTGCGATAGGAACTATTGACATGATCTTTTTCCCCCAGCCGGGTTGGGGTGTTGTTATTGATCACCTGTGTTGGAGGCATGGTGCTTTCCATCCCTTCTCTGCTCCTCACCAGCGTCATGGCTTCCCCTCGTGGTCGTCGCGGCTTGGCCATGCCTCCTCTTCATCAAGTCAGGGCATCTGCCAGTGTCCTCGTACCCCCTCTTGATTTGGTGAATACAAAAGTGGGATCGAAATGACGTTGGAGTCGAGCAGCCCGTCGCAACGAAGCGAGCGTCTGCCTTCATGGCAACAGTCCGCCCCCGGGTAATGGACTGACTTTCACCTTGATCTTGCCGCCGATTTCCTTCACCGAAACGGATCCCGTGACCGGGACTGGGTTGGCGAAGGATCCAACATCAACAGGGCCCTCGATGGCGCCGACGTTGACGCCACCCTGCACTTGGACTGGCTTCGTCACCTTCACAGCACCGGTTACCGGCAGTGGCTGATCGCCAGCGACCTGCACCAGAACCGTCGGTAAATCAATCTGATCAACTTTCACGCCGCCCACGACCTTCACTGAAAGAGGAGTGGTCTGGGGCAGGGCTACGGGAAGCGGTTGCTGCAGGATTCGCACAGCTGTTCCTGCAAGCACCAGCACCGCCAGCAGCATCGAGGCTGGCCAGCGGTAGGCCATTGCCAGCACGAACCAACGGGGATCACTGCTGTTGTTGGGACTTGGTGTGCTCATCCCAATCAGCTCCGCAGGATTACAGCAACCATGACGCCACCCAGCAGTAGATAAACCACCCCGATCAGGGCCCGCCAGCCGGTCTTGGTTCGCAGATCAAAGGGGCGATAAGGCTCATTCATGTCGCTCATGGTATGGACCGCAACCAAGTGCTGCCACCGCTTCTGGCCGCTCCTGAATTTGGTGACATCCGCCACAGATGTCCCTTTTTATGCCTCTTAGGACTAAGTGAGTGCTCTCGAGCTACCCATGTCCACCGTCGTTTCGCTGCTGGTGCTCACCTCGATGATTGGCATCATGAATAACCATTCGCTGCGGCAGCGCCGCTGACCATGACTGTCGCCATTAGCGGAGCTTCCGGACGCACTGGTTACCGGATTGCCGAGGAGCTTTTGGCGGCAGATCAGCCGATGCGCCTGCTTTTGCGATCCGGCTCCCAGCTTCCCTCCTCTCTGCAACAGGCCGACAGCCGATGCGTCGATCTCAGCGATGCAAAAGCGCTTGATACGGCGTTGTCGGGCTGCTGTTCTTTGGTGATTGCGACAGGTGCTCGCCCCAGCATTGATCTCAGCGGTCCTGCCCGGGTTGATGCTTTTGGTGTGCAGCGCCAGGTGCATGCAGCTGAGCGATTAGGGATCAAGCGGGTGGTGCTAGTGAGTTCTCTCTGTGCCGGTCGCTGGCGTCACCCTCTCAATCTGTTCGGGTTGATCCTGATCTGGAAACGCATTGGTGAGCGCGCCCTTGAGAGCAGCGGTTTGGATTGGACCGTGATCAGACCGGGTGGACTGTCTGAGCGGGAAGACGACCTCGAACAAGAAGGCATCGTCTATTCCAAAGCCGATCAGCAGGAGAGCAATTCCATCCCAAGGCGTCTTGTGGCACGTTGCTGTGTTGAAGCGCTGAGCACTCCTGCATCTATTGGCCGCATCATCGAGATCACCAGCAGTCGGGATCAACCAAACGTTGCCCTAACCGAGGTGCTGCGTCAGTGGTCACAGGCGGATTGAGTGTTCAGCTCAGAATTCCTGCTGGCTCTGGCGGTGGCGGTTTAGGGCTTGGTTGCAGCATCCCCAAGATGAACAGCAGCGACGGCAGCAAAAACGCCACCAGGCCCAGACCTGAACCCACCAGCAGTACGGTCCGCTGAGCCGGACTGCGCTTGAGAAGCTCCTCTTCCTGGTCCAGGTGTTCAAGCTTGTGCCGGCCCATTGACGCAACGGCTGTTGCTGAGGATCGTACGGAAACCCGTTGGTGCAACCTTTGCTGCGGTACGGCTTGATCTCCTCACTCGCGTCGTATGCCCTGCTTCTGCTTTGCCCAGTGGCCGTTCTTTCGGCGCCGTTGCGAGTGGGGTTGAGCGGGTCCCCACCGTTCGTTTTTCCCGATCAGGATCCACCTGGTGGCATCAGCCTGCAGGTCTGGGAGCAGGTTGCCGCTGAGCAGGGCTACGACTACGAACTCGTTCCTCAAGCTAATGCCACCGCCAATCTCAATGCCCTCGCTGAGGGCCAGCTGGATGTGGCGATCGGTCCGATCACCATCACCCCGAAGCGAGTGGCTCAGCCGGGCTTTGATTTCACCCAGCCCTACTTCTACGCAGAAGAGGCGTTGCTGGTTCCAGAGCGCCCACCTGGGGTTATGACACGCCTGCGGCCTTTCTTCGGGGTTGCAGCACTCTCATCCCTTGGATTGTTGTTGCTCTCGGTCTTTGTCGTGGGCAATCTCATCTGGTTGGCAGAGCGTCGCAGCAACCATTCGCAGTTCCCCCGGGGCTACCTCCAAGGCCTTGGTAATGGCATGTGGTTTGCCTTGGTGACGTTGACCACCGTTGGTTATGGCGATCGTGCACCGCAGTCACGCAGCGGCCGAGGTATCACAGCGATCTGGATGGTGATTTCCCTGGTGGCGGTCTCCTCGATCACCGCCGGTTTGGCTTCGGCATTCACTTTGGCGCTCTCGCGTCAGACCTTGGCGCCGATTGTTGATTCCTCCCAGTTGCGAGGAACGCAGATGGCTGTCGTGCGAGGGACGACCAGCGTTGGCTGGGGTGAGGTGTACGGGGCTCGACTGCGCCGTGCCGCCAGCTTGAAAGCAGCGATCAAGCTGCTGCAGGAGAGGCAGGTGGAAGGTGTCATCTTTGATCGTCCTGCCCTGCGTTATTGGTTGACGAAGAACCCGGAATCAGGACTGCAACTGGCTCCTTTCGATCTGGCCAAGCAGACCTACGGCTTTGCGGTCCGCAGCGGTAGCCCAATGCGCAAAAAGATCAACTTCAGCCTGCTGCAGATGCACCGCAGCGGAAAGATCACCAGGATTGTTGATTCCGTTCTGACCAATGACAACCCAAAGTGAGGGGTTTCATGGAGTCATCTCGCCGCTGAGCCAATAGCGCACCCGTTCAGGATGCAGCTTTATGTAGTTCATCACTGCTTCTTCCGCCGATGTGTTCTGCGCATTGAGCAGCACGGCTGAGAGTTCCTGGTCAGGAATATGGAATCGACTGAGGAAGTCCGTGACTTTCGGGAATTGTTTGTCCAACCCCAAACGGGCGACGGCATGGATCCGTTCGGTGCCACCGAACACCCCTTGGGGATCTTCAAGGAAACGGAGCTGATAGCGAGCAAACATCCAGTGGGGGGTCCAGCTGGTGACCACCACCCAGCGCTGCTCGCGGATCGCCTGGGCCAGAACTGCCGTCATGGCGGCGCTGCTGGCGGAGATCAGTTCGATGTCAGCGAGTCGGTAGCTTTTGAGTGCCTGCTCGGAGGCCTGGTTGAGGCCTGAGCCTGGATCAATGCCCTGAACCCGATTGCCGAAACGTTTCGCCAGGGTTGGATCACGCAGATCGCTAATGCTGTTCAGCTCATTGGCCGGGACGTAATCAGGGACGACCCAGCCGAGCTTTCCGCTGTACATCGGCCCGAGGTCCAGCACCTGGTCCCGCACCCGCTCCCAGTAATCGCGGTGGGTACCTGGAAGCCAGGCCATCAGCATGAGATCCAGATCACCGCGCGCTACGGACTGGTACTGGATGCCGATATCTGCCATGACGCGCTCCACCGGCACGCCGTAGTGGGTTTCAATCAGCTGCTCAGCCATCAGGCTGACCACCTCAGCATCAGCCCAGGGGCTCCAGCCCAGACGCAAGTCGTCTCGCTGCGCCACGGCAGTCCGTTCAGCTGATTCGCCGACTGCCGCCGTGGGTGTGGTGGAACGGCTGAGGCTCACGATGCTGGCTAACGATGCACCGGCCAATAACAAGCCGGTGAGCATTACGGCTCGCCGCCGCCACTGCTTCGCCTCGTTCATGGAATTGGGCCGGCTGCTACTGCACGCTACGGCTGAGGGCAGGTGGCTTCACTGCAATCCCCAATTGCACCAGTGATCCAGTAACGCACCCGTTCAGGATGCTGCGCGAGGTAGCCCCTCACGGCCTCTCCGGTCGAACTCTGCCGCGCAGCCAGCATCAGCTCGGAAAACTCTTCGGAAGGGATCTCAAACCGGCCCAGGAAGGCGGCGATCTGGGGATAGCGTTGCGAGAAGCCGGCATGGCCTAGGCCGTGGATGCGCTCGGTTCCGCCAAATACGCCGAGTGGATCTTCCAGGAACCGCAACCGATCAGTGGCGAACATCCAGTGCGGGATCAGGCTGGTGACCACGATCCAGCGACGGGTGTCGATCGCTTGGCGCAGGCTGGCTGCCATCACCGCCAGGTTGCCTGCCACGAGTTGCATGTCGTGGATCCTGTAGGCCGTTAGCGCTGCGCGGGTGCCGTCATTGAGTGCAGAGCCGGGATCAATGCCCTGAATCCTGTTCTGAAAGCGGGCCGCGATGCCCTGATCAGCGAGGTCAGCGATGCTTCTGACCTGGTTCTTTGGCACAAACTCCGGCACCACCAGGCCCAGCCTGCCGGTGTAGATCGTGCCCAGGTCCTCCACGCGGTCATGCACCCGCTGCCAGTACTCCTGGTGGGTCACTGGAAGCCATGCCATCAGCATCAGATCCAGGTCGCCGCGTGCCACCGACTCGAACTGAACGCCGATATCGGCCATCACCCGATCGACCGGAACATCGAAATGCTCTTCGATCAGTTGCTCGGCCATCAGGCTCACCAGCTCCGCATCCGCCCAGGCCGTCCAGCCCAGCCGGATCACCTTTTCGGCAGACTCCAATCGTTGTCGACGCTCCCTGATGGTTGAGCCGTTGAGGTCAGGATCGCCGCTGAGCTGGATCAGGCTCGCTAACGACATCCCCGCTGCTGCCAGCCCTGCCATGAGGAGGACTCGGCGGCGCCAGCGCGGGGAGCGGGCCATTAGTCGCTCCACAGACGGCGCCAGTCGCGCCAGCGTTCCGTCAATCCTTTGACAGGGGGGGTGGCGAGGCTCTGAGTCAGCCGATCGAGGATCACTGCCAGGATCACGACGGCCAGGCCGCCTTCAAAGCCAAGTCCCACATTGAGCTGCTGAATGCCACGCAGCACGACATCACCCAGGCCGCCGCCCCCAATCATTGAGGCGATTACCACCATCGATAGGGACAGCATGATCGTCTGATTCACCCCAGCCATCAAGGTGGGCAGAGCACTGGGTAGCTGCACTTTCCACAGCAGCTGGGATGGGCTGCAGCCAAAGGACAGACCAGCCTCAAGACGATCAGCTGGCACCTCGCGGATGCCGAGCACGGTCAGACGGACGACTGGTGGCATTGAGAAGATCAAGGTGGCGATCACCGATGGCACCTGGCCGGTGCTGAAGAACATCACTGCAGGGATCAGATACACAAAGGCCGGCATGGTCTGCATCAGATCAAGCACCGGACGCACCAGGCTCCAGATCGTCCGTTGACGTGCCGCTAGCACTCCGATGGGCAGACCGATCAGCAGGGCCAGCAGCGACGCCGTCACCACAAGCGCCAGCGTGGCGATCATCGGCTCCCACAGCCCCATAAACAGCACCAGGTTCAATCCCAGCAGTGAGAAGAGGGCAAAGCCTGCGCTCACCCGCCACAGTCCCAGCACTGTGACCAGCAGGGCCAGCATCCAGGCCGGCGGAGCGGCCAGCAGGGCTTCAAAGAAACTGGCTAGCCCCTGCACCAGGCCCTGAATCAGGCTGAATAGTGCGGGTCCATGGGTCAGTAGCCAGGAGACCAGCTGATCGACGGCGTCGCCGACTGGTCCAGCGGCTGTGATGGCCAATGGCATGGTGCTCATGCCATCACCATGGCTTGGAGCAGCTGCCGGCTGCTCAGCACACCGAGCAGCTGCCCATCAGCACTGACCACTGGGACGGGGTGAGCGGTGCGGGCGATCGGCTCCATCGCCTCTTTCAAGCTGGTGCCGGCGGTTAGCTGCTCTACCTTCTCGGCAGGGATAAAGCTGCCTCCTGCTGGCATCAGACCGCAGAAGCGTTGGGTCTCATCCAGCACATATGCCACTCCGGTGCCCGCATGGGGAGGTTGATCACGCAACTTGTCGACATCCCTCTGCTGAACCATCCAGGGAGCCGTGACGGCGATTGCATCGACGCTCAGCACACTGCTTGCATCAACATCGCGGAAGAAATGGCGCACCCGCTCGTTGGCCGGATGGCAGAGCAGCTCCCTTGAGCTGCCGCACTGCAGCACGCTGCCGTCTTGCATCAGTGCGATTCGATCACCAAGCCGTATGGCTTCATCGAGGTCGTGTGAGATGAAGACCACTGTGCGGCGTTGGTCGCGTTGCAGATCCAGCAGTAGGTCCTGCATCTCGCGTCGGATCAGCGGATCAAGGGCGGAGAAGGCCTCATCCATCAACAGAATTGGCGGATTCAAGGCGAGCGCACGGGCCAGTCCCACGCGCTGCTGCATGCCGCCGGAGAGTTCTTCAGGTCGTTTGTTGAGATCACCCCCGAGTCCGACCCGTTCCAGGGCTGAGCGCGCCCGCTCAAGCCGTTGCGCCCGAGGCACACCACCCACCTCAAGCCCAAAGGCTGCGTTCTCAAGGGCTGAACGCCCCGGCAGCAGCGCAAAGGATTGAAACACCATCGCCATGGTGTTGCGGCGCAACTGACGCAGTTGTGCTGGCCGCAGGGCTGAGAGCTGCTGACCTTCAACGATGACCTTGCCGGCACTGGGACTGATCAGGCCGTTGAGCATCCGCAACAAGGTGGATTTTCCCGAGCCAGACAGGCCCATCACCACAAAAATCTCACCGGCTTCAATGCTGAGATCAACCTCTCGTACAGCGGCGCGGCAGCCATAGCGCTCCTGCACCTGCTCGGGGTCGGCGCCGGCTTTAAGGGCATCAGATGCGAGTTTGGGCTGACGGCCGAAGAGCTTCCACAACCCCGAGATCTCGATTTGGGGCATGAAATTAGACAACCCAAAACCATCGTAGTGAGGCTTCCTCCAGCTGAATTGACACTGAAAAGAAACAACTTAAGTCTTAAATAAAAACTCTTCTTGAAGCTTTGCTTCGTTGCCTTGGAATGGTGTCAAGGCTGACATTTTTACGGGCAATGGTTACCCTCGAGCATGGGCAGGAGGTTTCACCTTTGGAGCTCTCCTCAGTCGTCAACGGGTTAGAGCACTGTCTCTGACACATGCTTCGGTCTTGATGACGATCTGAATTTCTACCCAATTTGATCTCAGAGCGTATGACTTCCGCGCAGCAATCTCTGGTGAATTCGACATCAGCTGACGTTCAACGGTTTGGTGAATCTCCTGAATCAGTCCGTGAGACTGATCATTACGAGCAGGAGTACATCGAGCAGTTTGTTGACCGCTGGGATCGTCTGATTGATTGGGACGCCCGCGCAGAGGCAGAGGGTGATTTCTTCATTCGACTTTTGCATCAACACGGGGCGAAATCGGTCCTCGATGTCGCCACTGGCACCGGCTTTCACTCTGTGCGTCTGTTGAGGGAAGGTTTTGACGTCGTCAGTGTTGACGGCAGCCCCAACATGCTGGCTCGCGCCTTTCAGAACGCGCGTGACCGCAACCTGCTGATGCGCACCGTGCACGCCGATTGGCGCTTCCTGAATCGAGATATTCATGGTGAGTTCGATGCCGTGATCTGCCTTGGCAACTCCTTCACGCACCTGTTCCGTGAACGTGATCGCCGTAAGGCCCTTGCCGAGTATTACGCCGTGCTCAAGCACAACGGAGTTTTGATCCTCGACCATCGCAACTATGACCGTTTGCTGGAGGGGACCTCTTCCAGTGGTAAGAGCAATGTCTATTGCGGCAAGGATGTTGAGGTCGGCCCAGAGCACGTCGACGATGGTTTAGCGCGGTTCCGTTACGCCTTCAGCGACGGCAGCACCTATCACCTCAACATGTTCCCGTTGCGCCACGGCTACGTGCGCCGGTTGATGCGCGAGGTGGGCTTCCAGAAGATCAGTTCCTATGGCGACTATCAGCTTGGCCACGACAATCCTGATTTCTATGTCCACGTTGCGGAGAAGGAGTACCGCATGGA
>CAJWXK010000043.1 GCA_913048995.1 uncultured Synechococcus sp. | reverse complement strand
CGTATTCGGAGCGCTTGCGACGGGCTTGGCCGTGCTGACCGGGGGGATAAGACCGTTTGGCGGCCTTACGGGTGAGACCAGGAAGGTCTCCCAAGCGCCGCGTCACCCTCAATCGAGCACCGCGGTAGCGAGACATAAATCAATCAGGACGTAAGGATGGACATTGATCGATGCTTCACCTCGGTGTGCAAGGCAAACCCCGACCAATCTGACAATTTAACTGGTGACCCGCCCCAAGCTCCTGGACCTGTGTCTCGGCTGTTGCTGCTGCTGTTGGCGATCTATCGGCGTTTGATCTCGCCGTTGATGGGCCCCAGCTGCCGCTTTGTTCCTACCTGCAGTGGCTATGCGGTGGAAGCGGTGCAGCGCCATGGTGCCCTGGTAGGCAGCTGGCTCACCTTGCGGCGGCTGCTGCGCTGCCACCCCTTCTCGGAGGGAGGGTATGACCCCGTGCCGGATTGAATCCCTTGGAGCCTGTTGCACCTCCCCTGCCGCCGCTGCGGCTTTACACCCGCTCTGGCTGTTGCCTCTGTGAAGGTCTGCAGGAACGGTTGGAGGCTCTGGTGCCGGCGCCTGAGCTGACCCTGGTGGATGTGGACAGCGATTCTGAGCTGCACGCCCGCTTTGGCTTGGAGGTGCCACTACTGGCTGCCGCCGATGGTCAACTGCTGCCGCGAGTCCCGCCTCGGCTGCAGCAGGATCGATTGGCCGAATGGTTGCGACGTCAGCTCAGCGGCATCAATTCCGTCTAAAAACGGTCAGGTCTGCTCGTTGCCCTGCGGTATGGGATCCCCTGCCTCCGAGTCCACGGCCGTGGCACGACTGCATGATCTGCTGCGTGATGCCGCCCTCAGCGTTCCGCGGGGTCTGCCCGACCCGGTGGTCACCGATGTCAGTTGTGATTCCAGGCGCCTGCGTCCAGGCACGTTGTTCATTGGCCTGCCCGGCGGTCGCGTGGATGGCGGCAGCTTTTGGCGCTTGGCCCTGCAAGAGGGTGCTACAGCAGCAGTGATTGGTCCGGCGGCCGCGTCCATCGATACCCCTGCGCCCGGCGATCCGGTGCTGGTGGTCGCGGACCCGGTTTCTGCGGTTGCTGGCCGTCTTGCCGCGGCATTTTGGGGTCAGCCCAGCAATCAGCTGGGTCTGATTGGGGTGACCGGCACCAATGGCAAGACCACGACGACTCATTTGATTGAGCATTTGGCCAACGCTTGTGGCTCGCCCACAGCACTGTTCGGCACGCTGGCCAATCGCTGGCCGGGGCACAGCCGCACGGCGGTGCACACCACCCCCTTTGCCGATCAGCTGCAGGCCGATCTCGCCGCAGCCCTTGCCGCTGGTTGTCAGCTTGGAGCCATGGAGGTGAGTTCCCATGCCCTGGATCAGCACCGCGTCGAGGGCTGTCGTTTTCAGGCTGCGGTGTTCACCAACCTCAGCCAAGACCATCTCGATTACCACCCTTCGCTGGAGGCCTATTTCGAAGCCAAGGCCCAGCTGTTTGATCCCGCCATGCTCACCGGTCAGGCGGTGATCAATATCGATGACCAATACGGCCGCCGCCTAGCCCGCCGCCTCGAGGGGCGCTGTTGGCGCAGTTCGCTTGAGGATCCCGCCGCGGAGCTGTTCATGGATGGCCTCAGCTTTAGTGCCGATGGGGTGGAGGGCAGGTTGCATACCCCCAGTGGCTGCCAGTCGTTCCATTCACCGCTGGTGGGTCGCTTCAACTTGATGAACCTGCTCCAGGCCGTCGGTGTGCTTCAGCAGCAGGGCCTGCTCCTGGAACCGCTACTGGAAGCTCTCGACAGCTTCCATGGGGTGCCTGGCCGCATGGAGCGCGTGCCGTCCGGACCTGTCCAGCCGGCCGTGCTGGTGGATTACGCCCACACCCCCGATGGCCTTGAGAATGCGCTTTTGGCCTGCCGGCCCTTTGCTGAGGGCCGCCTGATTTGCCTGTTTGGTTGCGGAGGTGATCGTGACCGCAGCAAGCGACCGCAGATGGGAGCTATCGCAGCGCGGCTGGCTGATCAGCTGGTGCTGACCTCCGATAACCCCCGCACCGAGGATCCAAAGCAGATCCTTGACGATGTGCTCGCCGGTATTCCCGTAGGCACTGATTTGGAGGTGATCGCTGATCGAGCAGCGGCGATCAAGGCGGCCATCTCGGTCGGCAAGCCCGGCGATCTGGTCCTGCTGGCCGGCAAGGGCCACGAGGATTACCAGATCCTCGGCACGGCGAAGGTCCATTTTGATGATCGCGAGCAGGCTGCACAGGCCCTTGCCCATCGCCCCTGATTTCAGTGTTCAGCTGGCTTCTGCTTCCGGCTGATCGCCGCTGAGCTCATCGGCCTCATCCACTAAGGCATCGGCGACGTATTCGATCAGTCGCAGCAGCGCCTGACGATTGCCCATGCGGATCTCGCGGAACAGTTCCTTGATGTGAACGGCTGGTAGACCCGTTTCATGCAGGATGCGCACCACGCGCCAGTTCTCATCTGGGTGCTCGTGGCTTAGGGCTGCCACCACCATGTCCTCTGCCAGAGCAAAGGCATTAAAAAGAAGGACTCCAGGCTCACCGCCGGCTTCCACCAGAGCGAGCGGATGCATGAAACTCGCTCGCGCTTCGTTGAGCATGGTCTGCCCAGAGGGAGCGCAACCTTACGTTGTTATGAGGTGGCGCAGAGGTTCGCCAGCGCGTTGAGCAGTGCATCAATTTCTACATCTGTGGTGCAGATGTGGGTGCAGGCCCGCACGCAGTGGGGATCAGCCAGGCTGCGCAGTTGAAATCCACGGTTCGCCAGGGCCTCGACCAAGGCATCAGGGTCCTGACCTGCTGCTGTAAAGCTCACCAGGCCGCTGGGGGGTGGGGCGTCCTGCAGCACCGGTTGAAGTCCCTTGATCTGCTGCAGCCCCTGCCAGAGCCGGTGACTCAGCTCTTTGATCCGAGCTTCCCGCTTTGCGGCGGTGCCAGTGCCATCCAGCAGTTCCAATGAGCGGCGCAGCCCTGCCCCAAGGGGTACGCAGCTGGTGGCAATTTCAAAACGGCGTCCATCGCTATGCCAGCTGCTGCCGGCAACGCTTTCGTTGCTCAGGCTGCGCCAGCCGATCACGGTGGGTTGGCTTTGTTCCAGTACACGCTCTGAGAGCGCTACGCCTCCCAGACCTTCGGGGCCGCAACACCATTTGTGGCCCGTAAAGGCATAGATGTCAGCAGCGTCTGGCACATCACCCAGCTCCAGGCTGCCGGCGGACTGGGCCGCATCCACGAGTAGCCAGGGGTGGCGGGGATGCTCAGCTAGACGCTGGGCGACGGCCTTGATGGGCATCGGCAGGCCGCTGTTCCAGAGCAGGTGGGAGAGCACCACCAGGCGGGTGCGTGGCTGCAGTTGCTGCTCAAGTCCCTCCATTACAGAGTGATCAGAGCGGCAGTCGCGGGCGTTGAACCAGTCGATCTCCAGCTGCTGACGGCGGGCCAGCTCTTTGCAGGCGGCCACAACCCCTGGGTGCTCGGCGTCGCTCAGCAGCAGCCTGTCACCACGGTCAAAGGGCAGGCCCCAAAGGGGTAAGACGCAGCCTGTGGTGACGTTCTCCGTGAGTGCAAGGCGATGAGGTGGCACCGAACAGAGGGCCGCCAGACGCCGTCTCAGGGCACCGACTTGCGCCTCCAGAAAAGGCCAGACCTCTCGGGAGAAGGGGCCAAGCCGCTGCAGTTCACCCCAGCAGGCCACCATGGCCTCCAGCGAAGGGGTCGGTAGCGGTCCCTGCCCGCCGTAGTTGAAGTAATGCTTGCCGCTTAGGGCCGGCATGAGAGCACGCAGGTCCATCAACAGCGGCCCATCAAAGTCTGATCAGACTGCCAGGGCTGGCTCCTGGTTGTGCTCACGGCAGATGTGACCATCACGCCAGCTCCATATCCAGGGGGCCACGGCTCGGGCGGCCTGCAGCTCAGCACGTTCATGCAGGCTGACAGGGATGAACTCGGTGCAGTAGTCAAAGTCTGAATCCCGGATCGATTGGTTCAGCACGAGGCTGCCCTCTGGACCTGAAACTGAGCGGTGGTATGTGCCCACGGGGATTTCCAGGGCCCCCATCGCTCGGACGAGGTGGATCACATGGTGGGGCTGATCCCAATCGGGGTTCAGCAGTGTGAAGCTGCGATGACCTGTTAAGACCAGGTTGTGGTCTACCTGGTGATGATGAAGGTAGTACTGCTCTTCTCCAGCGGCATCGGGTGGTGAGATGGCAGCGCCGTTGTGGGCCACGACATCGGTGCCATTGCTGTTGGGGACACCGGCATCAAAGAACGTCACCGAGGGTGTTTCTCTGAAAATGTGAATTGGAACAAAGTGAAGTCGCATGAACTCTCTCCTTGGCTGAGGTGATTCAGATCAGCGGAAACTCATGAAGGCCAGTCCAGTTGGATCTGCAGTTCTGGATGAAGACTCCTCAGGACAGGGCAGTCTTGGGCGATGCTTTTGAGGGTTTCCACCTGAGCTGGTTGCAGCGTGTTTGGAAGCGCAATGGCGACGCGCAACCTCTTGATCTGCCGTTGTCCGTCTGTCTGCATGCTTTTTTCCACATCCGCTTGGGCACCGCGCAAGTCCCATCCACGCTGCTGGGCGTGGATGCCCATCACGGTGAGGAGACAGGTGCCGATGGCTGTTGCCAGTAGATCGGTTGGGGCAAAGCTTTCGCCTCGTCCTTCATGATCTGGAGGTGCATCGGTGGTGATCTTCACTCCAGAGGCGAGATGTTCTGCGGTGCAGTGCAAATCTCCTCGGTAGTGGCAGTGAATTGCCGTCATGGGCTACCTCCACGCTTGATGGGTTTCCTGAGTGGGCCGTACGGGGTGGTCTGGTGGCATCCTCGCCACCTTTTCCTTGACATTGAATTCGGTCTAAATCTGCGGACAGGAAAATCAAGGGGTGCTTCACCGTTCTTGTCCGTCGGTGTCTTTGAGGCCTGCTCTGGGCTTGCTGGCTGGAGCTTGGGCTGCTGCTGTTTGGGGTTGATGTGGCGATTACTGAGAGGGCAACAAATTTTGCTGAATTGCTGAGGCTGTAGTGGTGTTTGGAATGCTTGGCAGCATCGTCGCCTTCATGCAGAATATTCTGAAATGATTAGGTGTTTACGGGCGTGAATCAGCTCCTGGCCAGGATCTTTCGCAAAGCAAGTTCGATTACTCAGGCATTTTCTGGTCGGCGGCTATTAGGGGAGTCAAGATATCAGCCTCGTCGTCTTAATCTTCCGCTTGGTGATCGAGGCGCTGCTCCGAAGCCATCCAATGAGTCGGCTCGACTTGAATCAGTGACTGGTCTAAATCAGGCCAATGCTGAACATCAGCCTGAACTTGTAGCCCTGAGGAATGCGGCGCGATCGTTGTTGCAGATGCCGGTTGCTTTCATCGGTTTTATTGAGGATGAAACGCAACGGTTGTTGACGGTGTCCATCGTTCCTCGCGCTGATGAAGGCTTGGCATCGATGGATTTCAAAGAAATGGTCACCCCAAGGGTCTGCTCCATTTGTCAATACACCATCATGGAATCTGATCACCTTGTGATCCCAGATCTTCCGGCATTTTTAGAACATGGTGATGGTGCCAGCTATCCGGAAGAGTTTTTGCAGCAGGCCAAACAGGTGGGTGGTTATCCCATCCCTTGGCCTGATGGTGACGGCGGCATCACATTGAAGCCGGCGCTTTTTTATGCAGGAGCAACCATTCGAACCTCACAAGGAATGCACGTCGGCACGTTCTGTGTTGTGGATGTGGTGCCGAGGCCGGATTTCGGAGTTCGTGAGATTGAGATCCTTGAAAATCTGGCTGCACAGGCGGCTGAGTATTTGGAAGAACGGGCCCTGTTGCGCCGGCCAGCCAATTTTCAGTTGCTGCAACAGGCCAGTCGCATGTCCGACTCCTCCACGGCTGCCAATGGTGCCGCGGAGCAGGAATTTGACGCTGTGGTGATGGGTGGTGGTCCAGCTGGTCTCACCGCCGCGTGCCGCCTTTCCTTTCAGGGGCTTCAGGTGGCGCTGGTGGAGCCAAAACAGAGTTTCGGTTCGCCCACGGGGGTCACCAGCAAGGTGCTGCGTGAGGTGGCAATGGACCACGGCTTACATATTCAGTGGTCGGAGGTGGTCAAGATTCGCGAGTTAATCGCGGCTAAGGATGCTCAGCGGGTGTCCCAGCAGTTGCAGCGCTATGGCGTGCGGCACTTTCAGGGTTCCGGTGAAATCCAGGGGGAGAACGGGGCTGGTCAGACCACGGTGATGGTCCGCGATGGCGACATCAAGCGTGCGGAGCTGCAAGCCAAGACTGTGGTGCTCTCCACCGGTTCTAAGGCCCGACGACTGCCTGGGATCCCTTTTGATCAGCCAGGGTTTTATGACTCCGACTCGATCGGCTCGTTGCTGCAGAAACCGACGAGCCTCTTTGTGCAGGGAACCGGAATTATTGCGCTGGAGTACGCCACCATCTTTGCGGCGATGGGTGTTCGGGTTTGTGTTGCGGCCCGCGGTGCGCGGGCAGATTTGCTGCCGATGTTGGATGTCTCCCTGCGCGAGGCATTGATCCGTGATCTTGAGGCCAACGGCGTTGAGATCCTCTACGAGACCAAGGTCACCAGTTGGAACAGCAGCGCCGCTGGTCCCAGCGTGCAACTGGAGACGTCAGGTGTTGCTGTGGAGCGCTCCTTTGGTGCTGTGTTGTCCGCTGTGGGCAGGGAGCCCACCACGAAGAACTTGGGAATGGAACGCCTGCTCGGTGAGGACGATGGCGCCAAGCTCAACAAGTTGCCGATGCTGGAGAATCAGCAGCTCGATACCGCCAAGGGTTCGATTTATGCCATTGGTGATGTCTCTGGAACGGGCCTGGCTTGCAAGGCCGTGATGCAGGCCCAGGGCCTTGTGGATCATGTGTTGCCGTCTCTGGTGTTGAAGCGTCAGAGCCCTAGCTCCACCACGCCTACTGCTGGCCAAGCGGTTAGCCCATCGATCATCTGGGCGATTCCTGAATTGGCGTTCGTCGGTCAGTCGGAGTCCGAAGCCATCGAGAGCCTCAGTGCCGCTGAAGTGTTCTCTGTTCAGGCCCGCTTTGCTGAAACGATTCGCGGACGTTTGAAATCACTGCCTGAGTCGTTTTTCCTCAAGCTCGTCTGCCTGCGCCAGGACGGTCGCATCCTTGGTGTGCATGTGTATGGGGAAGGCGCGTCTGAATTGATTCATCTGGGCTCTTCTCTGGTGGCCAACGGCAACACTGTGTTTGATCTGCAATACAAGGCTTTCCCCGCCGTCACCTTGCACGAGGTGTATCGCAATGCTGCGATGTTGGCGATTGATACCCTCTCGGGGCTTGCCCTGAAGGACGAATCAGGCGCGTTTCAGGAAGCCGGGTAACTGAGGAGTCCGTAGCCGGATCATCTGACCAGCTCCATCTTCTACCGCCTCAAGCGGAAGATTCGGGCCCCTCCAGCTGCCGCCGCTTTCCTCTGCTGGGATCTCCTCTTCCCGCGGCTGGATCACATAGGGCTCAGCCAGTGACCAGCTGCGGGCGTAGCCCATCAACAACGGATCAGCTGGTGCAAACACAAATGAGGCGCGCCTTGGAACGGGTTCATTGCTGGCCAGTTCAGGGGTCATGCGAACGGCACGCGTGATGCCCTGCAGAAAGCGGCTGCGGGTCACCACGGTGGTCAGATAGGCCACCACCCGCAGCCGCGGAGCATCAAAGCCCTCGGCGCACATATCGATGCTCACCAGCCAGTCGGCATTGCCGTTCTGGAACCCATTGAGCCGAGCCGCCGCCGTCGGGTCCTGGGAGTGCACCAGATCCACCCGATTGCCATCCTCTTGCAGCAGTTGCGTGATGGCCTGGGCGTGGTCGATGTCACGGGCGATCACCAGCCCGGCCGCCTGAGGGTGCTGTAGCCGCACCTTGCTCAGCTGACGCTGGGCCCGCAGTAACAGCTGCTGGCTGATGCTGCTGCTGTCGTTGAGCTGGATGGCACGGCGTAGGTTGCGGGCTCGCCAGCTTTCGCGTGTTTCCGCCGACAGGGGTGAGACATCACGATCGGGGATGCCCTCGCGGCTGTGCTCCACCCAGCCATCTTGAAAGCGGAATTCCAGTGGCCGAACATCCCCCTCAGCGATCAGATCGCGGGGCTCCACAGTTAGATCGGGACAGATTTGCTCCACCAGCGCCCCGCCTTCTTGGCGTACCCGTAGGCGCCTTGCGGCGCAGAAAGCCAGATTGTCGGCGCGAAATGGGGTGCCGGTGAGGCCCATGCGTAGCTGGCAGTGGCCGGTGAGATCCAGAAAGGTCTGCCCCCAGGCCGTGCTCTCCGGGGCCTCGGGATCCACCCCGAGGTGATGGGCTTCATCGGCGATGGCCAGGCAACCCATGGGTTGCCAGCGTTCAAGCTCGCTCAGCAGTAGCTCCAGCTGCCGCCCAGCACCTTGGTAGGTGACGAGGATGCCCTGGGCCTCATCTATCTGCTGGCTGCTGCAGGGCCATTCATGCAGGCGCAGCCCCAGGCGCTTTGCTGCTTTCTGCCACTGCTCCTGAATGGAGGTGCGATGGCAGAAGACCAGAAACCGCTCTAGGCGACCTTCCTGCTGCATCGCTCGGAAGGCCAACAGAGCTCCCAGGGTCTTGCCGGCTCCAGGACCTGCAAACACCAGCAGATCGCGTTCATGCTCGAGCTGCCGCTCCAGTCGGCGGCGCAGCAATTGAATCAGCTGTTGCTGCCACTGCCGTGGACGGATCGGCGAGACGGCGGGCATCCCGGGTAGGTCATAGGAGAGCGATGTGATGGCGCCTGCTGCAGTCAACGCGCCGTTCTAGCGCCGCTGATCGTCGCCGCCAGCAGGGGAGTGCTGTGAATCTCTATGGATGCCATGCCCTATGGATGATCTGGGTCGTCTTTCTCCAGTCGATTCCAGCTCAGCTCAGCGGCTTTGAAGCCTCATGAGCTGGTGTCTCCATAAAGGGGATCCAGAGGCGACATGGCTGCTGGGCGGATCTATCGCCTCGATGGGGCTGCGTTCTCTGTTGCCGTTGCTGGGGCGCCATCTTCAGCTGGCAGCGAATTGTCTTTTGGTGTTTCTGATCTCGACCACCTTGAGCTTTCATCTGGATCTGAGCCCGATGCCTGAGCGCATTGCGCTTGTCAACCAAGGGGCAATCGTCGATGGTTTGCTGTGGTCCTCAGTCGCTCTCAGAGCAACTGACCCAGCATCACGGCGGCAACAGCAGAGAAAACGGTGATGCCAAGAGCCGTCAGAGGGTTTTGGCCTTGGGCAACGGCCACACTGGTAATCACACCGGCACCAATAGCGGCAACAGCCAGCTGCTGAGTCAATTCCTCGGTGCGGGTCGGGGGCAGCTGCACAATGCTCTAAAAGGCTGCGCCGACCGTAGGAAGGGGTGTTTGCGGGGACCGAACAGAAGCGTGCGTTTGTTACGTCGCGGGGAATTTCTTTACTTAGCGCAATCTCTTGGGCTCAGCGCGCCGGTCGGGCTCGGCCTTCGCTGGCCCACTTCTGCAATGCCTCCAGTTGCTCGCGGGCGGTGCGGCTCAGCGGCACCAAATCGGCTGAGGCACTGATGAGATCTGGCTCGGAGAACTCACGTCCTTCACTGAAGGCCTGCAGCATTGCTTCCAGCACCACCTGCTCGAGCTCAGCGCCGGAGAAGCCTGCGGTGCGATCCACCAACGTGTCGAGCGGTAATTGATTGCTGGGCCTTCGTTTGCGCAGGTGTAGCTCAAGGATCTCGCGCCGCTCGTTGGCATCAGGCAGATCAAGCACGAAGATCTCGTCAAAGCGACCTTTGCGCAGCAGTTCAGGCGGCAGCTGATCGATCGCATTGGCGGTGGCCATCACAAACACAGGGCTGTCCTTTTCCGCCATCCAGGTCAGCAAGGTGGCCAGGACCCGCTGACTAGTCCCCCCATCGCTGCGGCCATCAAGGCTGAAGCCTTTGTCGATTTCATCAATCCAGAGGATGCAAGGTGCCATGGCTTCGGCGGTACCGATCATGTCCCGCGTGCGCGCTTCACTGGCTCCCACCAGCCCAGCGAACAGACGTCCCAGATCCAGCCGCAATAGCGGCATGCCCCAGCTGTGGGCGATGGCTTTAGCGGTGAGGGATTTGCCGGTGCCCTGGGGTCCCACGAGCAAAACACCACGTGGGTGAGGCAAACCGTAGGCGTGGGCCTCGGCGCTGAAGGCCAGCCTGCGACGGTCCAGCCAGCTCTTGAGCTGATTCATTCCGCCGATCTCGCTGGGATCGGCGGCGGTGGGGCAGTACTCGAGCAGGTCACTGCGACCGAGGGCTAGTCGTTTTTCCTCCAGCACATCATCGAGATCAGCTGCATCAAGGCGTCCATGGCGGGCGAGGGCCCGCGCAGCTAGCTGGCGGATGCGCTGCTCGCTGAGGCCGCGGCAGCTGGTGACCAGCAGCTCCAGCGGTTCACCGCTCAAGGGACTGCCTGCAGCCATGGCTATGCCGGCCAGTAGCTCGCGGATCTCCTCTTCTGCAGGCAGGGGTAGGGCCAGAACAGCCACGGAGCTTTCCAGTTCCCGCGGCAAAGCTGGATCGGGGGCAGAGATCACCAGGGTGTGAGGTCGCTGGCGCAGTTCGCTGGCCAGGTTGCGCAGGCGCCGGCAGATGGCCGGGTCCTCGGCGTAGCGATGAAAATCCAGCAGCAGCAGGATGGCTGGCTGGTCCTGCGGTAACAGCTGCAGGCTGTCGAGGGCGGCCAGCGGCTGACGTGCCGCGGCTCCTGTGTGATTGGGTAGACCCTGAAGACCACTGACGAAATCCCAGCGCAGCAGAGGACGCTGATTCAGTCGTTGCGCAACAGTGCCGAGTAGCCGGATTAGTCGCTCCTCTTCCTGCTGGTGCACCCAGAGGATTGAGGTGCGGCTGCGAATCAGCAGATCCAGTTGCTCGACCCAGTTCTGCATTACAGCTCCTGCTGGTCCTGGCGCAGCTGCAGCAGTGAGGCCCAGCGCGGATCGATGCCATCGCTAGCGGCATCAGCGCAGGGCTCTTCCTGATCAATCAGCCCTGGGCAGTCGTCACAGCAGAGTCGCTTGAGGGGCAGCTGAAGGTTGAGCTGCTCGAATAGCCAGTGCTCCGGGTCAAAGCGACCGGAGGGATCGATGCTCTCCATCGCTTCTTGGCCATCAGCGCTGGCACTTTTGAGTTCAATGTCGAGGGGATCAGCGTCGCTCCTCAACGCAATCGATTCCTCCACTGCAGCGCTGAGGCGGTGGGGGAAGGTCTTGAGGCAGCGATCGCACGTCAGTTCGACAATGGTGGCGGCCTCTGCGCATACCCAGAGGTCATCCTCGCGGTGGGTGGCCTCGACCCAGCCGCGCACCGGCTCCACACTGCTGAGTTCAGCCAGGGATTGGTTCACATCCCAGTGCTTGCCATCTCCAAGCTGCCGCAGCTCCTGCAGAGCGATCGGGCGCATCACCGTTTGCCTTTGGGCTCAAACGGCAGCCGCTCAGTCGCTACGGCCGTGGCATTGGCCGTCACGGTCTGTTTGGCCAGCTGTTGATCGAGGATCGTCTGCAGGTTGTCAGGCAGCGGTTCGCGTATCAGCAGGAAGGTCTGGCCAGCCTGGAAGATGTTGGCGATCACCATGTAGAGCAGCACACCTGCCGGCAGAGGGAAGAACAGGAACATGCCAGTGATCATCACTGGAGTGATGCGGTTGGCTGTTGCTTGCTGCGGGTTGGCAGGCATGCCCCAGCCCGAGAGGATCTGGGAGAGGAAGAGGGTCAGACCGAAACCGCCCACCAAGATGGCGATGTCCCAGTTCACGGTGCCTTCTGTCATGAAGCCCACCTGACCAAGGGCCCGTATGAACAGGAAGCCGCTGCGGGCTGCTAACCCGGGGATTTTCAGTTCGACAGTGGCATCACCAGGGGCCAGCGCCTTGATCGAGCCATCAGCAGCAACGCTGACCACCCCGTCTCCTTTGGTGACGTTCCATTGGGGAGTCAGATCAAAGCTGGGGTTGATGCGTTTCTCAATGGCATCGAGGCTCTCTCCGGTCTTGGAGGCCAGTTGCACTTTGCTGGTCTCTCCCACACCCAGGCGGTTGCCTCCTGGCAGGGATGCAACCAGGGGCACATGATCTTGCTCGGTGAAGAAGATCGAGTGGCTGGGGCTGTTGAACGGCTTGATCTCGACGGCTGCCACCTCATCGACAGGAACCACCTTGAGATTGATGTTGTATGGCACATCAGCGAAGGGTGAACCCCGCAGCGTTGCAAACAGGGCAAAGAGGATCGGCATCTGCACGAGCAGGGGCAAACAGCCCGCCAGAGGGCTGCCGAACTCCTTCATGAGTTTGCCCATCTCCTCCTGCTGCTTGGCCGGGTTGCTGCCGTACTTGCTGCGAATCTCGGCCTGGCGCTGTTGCATCACCGGTTGGGCGATGCGCATGCGACGGGCATTGCGGATCGAGCCTGCACTGAGTGGGAAGAGGGCCAGACGGATGACCACCGTCAGGGCAATGATCGCCAGCCCGTAACTGGGCACCAATCCATAGAAGAAATCCAGGATGGGCAGCAGGATGTTGTCGGAGATGTAGCCGATCACGGCGATGTCCCTTGATGTGAGTGAGTGTGCCTGATCGCGGTCAGCTCTTGGTGCTGCTGGCGAAACCAGCGGTGGTGCTCTTTGCTTTCTCGCTGCCGCCCATACGCTCTTCGATGTAAGCCTTCATCTCGCGATAGCCCGGGACTGCACGCATTTCCAGTCGGGCCCCATCACTGAGAACCAGCACCATGTCCCCCCAGAAGCCAAGACCCCGGGCGACGGAGCGGACCTCTTTGATCTGGGTATAGATCACCTGGCTGCGGTCACGCCCCAACCAGCCACCGCTCACCGTGACGCGCCGGCTAGTGACCTTAAAGCGGAGCCAGAGGGCGCGGACGATGGCTCCGATGGCGAAAGGGATGCCGATCAGGGTCAGTCCGAAGATCAGATTCAGGATCAGATCACCGCGGGCCGGGCCTCCCTCGTAATACACCTCTTCATTGCGGGTGGTGGGCGTTCCCGTCATCGATGAGACCTGCCTGCTGAAGTAACGCGTTCCATTCTCTCAGTAATCCGTCATCACCGAGGTCTGTAGCCGAAGGTTTGAGGCTCAGCAGCAGCCAACTTGGGGCGAGATCAGCACGAAGGCGACCGCTCTGGGGATGGCAGCTCTGAACAAAATCGTCGTGCAGCCGTCGCCGCAGTCGATTGCGTACCACGGCCCTCTTGCTCACCTTGCTGCTGATAACCACCGCAAAACGCAAGGAATCTGGCTGCTGGGTGCCTGGCCTGAGCAGTTCAGGTGCAGCCGGAGCAACACGAAGCAAAAGGGCACCTAGATGGGTACAGCGCCCATGTTTGTAGAGGTAATCAAAGACTCCTCGGCCCCGCAGGCGATGCCGTTGTGGCAGAACCACAGCTGGTAATCAGCAGCAGTTCAGACCGCCAGACGGGCTCTGCCACGCTTGCGGCGACT
>CAJWXK010000042.1 GCA_913048995.1 uncultured Synechococcus sp. | reverse complement strand
GCACAGTCCCCTACTGCCGATCAGAGAGATCAGTTCCCCATAATCCCCGATCAACATCACCCCGCCAATCTTCCAAGACCCGCATCCATTCAGGAGTGGACTCAATCTTGAGATTGGCAGGCAATAATTTCTTAGCACTGATCAGGAGAGTCGCTCGAGCAAGTGCTCAGAGACTCGAATCGCATTGGCAATTGCTGTCAAAGAGGGATTCACCGCACTGATACTCGGCATAAAACTCGTATCAACAACATAAAGATTATCAAGGTCATGAGCTTTACAGTTCACATCCAAAACTGAACTACTGGGATTATCGCCAAAGCGGCAGGTACCAGACTGATGACCCACAGCTGCAATGTTCATCGCTGAACCGTAGTAGATCTCACGCTCCGCGACATGAGTACCGTCATAGGCCTTGTCAAGAACCCCCTCAAGGCGATGACAAAGTTGCTCTGATGCCTGGTTATTCGTAGGGGTATAGGAGAGAGTGATCTGACCACTGCGATCAACACTGACGCGATTCTCACTGAGAGGGAGATCCTCGGTTTGCAGCCAGAAATCAAGCGCATGGGATGCAATTTTATCCATCGTCCAAGAGGGTGCCACAGCTGTCAGCCTCGGCTTATACCCCTTGATCATTGCTCCATTGGTCTTGCCGGTCATCTGCACATGACCCATAGGGTAATCAAAATCCTGATCACCGAAATACCAATCATTAATGGCCGGAGTCTTCTGAAAAACCGTATGATTTGGCTCATGGGCAACAGCCACGACCACTTTGCAATTGTGATACATGTAATTACGTCCCACCTGATCAGAGCTATTGGCAAGTCCGCGGGGATGCTGGTCATTGGCAGACATCAACAACAGCCGTGCTGAATTAGCCGCGCCACAGCTCACCACCACAAGATCAGCACTGAAGCTGCGCAGCTCACCTTCATGCTCGACCTCCACCTGAGTGACGGTATGGCCGCTGGTGTCGGTGATCAACCGCTGCACGTGGGCATGGGTCAGCAATGTCAGCGACGATGTCGCGCAGAGACCAGGGCGGACTCCCATCACCTCGGCATCCCCTTTCGCATGAATCAAACAGGGGAATCCATCACAGCGGTTGCACTTCACACAAGTACTGAATGGCAGATTGTCCTCAATCAGGTTGACACCAACAGGCATATGGAAAGGGTGTAGACCCTGACTGCGAAAGTCATCAACCAGCTGCTGCATCCGCGGCTCATGGGCTACTGGGGGATGGGGATATGGGCTGCTGGCAGGGGGTTCAGTTGGATCCTCTCCCCGCAAACCATGTACGTGGTACATGACCTCGGCCTTGGCGTAGTAGGGCTCGAAATCGCTATATCTCAGAGGCCAGGCAGGTGATATGCCCTCGATATGCATCACTTCCTCAAAATCACGCTCGCGGAAACGGAAATGGGCCGCTCCATACATCTTGGTGGCACCGCCAACAAAATAATGACTACCTGGTTGAAAGTGATTACCATTTTTGTCCTTCCAGATATCAGGAGAGACATAACGGTTGGCCTGAAAGACTTCGGCAGAATCCCAATTCTGAGGCTCACGTGGCAGCCAGCCACCCCGCTCGAGGACCAAAACTTTGCGACCCGCTTCTGCTAAGCAGCGAGCCAAAGTTCCGCCACCCGCGCCGCTACCGATGATCAGCACGTCATAATGCGTATCCATAGCGAACAGGGGAGAGGTGAGGCGACCTGAGGCGCTACATCGAGTTGTAGCGCTGCAGTTGGGTGAGCATCTTCAGCACGATTGCAGTCCAGCCTGTCTGGTGACTAGCGCCGACACCTGAGCCGTTATCGCCATGGAAGTACTCATTAAATAGCAACAGATCCTTCCAATGGGGATCATTCTGGAAGAGTTCAACTGCACCATTAAAGGGTCTGCGACCGTCCTCACCGCGACGGAATAATCCAACAAGGCGCTTTTCCAACTCCAACGACGCATCCCAAAGGCTGATCCAGTTCCCAGAGCGCGTGGGGAATTCTATTTTGAAGGTGTCTCCATAATAATGACCAAATTTTTGCAGCGACTCAATCAGGAGATAGTTGAATGGCATCCACACCGGGCCACGCCAATTTGAATTGCCACCAAACATGGCCACAGGGCTATCAGCGGGGCTGTAAGCCAGCGTGCCGGTCTCTTCTCCCTCGCAAAAAGTATATGGATTCTCCTCATAGACCTTGGAGAGAGATCGAACTCCATTTGGCGAAAGAAATTCGTCTTCATCAAAGACATACTCCAGAATTCTCCGCAAATGCGATTCAGGAACAAGCGAGAACAGAGTGCGATCATTATTCCAGCGACCGAAGTGTTGACTGATCCAATTGGGGCAAATACGCTCAGCAAGATATGGACGGAGGATAGAGTTTACATCCAATGATTCCACCCTTTGCACCGTATCTACATCAAAACTGGCGACAGCAAGCAGGGGAATAAGACCAGAAATAGAGCGAGATCTCAGATAATCCCAGGAGCCATCCTGACGCTTAATTACGTCATAGTAAAAACCGTCCTGCTCATCCCAATTTCTGTAGCTGCGCATAACCTTGGCAGTTTCATTAATTACTGCGTCAGTATTCAAGGTTGAAGCCAGCTGAGCGAAGTCATAAACAAAGCGCTCAGCAAGATCCTTATATTCCGGCTCTTCAGCTGAGAGGATGACAGCAATCTCAAGAAGATTGAGGCTCAGCATTGCCATCCATGCTGTGCCATCGCACTGCTCAATTACACTGCCATCAGAGAGCGGATAACGGCGGTCAAACACCCCGATATTGTCGAGGCCGAGAAAACCACCTTCAAATACATTGTCCCCTGAGCGATCATTACGATTGGCCCACCAGCCATACTCAAGGATCAACTTGCGCATTGCCGCGCGTAAAAAGGGAAGATCGCCACTACCGCGATCATGGCGCTCAATCTGAAACACTCGCAGAGCCGCCCAGGCACCAATCGGCGGATTGGGATCTGACAATGCCCACTCATAAGCGGGGGTTTGCGCGTTGGGAGCTGTGTAGCGAGGACTCCGCAACAACATGCTCTGGGCCTTGGCTGTGGCCGGGTCAATCGGGGCAAAGGCAACTGAGTGAAACATCAGATCCCATTGACAGAAATAGGGATACTCCCAACTATCTGGCATGGAAATCACATCATCGGCATAGAGACGTCGCCAGTAGGCATTGTCTGTCTTCAGCCGCTCGACCGGTGGAGCAGGGTGGTTGGGGTCACCACTAAGCCAACGAATAACAACCCAGCGGTAAAACTTCTTGCACCACAACAGACCACTGGCAGCCGAGCGATAGATCAGTGCATCCTCCAAACTGAGGTGCGGAGCGCAGGAATGGAAATACTCAAGACACTCCCTCTCCCGTGCTTTGAAAACCTGATCGAACTCAGCAGCAAAGGGAGCCACCGGCATCTGCTGGGCCAGGCGCAGATCGACAACCCATTCGCCACCAGCTGGGATGTTCTTCTCAAGGAGTAGGGCAGCTTTTGTACCCTCCTGGGCGGGGTTCACGCTCGTGGTGTCGCCATCGATCACATAACGGTGAAAGGCATCCTTGACATAGGGTTGCCCATTGGTCTTTCCGTAGAGACGTTCTGTATTGGTCTGGTTTTCTGTAAATAACCAAGTCCCAGGCTCCCTACTGACCAGCTGGTAAGCACCGAGACTCTCAAGATCAGCAGTTTGAACACCTGACTGAATCTGACTTAGAGGATGGCGTTGACGCCAGTCCTCGCTATATCCCCAATCCCAGGTATTGCGCATCCACAGAGTCGGAAGCAATGTTAGAGGAGCTGAATCAGGGCCACGGTTGACGACATGGATGCGGATCAGCAGGTCTTCAGGGCTGGCCTTGGCATACTCAACAACAACATCGAAATAGCGATTGTCATTAAAGAGTCCTGTTTCGACCAGCTCATATTCAGGCTGATCCCGCCCCCGCCGGCCGTTCTCCTCCACTAGGTGTTGGTAAGGGAATTCCCCCTGAGGATATTTATAAAGCCCACGCATGAAGCTGTGGGTTGGTGTGTTCAGCAGATGGAAGAAGTAATCCTTGATGTCTTCCCCATGGTTGCCCTCTCCATTACCCAAACCAAAGGGACGTTCCTTCAGGATCGGATCCTTACCATTCCACAACGCGATGCCAAAGCAGAGAAAGCAACGCTCATCACAGATACCCAGAAGACCATCCTCGCCCCAGCGATAGGTGCGGGAGCGGGCATGGTCATGGGGGAAGGAGCTCCAGGCATCACCACTGGCGGAATAGTCCTCCCGCACAGTGCCCCACTGACGATCACTGAGATAACTGCCCCAGCGCATCCAGGGCACCTGCTTTTCATCACGCTCGGCCATACGCCGATGTTCAGAGCTCAGTCCCACAGCTGGAGAAGAAGGGTCAGTGAATGACATCAGAACTCCGATTCGAGGTGCTGCGCAAGCCGCAGCGACAGAGCGATTGTCGTGAGGCCAGTACCAATACTGGGGCAACTGGGAAAGACACTGGCATCCGCGATGTAGAGATTGCGCAGCTCATGGCTACGTCCCTGCAGATCAACAACCGAGGTCGCCGGATTACTACCCATACGGCAGGTGCCGCAGGCATAACCCATCACACTTAAGGGCGCCTCACCCCGGGGGTGAGTCGGAGCGGTTCGCACCACATGCGTAAGCGGATCGGCTTCCACAGCCTGAAGGGTGTCAATCCAGCGATACACAAGTCGGTCATGGGCTTCGCGGTTATTAGCGATGTAGTTAATGCGGATCTGCTCACCCTGCAGATAGACCTTGTTATGTGCATCTGGCAGCACCTCACTCATGGCCCACCAAGCCACCGAGCGTGACGCCAGTTCCTCAAGCCCAAAGTTCGGCATCAGCTTGGCCACCAGCGACAACACTGGCGGCGATTCGGCGAAAAGGGCGTCCTGTAGCACACCTCCACAGCTCTGGATGTGGCCCAAAGGGAAGCTCACATTCTTATCGCCCCAGTAGTAGTCGTTGACCCCAAATGAGCGCTGGTAACGGCCACTGTTCGGTGCTGCCGCCAGCTGCAGGATCGAGGTGAGCTGGGGCTTCATCAGGTTGCGACCCACCTGATCAGAACCATTGGCCAAACCGCGTGGATGGCTTTGATTGCCGGAACGGAGCAGGATCACCGGGGTGTTGATCGCACCAGCAGCAAGAACAACGAACTGAGACTGAAACAACCAGTCCTGCCCATCGATGCAGGCCTCCACACCGCGAACCTCACTGCCGCTGGGGTTGACATGCAAACGACGAACAACGGCATTGGTTCTCAACTGCACCTGCTGATCGGCAATTGCAGGAGCCACGCCAAACAGCTCGGCATCACCGCTGGGGTCCTCATGGTTATCCGACCAGCTCAATGGCAACTCATAAGGGTTGCAGCCCTGTCGCTCCAGGCCGCTGCGCAGTTCATTGAGAAACGGCTCTACCGGGCGGGGTTCATGCTCATAATCCCTCTGACGCGGAGGTTCGGTGGGATCAACCCCGGCACGCCCATGAACTCGGAATAGGGCTTCAGCCTGGTCGTAGTAGGGGGCAAGGTCGCCATAGCTCAGCTCCCAATCAGGGGAGACACCCTCCTGTAGTGGCAGTGGCCCGAAATCTTTCTCACGCATGCGCTCGAGCACAGCACCCCAGATCTTGGTGTTACCGCCAAGGGCATACATCGTCTGAGGTGCAAATGGATCGCCATCAGGGCCAAACCAGCGCTCTTGGGGATGGAAGCGCTCCTTCATCCGTAGGAGCGCGACATCCGCGACGTTCTGATCCTGCAAGGACATCTGGCGGCCACGCTCCAGCACCAGCACCCGATGCCCCTTACCCGCCAAAGCGCCGACAAGAGTGCCACCAGCAGCACCACTACCGATGACAATGACGTCGTAAATCTGGTCGTCGATAATCATGGTCGTCTCCTCAATAGCGTTGCCAGACGTAAATCAGAACAAACAGGATGATCCAGATCACATCCACGAAGTGCCAAAACAAGCTCACTGCCGTGACGCCCATCTCGCCCTTGTCGTAATTACCAGGGCGGAACGAGTGGTAAAGCATTAAGCCCATCAGGCCGATGCCAGTAATGACATGCAAGCCATGGAAGCCAGTCAGTAGATAGAAGGTTCCACCAAACACCCCGCTACTCAGACCGAACTCAAGACCGGACCATTCCACATACTGCCCATACACAAAGTAAGTACCCATCAACATGGTGATGAGCCAAACGATGCGAAACCCCCAAAGATTACCTTTATGCAAATAGCGCTCAGCAACATAGGCCACAAAACTGGAGCTCACCAATACAAGAGTGTTAATCAATGGCATCTTGATATCAAGCCCATCAACGCCAGGAGGCAACCACTCTGGCGAGGTCAACTTAAAAAGAGAGAAACCCGCAAAGAAGGCCAGAAAGATGATACTCTCAGAGCACAAAAAGATCACAAACCCGGTCAGATTATGCCCGGAATGCTTGACTTGTCCCGGGGTGTGATTGAGCTGTAGTGAAGAATCTGAGCTGGTCATGATTCAGGCCTCCTTGGCACGTTGGATGTAGTACTCCTCATCGACAACCTGCGACTGACACAAGCCATAGCCGTATGGGTTATTGATCACCGTGGGCACGTCATCCTCAAAGTTCTCTGCTGGCGGAGGAGATGGAAGCAACCACTCCAGACCGATAGCCCCCCAGGGATTCGGTGGTGATTTCGGCCCACGAGCCCAGGAACTGACCATGTTGAGGATGAAGGGAATGGCCGCCACGCCGAGCATGAAGGCTCCGATACTGGCGATCACATTCCATATCGCAAATTCGGGGTCGTAAGAAGCCACGCGGCGAGGCATGCCAAGAAGTCCAGCCCAGTGAAGCGGCAGCCAGTTCAAGGTGCAGCCCACAAAAGTGAGAACAAAATGCAATTTTCCCAGTCCCTCGTAATACATATGACCGGTAAATTTAGGGAACCAGTGGTAGACCGCCGCAAACACCCCCAACACAATCGCATTAAAGATCACATAGTGAAAGTGAGCAACGACGAAGTAGGTGTTGCCCACATGAATATCAATCGGCACCGTGCCCAGCATCACTCCTGTAATACCGGCAAAGATGAAGTTAAGAAGACCACCGAGGCAGAAGAGCATCGGCGTAGTCAACCGCAACTTGCCTCCCCATAGTGTTGCCACCCAGGCGAAAACTTTGACCCCGGTAGGCACTGCGATCGTCATCGTAGTGAACATAAACAGTATTCGCATCCAGTTAGGTGTCCCGGTGTAAAACATGTGGTGCACCCAAACAATCAGCGAGAGAAACACAATCCCAAAGGAGGCGAGGGCCACGAACTTGTAACCAAACAAGGGCTTTCGGGCGTAGCACGTGAACACCTCAGAGAAAATGCCAAACACCGGCAAAACCATCACATAGACGGCCGGGTGTGAATAGAACCAGAAAAAGTGCTGATACAGAACTGGATCGCCACCGCCTTCGGGACGAAAGAAACTGGTACCAAAGCTGAGATCGAACAGCAACATGATGGCACCACCAGTTAAAGCAGGCAGCCCAATCAACTGAATAGTCTGGGCACCCCATGCTGTCCAGCAGTAAAGCGGCATCTTGAAAAAGCCCATACCAGGGGCGCGCATGCGAATGATCGTGGTAACGAAATTGATCGCACCAAAGATCGATGAAATCCCAGAAAGTGCCACCGCCAACAGCCAGATCTGCTCACCATTGATGAAATGGCCCAAGGGATTCTGAATACTGATTGGTGGATAAGACCACCAACCCGCCTGTGCTGGGCCGCCGGGGATGAAGAAACTGCCCATCAGCAAGACGGCAAACACCGGCACCAGCCAGAAAGCGGCCGCATTCAGTCGCGGGAAGGCCATATCTGGCGCGCCGATCATGGTGGGGATCAACAGGTTGTTAAGGCCGTTGAGAACTGGGAATAGAAACAGGAACAGCATGACTGTTCCATGCATCGTGTAGAGGCCGTTGTACACGGTGGGATCCACCAGATCTGCCGGTGGGGTAATTAGCTCACCGCGAACGATCATGGCCAACAGACCACCCACCAGCAGAAAAAGTAACGAGGTAGCGATGTACTGAATACCGATAACTTTGGCATCGGTGTTGAAGCTCAAGAAGCGCTTCCAGTTATCAGGGGCTCCCGGGACCGGATGCGGTGCTTTGAGAATGCGGGGATCGAAATTAGTACTAGTCATGATGCTCAGGCGTCGTGGGGGATGGAAGCATCACCGGGGTCGTTAACCATCGGCGCCGGAGCCGGTGGCACCGTGGCCCAGCCTTTATCGCCAGTCGCCAGTCGCTTGGCATACAGCTCACTTCCTGGGCTCAAGCCCGGCTGCAGAGGTTTCTTGGCTGTCGTCTTGAGCCAGCTGCTGAAAGACTCGGGCGATTCGACGATCACATCGGTCTGGTTGTTGGAGAAGTAGGCACCGCTGAACATGGCGTCCCTCAGTCGAAAGCGACCTTCTCGGGTGGGCGTGAGGCTGTAGGAGATAACACTGCCAGGGATGATGTCCTGTTTGAGCCGAAATGCCGGCACATAAAAACTGTGGTTGACGTCCTCACTAATCAGACGGAAGTTGACCCGTTGATTGATCGGCAGATGCAGCTCGGAACTGCGCACACCATCGGGATAGATGAACTCCCAGCTCCACTGCCGAGCGATTACATCTATGGGGCCTACCGTGGCGCGTGGATCAACAGCAGCAACCGCAACTGGATCACTACCGATGGCATATTTATGCTTGGGTCCGAGAGCTTCGAGCTTGTCATTAACCTGCATTGAATAGATGGCGATCGCAAAGACAATCACGGTGGGAATCACCGTCCATGTGATCTCAAGACGATTGTTACCCTCGATTGGTTCGCCGTAGCTCTCGTCATATTTGGGAGCTCGATTGAACAGCAGGGTCCAGCCAATCACCCCCGTGAGACCAAACCATAGGAAGGAGCCGATGCCAGTCTCCAAGGCAAAAAGATCATCGACGTAGGGAGCCGCACTCGAGGCCTGCGGCGGAAACCAGCTGTAAGACCATCGCGCCATTTGAAAAGCGACCAGCAGGTTCAATGCCACCGCCACTGAAATGATCACGATGGCGCGGATGTTGGGACCCTTCTTGTTAGTTGTTGTCGTCATGGCAGCAACTCCTGAACGTTGGCGCCAGCCGCAAGCAATTGGTCGGCGGTGATGTGAACACCAAACTCACTGGCCAGCCAGGCACCGAGGCTGCCGTGAATCCCGAGCACCACGAGGATCAAGGCACCGACAGCCAGGTAGAGCCAGCTCACCTGGCGGCCCATGTCCTTGCGCCAGATGAAACGTAGGTAGCCGCGCCAGATCGTCATGGCGACGATGATCAGCAGCAGGGCGACACCACCCACTGCATGCCAGAGCATGGTGGTGATGGCGCCCTGACCCAGCACGGTCTTGACCCCGGGCAGAGGCACAGCCAGCAGCATCTCGTAGAAGCCTGCCGCCACCGTGAAGAAGGTGACGATGCTGCAAGCCAGCACGTTGTACCAGCCGACGTCATGAAAACCAACGCGTGTTACCGGCAGGGCCAGGAAGCGGAACAGCCTTTTTTCAAGGGGATAGAAAGCACCGGCGTAGTCGAACGCGATACCGATCGAGAACAGGCCGATGGTCAGGTGCACCAAATTTGGATGCACCGGAATGCTGTAAGGAAGATCGTTAGGCCCCAGGAAGTCAACGATCTCGTTGATGGGGGAGACGATGGTGGCCAGAAGGCTCATGAGATCACTCCGTTGCGCAGGGCCTCAACCACTGGAACGGTGTGCAGTCCATAGACCCAGACGAGCTGGTCGCCGAGGTACACCTGGGTGAAGACCAGCGCGGCAAGAACACCATCGATGAGAAGAAAGCCTGCCGGCAATGCCGTTGGGTCCTTCTGGCGAACCACATAGCGCCAACCCGTTAAGAGAGAGAGCACCCCGGCCAATGACCAACCGAGCGTGCTGTGATAGTTGAGGATGTCGCGAGCACCGCCATAGGGTCCCGCCAGACCAGCTTCCACCTGGCCAAAGATGATCGCCACAAAGATGGCGACGGTGGCTACCAGCAGATTCCAGAAACTCACCTCAAAAAGGTTGGGTTTGCGGGTTATGACGCCGATCAGATCAAACACCACGGTGATCAGCGCCATGGCGATCACGAAGTGCACAACAATCGGATGGAGAACATCCATCCACGGCAGATTTTTGTCGTTGAGAGGGGGGAGCAGGTTCTCCAGCATCTCCAGGCCCCAGGGCACACAGCTCAGTGGTAGAGATGAACGATTAAGAACTCGCTAGTCCTTTCCATTGCCTTATGGCTGATCAGCAGGGGCCCACAAACGAGGCCTGGCGCGCCGAACAGGACAGCCTCGGCCAGGTCATGGTCCCCGCCGAGCATTACTGGGGTGCTCAGACCGAGCGGGCACGGCAACAGTTCCGCCTCGGGGATGATCCGGTGCCGCTGCCGCTGATTCATGCCATTGCCACCATCAAACGTGCAGCTGTAGCAGCCAACACAAGCCTGGGGCTGGTGGATCCAGAACGCTGCAGCTGGATCACCGCTGCGGCAGCCGAAGTGGAAGGAGGTCAGCTGGATGAAGAATTTCCGCTGTCGAGCTGGCAGAGCGGCAGCGGCACCCAGACGAACATGAACGTCAACGAGGTGATTGCCAACCGAGCCTGCGAATTAGCCGGCCAACCCCGGGGCAGCAAGGCCTGCGTGCACCCCAATGACCACGTCAATCGCAGCCAGAGCACCAATGACGTCTTCCCCAGCGCCATTCATCTGGCCGCTGAACGTCAGCAGCGACTGAGACTGCTGCCGGCTCTGCAGCAGCTCGTCAAAGCACTTGAACAAAAAGCTGCCCTCTGGCACGAAGTGGTGAAGATCGGCCGCACCCACCTGCAGGATGCTGTGCCGCTCACCATTGGTCAGGAAGTGGGGGGTTGGGCCGCACAGCTCAATGCGGCGGGTGATCGCATCACCGATGGCTTCAGGGAACTGCGCTGCATCCCTTTGGGCGGTACTGCGGTGGGCACGGGCTTAGGGGCGCCGAAGACATTCGCCGATGAAGCCTGCCGCCTGCTTAGCACCTGGGAGGGAGTGAGCTGGAGCTGCGATGGCAACCGCTTTGCGCTGATGGGCAGCCATGACGCGCTGGTACAGCAGATGACGCGACTGAGGCTGCTGGCCGGGGCCCTGCACAAGATCGTCAATGACATCCGTTTGCTGGCCTGCGGTCCGCGGGCTGGCCTGGGCGAACTGCAGCTTCCGGCCAATGAGCCTGGCAGCTCGATCATGCCGGGAAAGGTCAACCCGACCCAGTGCGAAGCCGTCGCCATGGCCACCGCCCAGATCTTTGGGCTCGATCAAGCCGTCGCGATTGGTGGCAGCGGCGGCCATCTCCAAATGAATGTCTACAAGCCTTTGCTGGGGCTCAACCTCCTGCGCAGCGGCGAGCTGCTGGCGGACTCGTGTCGCAGCCTGGAAGAGCACCTCGTTGCAGGATTAGAGGTGAACCACTCCAAGGTGGAGCATTTCCGTGACCAGTCCCTGATGCTGGTCACCGCTCTGGCACCAGTGATCGGCTACGACCGCGCCGCCAAGATCGCCCTGCATGCCCATCGGGAAGGGATCAGCCTCAAACAAGCAGCCCTCAGTCTCGACACCATCAGCGCCGAGGCCTTTGATCAGGCCGTTGATTCCTCCCGCATGGCCCGGCCCCATGACTGAAGCAAGCAACCGCGGCTGGCATCAGCACCTTTGGCATCCCTTCACCCAGCCGGGCCGGGGCCCGGCCCCACTCCCGGTGAAGGGGGGCCAGGGGGTCTGGCTGGAACTGGAAGACGGCCGCAGGTTGATCGATGGCATCAGCAGCTGGTGGGTGACCCTGCATGGCCACAGCGAACCGAGCATTGCGGCCGCTATCGCCCGCCAGGCCGAGACCCTAGAACAAGTCATCTTTGCCAACTTTCGCCACCAGCCCGCCGCGGAACTCTCCGAGCGTGTTTGCGCGCTTTGGCCAGGGCTGGAGCGAATGTTCTTCTCCGACAACGGCTCCACCGCTGTGGAGGTCGCTTTGAAGATGGCGCTGCAGCACAGTTGGCGCCTGGGCGGTCAGCGACGCCAGGTGATCGCCTTCGAGGGGGCGTATCACGGCGACACCTTTGGGGCGATGGCCGTCGGTGCGCGTGGTCTCTTCAGTGCCCCCTTTGAACCGCTGCTATTTGATGTAGCCCGCGCACCCTGGCCGGCCACCTGGTGGGGCGATGAGGCCTGTGAGCAGAAAGAGAGCACTGCGCTGGTGCAACTGGAGCAACTACTCGAGACACCCACCGCGGCAGTGATCCTCGAACCGTTGCTCCAAGGAGCCGGTGGCATGGCCATGGTGCGCCCAGAATTCCTAATCGCAGTACAACAGCGGGTGCGTCAGGCCGGCGCCCTGCTCATCGCCGATGAGGTCCTCACCGGCTTTGGCCGCTGCGGAGAGCTGTTCGCCTCACTCCGAGCCGGCATCAGGCCCGATCTAGTCGCTCTCTCCAAAGGTCTCACGGGGGGATTCCTGCCGATGGGAGTCACCCTGGCCAGCGAGGAGCTCTACCAGCAGTTCGTCGGTCCGGAGCCGGAGCGCACCTTTTTCCATGGCCATAGCTTCACGGCCAATCCTCTCGGCTGCGCCGCTGCACTCGCCAGTCTCGAGCTGCTGCAAGCCCGGCTGAAGCACTATCAATCCATCGAAGCAAAGCATCAAACCCATCTCGAACGCCTTGCTTCCCTGCCGCAGGTCAAGCGCCCGCGGCTGCTCGGCAGCATTGCCGCCTTTGAACTGGCCGGGGCAAGTGGCTATCTCGAGCCCATCGGACTGGAGGTGCAGCGTCATTGCCTCGCCGAAGGGTTATTTGTTCGGCCATTGGGTTCGGTGGTCTACCTGATGCCACCGCTGTGCATCAACGATCAAGAACTGGAACGTTGCTACAGCGTGCTGAGCAGGGTGCTGGAGCGCCTGCCGGTCCAGAGCTAGGGGCCGGCAAGAATCGCACTTTCAAGGTCAGCACGGGTCAGGCCATACGAGAAGCCCCGCTGGGTGCTGCCCCCGTCGGCAATCCAGCTAATAACCAAACCATCGCTCTGAAGCAGCAGCTCCGCTGTCCACTGCGGTCGCTTCAAGGTCCAGAGGCAAGGGTCAGCGTCCGACTGCTCAAAACCACTGGTCTGCAGCCACTGCTCCAGGGCAGGCAGGGGATGGCTGTAAAGCGGGGTGTCGGAATTGGGAAGCATTCAGAGTGAGCCAGCAGAAGCGGTTTCGGGGCTCTCGGTTGGCTCCGCTGCTGGACTCTGCTCGTGATCCGCACCAACTGCCTCCATCGGCAACGAAACCTCAACAGCAGCACTGCCGCGATGCACCAATGCGCCGAGGCGCTCCAACGCATGACCGCCCTGTACCACTTGAACGCCTCGCCACCAGGCCAGGCCGATGCCCAAAACCAGTGAAAAAGCCAGAGCCAACGCCAGCAGCAAGAGGGCAAACCATTCCCCACCGGACAAGGGACGGCGTGACGGTGGGTCGGTATTAGGGCGCCAGACAGCCGCTTTTAACCGCTGCTGCTGTTGCTGCTCACGATTGAGCGCCTGGGCGCGTAGCAAGGCGTCATAACGACGGCGCTGCTCAGGATCTCCAAGCACCGACATCGCCTCCTGCAACTGGCGAAAACGGGCAGCGGCCTCGTCTTCCGGCAGCTCAGTGGTGTCGGGATGAAAGCGTTTGCTGAGCAGACGAAACGCACTGCGCAACTGCTCGGCACTGGCCTCGGGCGGCACCTGCAACAGGCTGTAGAGGCTTGGGGGCGTGGCAGCCAAGGAAGCGGTGGGGACCGTGGCTTGCGATCCTAAAGAGGTTGCCCTGTGCCTTCTGACCACCTCCGCCCCCTGGGAGCTGCTGGGCTGGCAGCCCGCAGC
>CAJWXK010000041.1 GCA_913048995.1 uncultured Synechococcus sp. | reverse complement strand
CCCTGGTCGTGGATGTCTGGCGCCTGGTGAACGAGAGCTATGTCGATCCCAGCTTCGAGGGGATCCCCTGGAGGCGGCTGCGTCAGAAGGCCCTTGAAAAACAGATTCAGAACCGCGTCGACGCCTACGACGCCATTGACGGCATGCTTGCACCGATTGGTGACCCCTACACCCGTCTGCTGCGGCCCGAGTCCTACGGGCAGCTGGAGGCGGCCACCAAAGGGACAGTGAGCGGCATCGGCCTCCAGCTGGGTCTGGAGACGGGCGACGGTGCAGTGGTGGTGATCGCCCCGGTGGAGGACTCCCCAGCGGCAGAAGCCGAGCTAATCGATGGCACCGTGCTGCGTTCAATTAACGGCCAGAACACAAGCGAATTGGGCCTCGATGCCAGTGCGGCACTACTCCGCGGCAGCCCAGGCAGCACGGTCCATCTCGAAGTGCTCAGCCCTGGCGGTGAAGAGCGCAGCCTCGATCTCGAGCGACGGCCGGTGGACCTTCGACCCGTGCGCAGCCGGCGCCTGCGCAGCGGTGATCACACCTTCGGGTATCTGCGCATCAACCAATTCAGCGAACCGGTGCCCGATGCGGTGCGAGAGGCCATCGAAGCCCTTAAGGCCAAAGAGATCGAAGGTCTGGTCCTTGATCTGCGCAACAACAGCGGTGGCCTCGTCACCGCCGGTCTTGCGGTTGCTGATGACCTGCTGGCCGGCGATGTAATCGTCGAAACCCAGGACCGCAACGGCATCGCCGAACAGCGGCCGTCCAACCCAGGCACCCTCTACGCCGGACCGATGGTCACCCTGATCAACGGGGGTACCGCCAGCGCCAGTGAAATCCTGGCCGGGGCCCTGCAAGACAACAGCCGCTCGGAGCTCCTCGGCAGCACCAGTTTCGGCAAAGGCGAGATCCAAACATTGGTGCCCCTTGGCGATGGCAGCGGCCTGGCGGTGACTGTGGCCCGCTATCTCACACCGAATGGTCGGCCAATCCAGGGATTAGGGCTTGAGCCGGATCAGCCCTTGGAAGGGCCCGAGCCCAGTGGCAGCACCATCGGCAGTGACGAAGACAACTGGCTGCGCACCGCAGTCGTCCGCCTGGAGCGCCAGGTCACCACGTGAGCCGCCGCTCGTACCACGATCCGCTCCACGGCGAGATCGTGCTTGATCGCAGCGTGCCAGCCGAGGCCATGGTCATCGATCTCATCGATGCACCCGCCTTTCAGCGACTCCGCCGCATCCGTCAGCTCGGGCCAGCGTTTCTAACGTTCCACGGCGCTGAATCCAGCCGTTTCACCCATTCGATCGGCGTGCTTCACCTGGCCCGCCGTGCCCTGACCCATCTTGAACGGCTGCAACCAGACCTCGCCCAGCATCGCGGTCTGGTCTATGGCGCCGCCCTGCTGCATGACGTAGGCCATGCCCCCTTGAGCCACTCCGGTGAGGAGATGTTCGGCATGCACCACGAAAGCTGGTCCGCACGCCTGGTGAAGGAGCAAGACGACCTCAGCGGGCCTTTGGAGCATTGGGCACCAGGAACAGCCGCGGCTGTAGCGGAGCTGCTAGAGCATGGGCGCGCACCGCACCCAGCCGCCAAGGCGCTCGTGAGCAGCCAGCTGGACTGCGATCGGCTGGACTACCTGCGCCGCGATAGCTACAGCACCGGCACCAGTTACGGCCAGCTGGATCTTGACCGGCTGATCGCAGCGCTCACGCTGGCCCCCGATGGCCAGTTGGCCCTGCATCCCCGCGGCCGCACAGCAGTTGAGCACTACCTAGTCGTGCGCTCACTGATGTACAGCTCGGTCTACAACCACAGACTGAACGTCGTCTGCAACTGGCTGCTGCAGCAGATCGTGGTGCAGGCACGCCGCCTCAGCCCAGGCGAGCTGTTCGCTGATGCGGTGATGGAACGCTGGATCTGGCACAGCGAGGGGCTCGACACCTCCACTTACCTCGCCAATGATGATCTGCGCACGGGCTATCACCTGCTGCGCTGGCGCGATGAGGGACCACCGCAGCTGCAGGAACTTTGCGGGCGTCTTCTAGAACGGCGATTGCTGCAGGCCACCGACGTGCGCGGCCTCGATCGAGGCCAACGGCTGGAGGTACTGGCCCTGGCCCAGCGGCTGGCCCGCAACGCCGGCCTTGATCCAGAGCTCTGCTGCGGGCTGAGGGAACGGCGTAGCACCGGCTATAGCCCTTATATCGGGGGGCTACGGCTATGGGATGGCCAGCAACTGCAAGCTCTCGAGCAAGTCTCAGCCCTGGTGGAAAGCCTCAGCCATCCTCAAGAGCTGGCCTGGGTGATGCACCCGCGGGAAATTCGCGACGAGCTCAGGCAGCAGCTGCCGCAAGCAGGCCCTCATCCCTGAGCACAGCTGCAACATCGCCAAAATCCTGCCAGCGGTAATGGGTCACGCCCCGCTGCTCAAGCCAGTCACATAGCGGCTCGCGGGCAAAGACCAGGTCTGCCGATTCCGCCATACGCAGATCGGTAATCGAATCGCCGATAACAACACTGCGACCGCAGCCATAGCGATCAATCACCTTGGCCTTAGCGACCAGCTCTTCCTCGCTGCTGAAAGCGCAGTGGAACTCCAGACAACCAGCGGGATGGGGTCGCACGTCAGCAGCAACCAGCTGATGCAACCTCTGCCGGTGGGGACCGAGCACCACCTCCACCAACGGCACCAGCCCACCGGAGACCAGAACAAACGGAAGACCGGCGGCCTCCAGCTGATCGAGAAACGGCAGAAAACCCGGCCGTGGCTCGATTCCCTGCATGCGCTGCACCATCGCCTCAAGATCCTCGGGCTGCAGCACCTCAGCCAAACGGGCCATGCCCTCCCGCAGGTTGATCTCGAATCCGAAGAGCTGACGTTTGAGCTCCGCCCAGCGCTCCGGTGCCACCGCGTCAGCCACCAGGTCAAAGGTATCGATGCTGGTGACCGTGCCGTCGAAATCGCAGAACACCGTGGCGGCTGGAGAGTCCATGGCGCACTGAAGCAGGAGCTCTAGTTTGTGCGCGCACGGATCCTGCGATGGTCGCCCGACTGATCCCCGCACCGGCCAGCGGCTGGCCCCATCGGCTTGAGCTGGGACCGTTTCAGCCTGGTATGGACCCTGGCGAACTGGTGCGTCATGCCCTGGGCGCTGACCCGCCGTCTGGCTTGTTGGAGCTGGAGTGCGGGGACTGGCCGTTGGGGCAGCAGATGCTCAAACAGATTGCACTGCAGCTGCATGCTGTTGGGCTTGCGCTGAGCCTGCTGCGCTGCTGCGAGCCCACCACCTTTGTGGCGGGGCGTGCCTTGGGCTGGTCGTGCCGGCTGGATGAGCCAGCTGTAGAGGACAAGCCGTCACAGGAGCTGAACAACCGACCGGTGCATGTGCACCGCGGCACAATCCGCTCGGGCGAGCAAATCAAGGTCGAGGGGGCACTGCTGGTGGTCGGGGATGTGAACCCCGGCGCCACGGTGAGCGCGAGCGGGGATGTTTTGATCTGGGGGCGGCTGCGGGGAATGGCCCATGCCGGTTGCCACGGCGAGCGTGCCGCCCGCATCGTGGCCTTACAGCTGCGACCAGTTCAGCTGCGCATCGCAGATGCCGTGGCACGAGGCCCTGAAGACCCACCACCGGTAGGCGTCACCGAGCAGGCTCAGCTCATTGGCGACGAGATTGAAATTAGCCCTGCCCAGCTAGGGCTGCCCCTCATCGCTGGATGATCCCAAGCCCCCCGAGCACACCGGCAACGAGCATGAAATACAGCGGTGAGATGCGTGTGAACAACATCAAGGCGCAGACCAGCACCGAGACGAGATAAGCCAACCAGTGGTGGTCGGCGGTGCGCAGCACCGTCAGGCCGACAGAAAAGAGAATCCCCAGGGTGACTGGGCCTAAACCTTTCTCAAACGCCACCCGAACAGGTTCATCTTTGAGCTTGTTCCAGCTCAAGGCGGCCATCACCATCACCACTGTTGATGGCAGCAGGATCGCCACTTCTGCACTGAAACCACTGATCAGGCCCCACATCGGACCGTGATGCCAGCCGGCACCCAGTCCAAGCAGGCCCACAATCATCGAACTGGGGCCGGGTGCCGCTTCTGCCAGGGCGTAAAGATCGGCAAATTGGGTGTTAGTGATCCAGTGATATTTATCAACCGCCAGGTGGTGATACTCGGCCAGCAGGGTGTTGCCGCCGCCAAGGGAAAACAATGAAAGCCTCAAAAAGGTGACGATCACCTGCAGCAGCGTTGCCAGACCAGAGGTGGGATCAACCACGCTGCGCTCCCCGCGGCCAATAAAGCAACATCGCCACCGGTCCAATGCTGAGCACCACGGCGATCAGATGGACATGGAACACCTCCAGCGCCACAAACGTGACAGCCGCCAGCAGTAGTGCCAAGGGATCACGCCAATAGACGTTCAGGATCTTGAAGCCCATTGAGAGGGCCATGCCCGCCGCCGCAGCCACCACACCGGTGAGCACCCGATCCACCGCTGGGATGGCGTGAAACTGGAAGTAGATCACCCCAATCAGCATCAGCAGACTGAAGGGGACCAGCAGGATGCCGCTGACAGCAGCAATGGCACCGGCCAATCTCTGGAACTGGGCTCCGATATAGACAGCCATGTTGATCTGGTTCGGCCCCGGAAAGAGCCGTGCCACCGTCAGACCAGTGATGAAGCTCTCATTGCTCATCCAGCGCCGCTGCTCGACGACGATGCGCTGGCTCCAAGCCGACATCCCCCCCCCAAACGAGGAAAGGGCCACCTGCAGCATCCCCCTGAAGAGGGCCTGACGTTCCGGTGGCCGCGACAGCTCCTGCTCCTGAGTCATGGCGTAGCCCCTCAATCGTGAATGAAGTGGGGATCGGGCGGCAGCTCACCGTCCTCATGACACGCTGGATCGAGCGGATCGGGCGGCTGATAAGGAGCAGCCTCAGCCCAGTCGTGCTTGAAAAGCTTCACGCAGCGGTTGACCACCTGCGTTGCATCGGTCTCAATGCCCAGCTCACGGCGCAGGTCAAAGGCACTGCGATCAATATTCATGGACCCGATCAACGCCCGAGCGCGGTCCACGACAATGAGCTTGGCGTGCAGCTTGAGATGCTTCTGGCGCCGCACTTTCACCCCAGCACGGTTGAGCAGCCGCAGGCTGGCAAAGGTGTCATACACGTCCCAGTCGGAGATGCCGTGCTTGCCACCGCAGAGCACGCGCACCTTGACCCCCCGCTCGCGAGCCGCGACAAGGCGCTCGAGGATCACCGCATCAACGAACTTGGGGTGTTGCACCCAAAGTCGCTCTTCTGCGGTATCAATCACCTTGGCCATCTGACCGCGGCTGTGAAAGCTGCTCCAGACCAAGCCAACGCTGAGATCAGGATCAAAAAATTGACGGTGCCAGTCGGCCTCAAAGCCATCGATCACCTGCTGCACCGCCTGCTGGGAATAGGTGATCACCCCGTAGTCGCGGGTCTCGCTGAAGTACTTGTCTGAAAGGTTGAAGGTGGCGATCAAGGCGGCGTCGCTGTCCGCCACGATCGATTTCTCATGGGTGACTGGAAAGGCTTCGCTGGTCCAGGCCACCTCGATGCCCCAGCTCTGCAGCTTGGCGTAGGCCTCATCGTTCCAGCGGTCACCTCCGGAGGTATGTGGGTTGAGCATCGCCCTGATGCGCACACCGCGGGCGCGGGCTTGGCGCAGAGCCTCCTCAATGGTCTCCGACTGCAGCTTGAACTGCTTGAGCCGCAACTCATGGCGCGCCGAGCCGATGAAATCCACCACGGACTGCGCACCGTCCTCTGGCATCACGAGCAACTGCTGGTGATGCCCCTGGCTTGTCACTCCCACCGTCATTACCGACCGTTCGCCCCACTGCCACCAAGAATGTGAACAACGCGACCAAAGGGCGGTAATTTTCTGATTCTTCCTTGATCTCTGGTCGCCGCATGGCCGGCCCTACCCCAGTGACAGCCTCCTCCACACGCACCGTTCTGATCTGCTCTGGCAAGGGCGGTGTGGGTAAGACCACCCTCACCGCCAATCTGGGCATCGCCCTTGCCTCGCAAGGCATGCGCACAGCTGTACTGGATGCCGATTTTGGACTGCGCAATCTCGATCTGCTGTTGGGCCTCGAGAACCGCATCGTCTACACCGCCCAGGAGGTCCTGGCTGGAAACTGCCGGCTGGAGCAGGCGATGGTGAAGCACAAGCAGGAACCCAACCTGGCCCTGCTGCCCGCAGGCAATCCCCGCATGCTCGAGTGGCTCAAGCCCGAGGACATGAAAACGATTGTTGGCCTGATCAAGCCGCACTTCGACATCGTGCTGATCGATGCCCCCGCTGGCATCGAGGGTGGCTTCCAGAACGCTGCGGCAGCAGCGGAAGAAGCCATTGTGGTGACAACCCCTGAGGTCTCGGCCGTACGAGACGCCGACAGGGTCATCGGTCTGTTGAATACCCGCCAGGTGGAGCCGATCCAGCTGCTGCTTAATCGGGTACGCCCCAAGATGATGGCCAGCCAGGAGATGCTGGGCGTCACCGATGTCACCGACATCCTGGCGCTACCGCTGCTGGGTCTGGTCTTTGAAGACGAGCAGGTGATCGTCAGCACCAACCGGGGTGAGCCGTTGACCCTCAATAGCTCCCAGTCCCCTGCAGCCATGGCCTACCACAATGTCGCCCGTCGGCTGCAGGGGGAAGAGGTGCCCCTGCCGGACCCCACCAAACAGCGCCGCGGCCTGCGCGCCACCATGCGCCAACTGATGCAAACCAAGATTTTCTGAGCCATGTCCCTGCGCGACCTGATCGACCATCTGCTGGGCCGTCAGCAGGCCAGTGCCACCACCGCCAAACACCGGCTGCAGCTCGTACTGGCCCACGACCGCAGCGACCTCAACCCAGAGTTGATGGAACAGATGCGCCGCGAGATTCTCGAGGTAGTCAATCGATATGTAGAACTCGATCTCGATGGTGGTGCCGTCAGCCTGGAAACTGAGGAGCGCACGACAGCCCTGGTGGCCAATCTGCCGATCCGTCGCGTCCGTGATGACGTGCCAACAGCGGAGGCCGACGTGCCAACACCGGAGGCCTCGGTACAGTGAGTTTCTTGCCGGCTTAGCTCAGCGGTAGAGCAGCGCTTTTGTAAAGCGAAGGTCATCGGTTCAAATCCGTTAGCCGGCTTTTGAGTGCACCACCCTCCGCGGTTTTTTTCGTTTGGCTGAGTCAGAATGCCGGCGATTGAGCGGCGTTGTGATGCCTGGTGTTGGTGCTTCTGTGATCACAGCAGCTTTGCTGGTTGGTGGTTTCAGCATTGCGAGTCAACCGCCTCTCGAGGCAGCACCGGCCACACTGCTGGCCCAAACCCGCAGCGCTGGTCTGAGCGACACCGCAGCCCGAGAGGCTGCCGAACGCATCCTTGAGGCGGTCAAGCAGCGCGACGGCAAACTCCGCTACTCCCAGTTCGCCACTGCACTGCAGAAAACCAGCAGCCCAGCGATGGTGCAGGGCAGTTTGGACAAATGGCCCCAGCTTGAGAGCTGGACGATCGAATCGGTGCGGAGCGGCCTCAGCGGCAACAGCTCGGTGGAAGTTGAGCTCAAGAATGAGAACGGGACCCGCAGGGGAACCTTGGTCATCAACCCGGAAGGCCAGCTGGTGGCCCAGGTCTTTGATTTCAAGGACAAGAAATCCACCCAGGTGGCCCGAGCCTTCATGGATGCAGTCACTGACGGCCAGTTTGTGACCGCCCGCAGCCTTCTGGCCCTTGATCTACAGAAGGAGATCAGCCCCAGTGCCCTCCAGAACAAGTGGCTCAAGCTGCAACGCAGCACCGGCACCTTCCAGAAGATCGATGACGTCATGGAGGCTGACCACGGCAGCGAAGGCACATTGGTGCTGGTGGAAACCAGCTTCAACCGCGTCACCGACAACATTTTCGTGATCCTCAACAGCGCTCACGAAATCACCGGGGTTGATTTCCCCATCGACAGCAAGGTGCGCTGATGCCACGACGCTCCGCTCTGACTTTGGTGTTGCCACTCAGTGTGTTGCTGGCACCGAGTGTGTTAGCCCAGCCCACTGAACAGCCCTGCCGGATCTGGAGCGTGCCTCAAGCCATGAGCTACAAGGGGCTCTGCAAAGTCACGCGCAAAGGAGCGAGTACGTCCTTAAGCGCACCCCATGCTCTCAGCGGTCAACGCAAAACGATTGAGCTCAACCCTCGCGGACGCCGAAAAGTCGAAGTCATGGGCCGCAGCGGTGATGGAACAGACAACCCCTGGGGAGAAGCGCGAAAGGTAGGCAAAAGCTGCTGGGTGGGACCAGATTTCGGGCTCTGCCTTTGACCTAGGCGCCTCAGCTGGAAAGCAAAACCGACATGGGCGCTGCCACGATCACCTGCTCGCTGACGCGCTCAATCGTTCCATCAAGAGACCAGACAGCACCGGAGAGAAAGTCAATGAATCGCTGGGCCTGAGAGCCATCGAGCAGCTGCAGATCGACGACCACCGTGGCGTGACTTTGGAGCAAATTCACAGCACGTTCCATCTCTTCGGTCCGCTCAGGCCGAAGCAAGACGATCTCAAGCGCAGCGTGACGAGCCTGAAACATGGCTGCACTGTGCTGCCAATACCGGGTTATCAAGCAAAACGCAGATTGATTCTGGATTTTCGCTTTACAAAAGAATTGATTCAGTGAAGCGGTCCAGAGACCACATCCCAAACCCAACCAGCCCAGCGCAGCGGGGGACGAGAGCGCCATCCATGCGGCGCTTGGGCACCAAATGGCTCCAGCAGTAACCCATCACCAGGCTGATCGTGCCGTAGCGGGTCTGAATAATCACTGACCAGCGGGCGGTCAAGCGATGTCTTAGCGCGGATGCGATGCGGGTGAAACCAGGTTCGAACAATCCCCTCAGCTCACCAGCCGCAGGCGCAGGCGCAGCAGCGCCCGCTGCTCGATCTGACGCGCCCGCTCGCGACTACAACCGAGGGTTTCCCCGACCACGCTGAGCTTGCTGCGCTCAGGGTTGAGAAAGCGCAGTTTGAGTACGGTCTGATCCCTGACCGGCAGATGCTCCAGCTGAGAGTCAATGCGGCTGAGGTGATCGCGACGCTCCACATGCTCCATCGGCGAAGGCTGATCTGCAGCGAGCAGGTGAATCAAATCCGTTTCACCACCGGCCACGGGGGTATCCAGTGAAACCGCCGTCGGCGCCATCCGCAGAGCGAGTGCCGCTGTCGCTGGCGGCAGTCCGGCCTTTTCAGCCACCGCCTCCAAGGGTGCGGGCAGCCCCTGACGAGTCAGAGTTTCGTGCGCACGGTGCAGTGCTCGCAGCTGCTGATTCACATGGATGGGTAGACGCAAGGTGCGCGCCTTGGTCTCCAGCCCCCGTGTGATGGCCTGGCGAATCCAGTTCCAGGCGTAGGTGGAGAAGCGATAACCCAAGGTGGGATCAAATTTTTCAACGGCACGGATCAGCCCGAGGGATCCCTCCTGAACCAAGTCCATCAGGTCGAGGCCACGGCCCTGATAGGACTTAGCCACCATCACCACAAGCCGCAGGTTGGATTGGATCATGCGTTCACGGGCACGCTCCCCACGACGCACCTCCCGGCGTTCACGTGGGTTCAGCTCCTCTTCTTTGGCCTTGAGCTGCTGCATGCGCTGCACCAACCGCGCCAACTCCACCTCCTGATCAGCACGCAACAAGGCATAACGGCCGATCTGCTCCAAGTAAGCCCTTACGGGTTCGGCCATCGATGCCGTGCTGTGCGCTCCTTCGATACCGAGTGGCTAAAGCCGAGGCAATGGCCAGCCCCCCACAAAGAACCTGGCAGCACGCAATCACAATTGATGCATCTCCAAGACCACTTCTGCTGCAATAGGTCTCAGCCCTGCTCAGAGTATCTTCCCCTTTCTGCGTTCTTTCTGAGCAGTCGCGAGAGCGATGGTGATCCGCATGTCGAGTGACCTGCGCCATATCAACCCTGATTGCGGAAAGTTCAGCGCATCGCCATGCTGAACCCCGGATACCAGGTGGCACTGCGACGGGGCTTTACGAACCAGGACCACGCGCCTGAGGCCGCGAGGCCAGCAGCCAGATCACCAGCAGCAGCGGCAACCAAAGCAGCAACTTAAGCGTAAAAAGGCCCTGAAGAAAAAAAATCAGCGGCTGCAGCAACCAGTCAAATAGGGCCAGTAGCAAGGCCACATACAGCACAATCCCTGCCATAAACGCCAGCAGCTGACAGGCTCAACGTACCCAGCTTCCAGCTCAGGAACAGGGGTTTGCAGGCTTTTCACAACGTTGGCGCAGCGCCATCAGCCAGCCAGCCAAATGCTCAATCGCCTCCGGCTTAAGGCAGTAATAACTCCAGCGGCCACTTGTGCGCTGAGCCACCAGACCAGCCTCCCTGAGCACACGCAAATGAAATGAAAGCTTGGACTGAGCCAGCCCCAGGCCCTCGGTCAGGTCACAGACGCAACGCTCACCATCACTGAGGGATTCGAGGATCTGCAGCCTCAGCGGATCGGCCAGGGCTTTCAGCAGAGCGCGAGCCTGGGGGGATCCGAGCCGCGAGGCGACAGCGAGACCAGATTCATCAATTAAACTTGATTTAGCCTGAATCGTTCAGTTGAGCGTCTCTCATGAAGGTAGGTGTCAACGGATTCGGGCGGATCGGCCGCCTTGTATTCCGTGCCCTCTGGGGCCGCCCCGGCATTGAACTCGTCCATGTCAACGACAAAGCCGGCGACGCTGCAACCGCTGCTCACCTGCTGAGCTTTGATTCGGTTCACGGCCGCTGGGACCGCGACGTGGTGGCCGCTGACGACAGCTTCAGTATCGAAGGCTCGCGCATTGGCTGGTCCCAAACCAATGATCCGGTGGCCGTTCCTTGGGATCAGGCCGGGGTCGAGCTGGTGCTCGAGTGCAGCGGCCAAATCAAGACCCCCGAGACCCTGCAGCCCTACTTCGATCAAACCGCCATCAAGCGCGTCATCGTCGCCTGCCCGGTGAAGGGTTCGGTGGCCGGTGCCGATGCCCTCAACATCGTCTACGGCATCAACCATCACCTCTACGAGCCGGCCACCCACCGCCTGATCACCGCCGCCTCCTGCACCACCAACTGCCTGGCTCCAGTGGTGAAGGTCGTGCACGAGAGCTTCGGCATCGAGCACGGCATGATCACCACCATCCACGACATCACCAACACCCAGGTACAGATCGACGCATTCAAAAGCGATCTGCGCCGCGCCCGTTCTGGCCTTGCCTCCCTGATTCCCACCACCACAGGCTCAGCCAAGGCAATCGGCATGATCTTCCCTGAACTGCTGGGCAAACTCAACGGGCATGCCGTGCGGGTCCCGCTGCTCAATGGATCCCTCACCGACGCGGTGTTCGAGCTCAAACAGAGCGTCACTGCAGAAGAGGTCAATGCCGCTTTCAAGGCCGCCTCAGAAGGGCCACTCAAAGGGATCTTGGGTTACGAGGAGCGGCCTCTGGTGTCCTGTGATTACACCAATGACAACCGCAGCTCGATCATCGATGCCCTCTCGACGATGGTGATCGATGGCACCCAGCTCAAGGTGTTCGCCTGGTACGACAACGAATGGGGTTACAGCTGCCGCATGGCTGATCTGACCTGCCACGTGGTCAGCCTGGACGGATGACACTCTCTCCCCTGCAGCAATACGGCATCGTCACCGCCAACTACTGGGCCTTCACCCTCACCGACGGCGCCCTGCGCATGCTCGTGGTCTTCCACTTCCACGAGCTCGGCTACAGCACCCTCGAGATCGCTTTCCTCTTTCTCTTCTACGAGTTCTTCGGGGTGGTGACCAACCTCTACGGCGGCTGGATTGGCGCCCGTTACGGGCTGCGTCTGACCCTCTGGGTAGGCACCTTGCTACAGATCCTGGCCCTACTGATGCTGGTGCCAGTAGCCGCTGGCTGGCCCAAGCTGCTGAGCGTGGCCTACGTGATGGTGGCCCAGGCCATCAGCGGCATCGCCAAGGACCTCAACAAGATGAGCGCCAAGAGCGCCATCAAGACAGTGGTGCCGGAAACCCCTCATGACGAGCAAAAGGGGCAGAAGCAGCTGTTCAAGTGGGTAGCGATCCTGACCGGCTCAAAGAATGCGCTCAAAGGCGTGGGCTTCTTTCTCGGCGGAGTGCTGCTCACGGCCTTCGGCTTCAACACTGCCGTCGGGGTCATGGCGGCAGGCCTAGGGCTCGCCTTTGTGATGACGCTGGTGCTGCCCGGCGAGATCGGTCGAATGAAGCAGAAGCCCAGCTTCAACACCCTGTTCTCCAAATCCGCCGGTATCAACATCCTCTCTCTGGCGCGCTTCTTTCTCTTCGGAGCCCGCGATGTGTGGTTCGTCGTGGCATTGCCGGTCTTCCTTGAGGCCTCGCTGGGCTGGACTTTCTGGGAGATCGGCGGCTTCCTTGGCTTATGGGTGATTGGTTACGGCTTGGTGCAAGGTGGTGCCCCTGCCCTGCGGCGGCTTTGGGGCCAGACCACCACACCTGGGGTTGGCGCTGTGCAGTTCTGGAGTGCGCTTCTCACCGCTATCCCAGCGTTGATCGCTGTAGCTCTTTGGCGTGAAGTCGATGTGACTACGGCCATCACCGCGGGCCTGACGGCCTTCGGTGTGGTGTTCGCCATGAATTCCTCCATCCACTCCTACATGGTGCTGGCCTATACCGATAGCGAGAGCGTCAGCCTCAATGTCGGCTTCTATTACATGGCCAATGCTGCCGGCCGCCTGATCGGTACCTTGCTCTCCGGTGCCGTGTTCATGCTCGGCCGCACGCCCAGCGGTGGTATGCAGGCCTGCCTTTGGGTGTCATCGCTGCTGGTGCTGCTGTCCTGGCTCAGCAGTCTCAGGTTGCCCCCGGTGCCCCGGCTATCGGAAGCGCGCTGATGGGACTATTCGAGCGCTACCTCTCGCTGTGGATCGCCCTAGCAATCGTGGCGGGCGTGCTGCTGGGCTGGCTGATCCCCGCAGCCGCTAGCACCATTGCTGCCCTGCAGATCTCGGGAATCAACCTGCTGATCGCTGTACTGATCTGGGGAATGATCTTCCCGATGATGCTGGCAGTGGATTTCTCGGCTATTGGAAGCATCGGCAGCCAACCACGCGCTCTCCTGGTGACGGTGGCGGTGAACTGGCTGATCAAGCCGCTCACCATGACGGCACTGGCCTGGCTTTTCATCCGGGGATTGTTCAGCCCCTGGATTCCTGCAGCCATAGGCCAGGAATACGTCGCAGGCATGATCCTGCTGGGGGTGGCTCCTTGCACCGCCATGGTGTTCGTCTGGAGCCAGCTGAGTCAAGGCGATCCCAACTACACCCTGGTGCAGGTCGCGGTGAATGACCTGATCATGGTGTTTGCCTTTGCACCAATCGCCGCACTGCTGCTTGGGGTCAGCGATGTGCTGGTGCCCTGGGACACGATGCTGGCGGCGGTGGGGCTGTTTGTCGTTGTGCCTCTGGCCGCAGGCTGGCTGACCCGACTCCTGCTCCGCTCAGACACCCGCACCCAGCGCCTGGAGGCCCAGTTGAAGCCCGTGGCCATCCTCTCGCTCATTGCCACGGTGCTGTTGCTGTTCATGGTTCAGGCCCAGGCGATCCTGGCCAATCCCCTGGCGATTGTGCTGATTGCCATTCCACTGATCCTGCAGACCTACCTGATCTTCTGGATCACAGCGCAGTGGATGCGTCTGTGGCGCCAACCACGCACCGTTGCTGCCCCCGGGGCCATGATCGGCGCCTCGAATTTTTTCGAGCTGGCTGTGGCCGTGGCCATCAGCTACCGCAGGCGCGGCAATACCGAGAACTGCGACCGCCGGAATGACGGCGATTACCTGCTTCATACGCTTGGACATTTGGTTCCTCCCTTTCTGTCCTGTCGGTTATGCGTATCAAAAGACTAAGCGGCTGGTCTCGAATTGGAAAGAGGGGCCAAAAAAAATTTACCAATGCGGCCATCGGACTTGCCCTTTGTCCCAATTGGCGGCAATCATTCGGCAGGGAGGAGAATAATAATGGCGGGAACCGCTAGCAGGTCCTCAACTGGCCGGGGTGACCGGACAAATGAAAGCCTGACACGGGACGATTGG
>CAJWXK010000040.1 GCA_913048995.1 uncultured Synechococcus sp. | reverse complement strand
TATCAGAAAGTTTGCCACCGAAAGCAGGCATGGCGTTTTTGCCGTTTGTCACCTGGTAAGCAATGGCGGCTTCGTGACCGTTGCCGTAGTTGGCCAGGTAGGAGTCGAGGGCGTCGGCCTTGAGGGTGCGCTCACCGTTGACGACGTTGCCACCACCCATGTGACAGGCGACGCAGTTGGCAGAGAAGATCTGACCGCCATGGGCAACATCAGCGGCGAAGGCAGGAGCAGTGCCGAACAGGAGGGCGAAACAGAGGGCCAGCAGGCCAAGCAGGCGACGCATGAGCGCAGATAGATTCGCAGCCAAGCTAAATAGTTACGGGAGTCGAGTCATGATTGCTGCAATGCTTCGACACGTTTTTGACAAGGATCTGTTCAGATCAGACAGGTCCGCGTCGCGATAGATGCGCGTCCTCAAACACTGCTTCAAGTGTTGCGGCATGGGATCGCAGTCCAAAGCGTTCCGGAGGACTGATCGGGTCATGCACAAAGTGGCGCTGGCGGATGCTGAAGCGATCCCAGTCGTTGATCTCGATGGGCAGCACCTTGATCAGTAGCTGGATTAGCCAGCTCCACAGCGGGATACCTGGTGGATGGAACATCCCCCTCCAGCGGCAGAGTTCTGCCACGGTTTGATTGACGCTTATCTGGGGTTGCCCCAACACCAAGCGGCGAACGGCCCCTTGGCCGGCTTCTGGGTTGCGCTGGTGAGGCGTCAGTGCCAAATGGCAGCACACCTTGGCGATGTCAGCAGCATGCACAAAATGGAAGCTGGCATCGGCTCGGAGCCAGCGAGCCAACCAAAGCCAACTACACGCATCCCGCAGCCCAGCCGTCAAATAGCTGGTGGGAAAGGGGCTGCTTCCATCCACGGCTCCACCGAATACCAGGGTTGGGAACACCGCCACTGTGCGGTCCGCGTAGGAGTGCTGTTCAAGCTGCTGTAAGCAAAGGGCCTTCGTCTGGATGTATTCGGTGCCGAAGGGCTCAGCTTCTTGAAGTAGCTCAAGGCTCTGGTTAAGGATGCTGGCGGTGGAGAAATAGATGATCTGTTCGAGCCGTTGAGGATCGAGCCGACCAAGCAATTCTTTGACAGCAACCACGTTCACCTGGTGGGCCCGCTCAGGGTCACCCCAAGCTGTGGCGGTATGAATCACCCGTGTGACGCTGCGCAGAATTTCGGAGTGCTCGTCCTGCTGGCGTAGATCACTGATCAGCAAGGTGATGCGTGGATGGTCCTGAGGCACCGCTGTCAGCTTGCTGGGATCTCGCAGCCAGAGCAGAAGCTCGGCATCCGATTCCTCCAGCAGCTGGTGGGCTATGTGCTGACCGACGCAACCGCTCGCGCCAGTGATCAGGATTCGGGCCGGAGCCTCGCTCACGCCAAGGCCCCGAGACGGTCCATCACGGTTTTGCCGGCCTCAAAGAAGGCTTGCCCATTTTCCTCAGGCGTGCCAGGCAGGATGCCGTGCCCGAGGTTGAGGATGTGGCGGCGGCCATGGGCTTTGCGCACGGTGTCATCGATACGGGCGCGGATGGCATCAGGGGTGCCAAACAGAAGACCTGGGTCCACATTGCCCTGCACGCCGAGGTGCTGGGGAAGACGAGCGCAGCCTTCGGCCATGTCCACGGTCCAGTCCAGTGAAACGATGTCCACACCGGTGCGCCCCATGCGCTCCAGCACTCCAGCACTGCCGGAGATGTAGAGGATGAAGGGTGTGTCGGGGTGAGTTTGCTTGACCAGATCCACCACTTTCTTCTGATAAGGCGCTGCGAAAGTGTCGTAATCCATCGGGCTCAGTTCACCGGCCCATGAGTCGAACATTTGAACAACCTGGGCACCGGAATCGATCTGGTAACGCAGGTAGGTGGCGATGGATTCGGCGAAGTGATCGAGCAGCTTGTGCAGCAGTTGCGGTTCCTGGAAGGCCATGGCCTTGATCACCGCATAGTTCTTGCTGCTTTTCCCCTCGACGACATAAGCCGCGAGGGTCCAGGGTGCTCCTACAAAGCCGAGCACAGCAGCGCGGTTGCCGACGCTTTGCCGCAGCCGTCCAAGCACTTCGCCAACAAAAGGCATGGACTCGGCTGGCTGCAGAGGCCGCAAGGCCTCCACTTGGGCCATGGTCCGGATTGGATCGTTGATTTGAGGACCTTTGCTTTCGACGATGTCGAAGTCGATCCCAACACCAGGCAGTGGCGTGAGGATGTCGGAGAACAGGATCACCCCGTCGGGCTGGAACGCCTCGAACGGTTGCATTGAAATCTCATAGGAGAGATCAGGGTTTTCTGAGCGTTCGCGGAAGGAGGGATATCGATCACGCAGGTCTCGATAGACCTTCATATAACGCCCAGCCTGCCGCATCATCCACACGGGTGGACGCTCCACCTTCTCGCCGCGGGCCGCGCGAAGCAGAAGGGGGAGCGTCTCACTCATGGCAGCAGATCGAATAGCCGACGACGCTACCCGAGCGATCAGCCTGAAAGGGCAGCAACTTCATGGATTGCTGTGTCCTTTTTCTTCGTGGCGTCGTGCTTGAACACCAGCACGGTCAATGGCGGCAGGCAGAGCTCGAGGGATTGTCCATAGCCGTGCATCCCCCAGTCATCGGCGAACTTGCCGCCCAGGTTGCCTTGGTTGCTGCCGCCGTAACGGCTGCTGTCGCTGTTGAACACTTCGGTGTAGAAGCCCTCCACCGGCACTCCGATGCGGTAGTTGCCATGGGAAACGGGGGTGAAGTTGCAGATGACCACAACCCAGTTGCCTTCTTTTTCATCGCGGCGCATGAAGCTGACGACGCTGTGATTGGTGTCGTCGCAATCAATCCACTGGAAACCGTAGTGGTCAAAGTCATTGCGCCAAAGGGCCGGCTCACTCTTGTAAAAAGCGTTGAGGTCATCGACAAGATTGACGAGGCCTTGGTGCTCCTTGTGCTGAAGCTTGTCCCACTCCAAGTCACCCCAGACATTCCATTCACCACGCTGGCCGAATTCCATCCCCATGAAGATGGTCTTTTTGCCGGGGTGGGTCCACATGTAGGCCAGTAGGGCACGAACATTGGCGAACTTGAGCTCATCGCTTCCTGGCATCTTGTGCAGTAGATGGCTCTTCCCATGCACGACCTCGTCATGGCTAAGCGCCAGCATGAAGTTTTCAGTGTGGTGATACCAGATCGAAAAGGTGATGTTGTTTTGGTGGAACTGACGGAACCAGTGATCGAGCTCGAAGTAATCGAGCATGTCGTGCATCCAGCCCATGTTCCACTTCAGGTTGAAGCCCAGGCCACCCATGGAGGTGGGCATGGTCACCAATGGCCAGGTCGTGGATTCTTCAGCAATGGAGAGGGCCCCAGGGAAGTAGTGAAACAGGACTGAATTCGCCTGTTGCATGAAACGAACCGCTTCGAGGTTCTCGCGACCGCCATGCTCGTTGGCGATCCATTCGCCATCGGGACGTAGGTAATCGCGGTAAAGCATTGAGGCAACTGCATCAACACGAATGCCATCAATGTGGAATTCCTCGAACCAGAAGATCAGGTTGGAAACAAGGAAATTACGGACCTCATTCCTGCTGTAGTTGAAGATCAAGGTGCCCCACTCTTTGTGTTCACCGATGCGGGGATCGCTGTGTTCGTAGAGGTGGCTGCCATCAAAGAACGCCAGGCCGTGAGCGTCTTTGGGGAAGTGGCCAGGGACCCAATCCAGAATGATTCCGATTCCTTCAGCGTGGCAGCGATCCACGAAGGCACGAAATTCATCGAGTGGGCCGAAGCGACTTGTGGGGGCGTAAAAGCCAGTGACCTGATAACCCCAGGAGCCATCGAAGGGGTGCTCCGCCATCGGCATCAACTCGATGTGAGTGAAGCCGCGGGCTTTTACATAGGGAATGACCCGATCAGCCAGCTCCTTGTAGGTCAGTAGACGGGCACCTGGCTTGAGATCGGCGGCGGGAACCTGGGGACGCGCAGTGCCGTCAGCCTCAATAAAGGGTTCATCCCAGCTGCCGTGCATCCAGCTGCCCATGTGCATCTCGTAGACCGAGATGGGCTGTTCAAGGGGGTTGCGTCCATCTCGCGCCTTCAGCCAGTTGTCATCACTCCACTCGAACTGGTCGAGGTCGGCCACCAAAGAGGCCTGCTTAGGGCGCACCTCGTGCTGGAAGCCGTAGGGATCGGCCTTCTCGTAGCAATGACCCTCCTGGGTGTGGATCTCGTACTTGTAATGGGCGCCCACGCCTAGACCGGGGACGAAGAGTTCCCAGATGCCACCAATGCGTTGTTGCATCGGCAGGTGACGGCCATCCCAGTTGTTGCAGTCACCAATGACCGAGACGCTGCGGGCGCTGGGAGCCCAGAGGCAGAACTGCACTCCTGCAATCCCGTCCTGCTGGTGGGGGTGAGCCCCCATGCGTTTCCAGATGTGGTGATGGTTTCCTTCGGCGAACAGGTGCCGATCCATGGCGCCCATCCACTCGTGTCGGAATGCGTAGGGATCGTGCTGTTCGTGGGTGATCCCGCCACGCTCTACACGCAGTCGGTAACTACACCCGGGATCGTTCCCAAGCTCAGCTTCAAAGATCCAGGGGTGGTGCGGGTTTTGCAGTTCTTGCTCTCCGCCTGCTTTTAGCAGCACCACCCGATCTGCATCAGGCATCCAGATCCGCACGACCCAGCGACCGTCCTCTAACTGCTGTGGGCCGAGGACAGAAAGAGGGTGGTCGTGGTTGCACTGGGCGAGACGCTCGGCGTCCTGGGTCATCCAATCGAGGGTTACCAGTGCCATTGGAGCTGTGTCGCGCGTAGTTCGGCGGAGCCTAAACCCCTTTTCTCCCCAGCTCTGCCGCGGGGTGCGGTGCCATGGGCTGCATGGTCAGAGCACTGTCTTCGAGCACGGTATGCAGGGTGATGACCTGATGGCCGATGCCACTTGCTCCTGGGCCGTGGCTGCCGTCGCCGGGGTTTACTGCGACCTGCGGCCAGGCAGCGGCAGCCAGAGATAGACGAAGTCGATCGCCTGGCCGCAGTGTGGCCAGCAGGGGCTGGAGCTGCACGTTGCGTCGCGAGAGGCTGCGGCAGTGCTCTCCGAGCTGGCGCAGTACCCCTGTGCAAAGCTGCAGGACCTGAGCTGAGTCCCTGGGCAGCACAGACAGGGACACACAAAGGTCAAAACCAGGGCGATCGGCGGCCAGTTTCAGGCTGAGTTGAGGTTGCCCCCACAGCTCAAGGTCCTCTTTGAGCGGTGCCGAACTGAAGCAGACCACATCGGCGCGGGAATCGAGATCCCCGCGCTCCACAAGACCGGCATCAAGTCCCAGGTGGCCGCCGCGCCCGGGCACCGGGCGCCAGGGGTCATGCACCCACACCACCTGGCCTGCTCCTGAAGCTGGAACCAACTCGCCCTCATCGCTGCGTGCCGCTGCCAGACCGTTGCTTCTCAGCGCAAATAACAACTCACTCGAGCGGCCGGGGTCCCGCTCGCGCCAGTCCTGGCTGAGCTGGTCATACGCCTTGCAGTGGTGTTGTGCGATCGGATCGTGGCCACGCAGATGTTGATCGAAAAACTGAAGTTGCCATTGATCGACATTGCTGCAGGCCTGGCTGCCATGGTCATGGCCGCCAACACGTCGGTCCCAGGCCAGGTGGCTCCAGGGACCGATGTAGAGCCGGGTGTTGCCACCTATTTGCTGGGCTTGTCGCCAGAGATCAAGACCGCCACGAAGGTACGGGTCGCTCCAGCCCTGCAGCAGCAGCATCGGTCGCTGCAGTCGCAGGGGGCCTGGTTGGTACTGGCTCCAGCCGGTGCTGCTTAGAGGATCGCGCTGGAGCCATTCCAGTACAGGGTTGGTGGGATCGTGCTCTGCCAGTAATGCCAGCCCACTGGTTAAAAACTCACCGCTAAGCAAGCTGGCGCGGATTGCGTCCCAGGCGGGTTGATCATTGCGGCGGCGGCAGCTCTCTGCTGCCAATTGCAGGCCCCAGCCCAGGCTCAGGGCCCACCAGTGGCTGCCTCCCTCACTGGCCCAGTGTTGGCGCTCATCAAGGCCACACATCGCAGGTGCAAGGGCGTCGGGAGCAAGCTCTGGCTGCTCCCCAAGCAACTGGGTCAGCCCTTGGTAGCTGAACCCGTAGCAGCCCACCTTGCCGTTGCAGCGGTGGTCATTGCGCAACCACAAGAGGCTGTCATCTCCATCGATTGCCTCTTGCTTGAAGCCAAGAAATTGGCCACCGGAATCACCACGGCCGCGTACATCCAGGACCAGCACTAAGTAGCCCTGGTTGGCATACCAGGCTGGGTGGGCGTAGACGGTGCTGGAAGCAATGCGACAGCCGTACGGCTGTCGCATCAGCAGAGCCGGCCACGGCCCCTTACCGGAAGGGCACCAAAGCAGTCCATGCTGTTGAATCCCGTCCCGCAGAGGAACGGAGACGGGAACTGGTTCCAAGAGGGCTCAGCGCACGTCGGGGCAATACATCCCTACGACATAAGTGGTGAGGATCTCGGCATCAAGTTGGCTTAGCCCCTGTTGGGCGGCAGTGCTGCGAATGGCTGCGGGGTCGTGAGCTTTACGGCCTGAGGCGTTGAGCTTTCGAAATTCGCCGCAGAGTTGGGAGGCGAGTTGCTGGTTTTGCTTGACCGACTCAAGCAGCTGGCTGGCAGCGGCGTGGGCGCTACCGAAGCCAAAGGCTCCTATTAGGCCGGCCAGCAACGGTGGTACGCAGCGTCGAAACATCGCCGGGTCCAAGCGGTCTTTTTTATTTCAGTCCGCGATAAAACCATCCGGCGCCTTCCCGGTGTCAGTTCCTTGTCCGACCCGTCGCAACTGGGACCAGCTCCACGTTGCCGCTGCGCAGGTCCTTCACGGCCTCGGCCAGCACCACAGGACGGTTGCTGCCATTGGCCTCAGGCTGTAGCTGACGCAGTCGCACATGCACGAGACCATCGCTGCTGCGCCGTCCTGACCCCCGCAGATTGGTGGCCACCTGTTCGACTGTCGGGGCCGCCGCCGCCGCTGGGAAATCAGCCGTGGCTGCAGCTACCACCAGATCGCCGCCATTGTCGTAAACCACAGGCACGACAAGAGCTCCTTCGATGTTGGTGCGGGGGCTGTAGCTGATCGCAAAAGCCGCGCACCCTGCTGCCAGTAGCAGGGTGAAACTGCTGACGCCCACGAGCCGGAAGCGGATACCCCAGCGGAGCACAAAGGCCACCACTGTCAGCAGCCCCAGCACACCGGCTGCAGCAGCCAGCCAGGCCCCAGCCTGCAGCAGCAATGGATCAGAAACCATGGAGTGCTTTGGCAAACGAACCTATATTGCGCCGACTCCGGATAAGAACCGCCGTAGGCGATGGGGGGACTGATCCGGCGCGCCTTGCTACCCCTCTCGGCTACGGCTGTGTTGGGCCTGAGCGGCTGCGCTCTGCAAGGAAGCGAACAGCGACTCGATGCAGAGCGCCTGCGCCTTTGGCTGCAGGGGCAATTCAGCCGGGGTCTGGCCCATCCGGTTCGCCTGGGACCTTTTCAAGGTCTGTCGTTGCAGGGTCTGGAATTCGGTCCTAGCCGGGTGCTGCCCACAGCCGCGGATCGCTCCAGCATGCAGTTGCAGCGTCTGACCCTGCGGCCTGATCTGTTCGCCAGTCTCCGCCAGGGCCGGCTGGTGTCCTCCATTGGCTTGGGCGGCCTGCAGCTGCAGTTGCATCGCAATGCAAAGGGTTCCCTTTGGATCTTTCCCAAGGCAGATCCCACCCAGCCGCCGCCGCGACTGCGTCTCAAGCTGCGCTTGCTTGATCCTGGCCGGTTGCAGCTTGATGAGAGCCGGCCTTGGCGCTTTGGCCACGGCCGGCTGGATCTCAACCTGGCCCAGCACCAGTTGAACTTCAGCGGTCATGTGTCGCCGCAGGACAGTTCTCAGCGTCGTGCCCGCCTCAGTCTCCGGATAAGCAATCAATGGAGCGCTCGTCCAAGGCTCTCGGCGCAGCTGCAGCTGCGTCAGCTGCCAGCTCGCTCGCTCGCTGAATTGTTTCTGCCCCAGCAGGCCGCAGCTATCCGGAGCGGTTTGCTCTCAGGCAACCTTCGCCTGCAGCAGCGACCAGGGCAGGTGCGCTGCCGTGGTCCCCTGCGGCTTCGGCAGCTCGCATTGGCGGCCTCGTCGCAGCAGGAGCTGCTGCGCAGCCCACTGATGCAGCTGCGTTGTCGCGGACAGAGGCTCACCCTGGCGCCCTTGCGCTGGAGCTGGCGTGAGCGAAAGGGTGATCTCTCTGCGGAGGTGAAATGGAAAGGCAGTCCAGCTGATTCTCTTGAGCTCAAGCGCCTCTTACTGAGCTCTGCGGATTCCCAGCTGCAGCTTGCAGGTTCCCTGAGTCCTCAAATCAGGTTGCGCAGTCAAATGCTGCAACTGAACCCCTCTCTTTTTGGGCAGGACGGAGACGTCTTCGGCGGCACCCTGGCCCTCGATGGTCAACAGTGGCGTTTGAAGCTGCAGCAGGGTTCGCTGAGCACGGCTGCAGGTGACCTAAAGCTTCGCGGCGAGGCTGCTGGTCGCTGGTTGGCACCACTTTCGCTGCAGCAGCTGCAGGCTCAGCTAGAGCTTGACCCCGACGAGGCAGAAGCATCAGGAGATCTCATCCCCGCTCCGCTGCAGGGATCGCTCCGCTGGGCCGCCGAGCAGCAGCGGCTTGAGCTCAAGGGCAGCTCATCACTAGCAGGAGAGGCTCTGCAACTGGAGGCCTTCTGGCGACCTAAGCCTGATCAGCCTTGGCAGCAGGGGGAGCTCGCCGGCGAAGCCCGGTTGAGTGAGTTGCCCCTGTCGGCAGTGGATCGGCGTTGGCGCGGAAGCCTGAGTGGGGCATTGAAGCTCCAGGGCACACCGGCTGAACCCAAGCTCGCTGCCACCTTCTCGCTTCAGCAGCCTGGTATCGGCCCGTTGGTCTTGCCTGAGCGCTGGCAGGGGAGCTGGCAACCCGGTGCTTTGGAGTTGCGCTCAGCGACCACCGAGATCACGGCGCTGCTTGATGGGCTGAGATTGCAATCACTGCAGGGGCGCAAAGGTGAGGGCCGTCTCAGCCTGCAACCCCAGGGGGATGCTCTGCGCTGGCAAGTCACAGGTTGGTCCCTGTCTCCCTTGCGCTTGGGGCTGCGGGGTAATGAACCTCTGCCGCTGACCGGTGTGCTCCAGGGCAGCGGTCGCCTTGCTCTTGACCCTTTGGCCCTCTCGGGCCGTGCTCAGCTCGATGATCCCACCCTGGCCTGGATTCAGGGCCGCAAGCTCAAGGTGCAGGGGCAGCTGGGTTCTCCGGGCTTTGCGATTCAAGCGGAATTGACACCCCCGGGACCCGGCTCACTGCAACTCAACAGTCGCGGCGCCTGGAATGGTCCTCTGGTGCTTGAAGCAAACGCCCGTCGCCTCCAGGCTGGAGGTTTGCTTCGGCTACTGCGTGATCTTCAGCGGCCAGCTGTTGCGGCCCCCATTGGCGAGGCCCGCGATCTAGGCACTTTGGCGATCGACACCTTGGGGCAAAGCCTGGATTTTCAGATCCGCGCTTTGCAGAAAGCTCAGGCTGATCTGGCCGCCGCGAGGCCGCTGCAGCCCAATACGGGCCGGCTTGATCCTCAGGATGTGCAGGGCTTCCTGGACGCTGATCTGGAGGTGCGTGGGCCCAAGCCCGCCCAGCTCTGGATCAAGCTCGCCAGCAAGGGTCACCTCTGGCTGCGGGGGGAGAATCATGATCAGGCGCTGCAGCTGGAGCCCTTTGTGGCCCGCCTCAATGGCCCTCTCGGTCAGGGAGGAGGCCAGTTCAGCTTTGCCGGACTTCCCCTTGGCTTTTTGGCCCTGCTGACACCAGTGCCGGCAACTTTGCGCGGCGCCTTGCGTGGTCAGGGGAACTGGCAGCTAGGCGGTGGGTCGCCCATGCTCAGCCTTGATCTGGGGCTTACCAAAGCAAGCCTTCAGGGCCAGAGCCTGAGGCTTGAACGCGGCCGCATTGAACTGGAAGGGCAAGCTCTCGAGTTGGATCTGGCTCTGCGGGGCGGGCAGGCCAGCAGCAACGTTGAGCTGCGCGGCACGCTGCCACTTGACGCTGACGCTGATGATCTGGAACTGCGCATCGCCAGCCGCGGCGATGGTCTTGTTTTCCTGACTGCCCTCAGCGGCGGGGAGTTGGAGTGGCGTCAGGGGACTATTGACTTGCAGCTGCTCGTACGCGGCAGCCGGCTTGAGCCGATCGCCAATGGATTCCTGCGCATTCGCGATGGATCAGCAGTTTTGGCGGGGCAGTCGGTGCAGGATCTGCAGGCGGCGGCCTTTTTTGATTTTCAACGCCTGCAGATTGAGCAGTTGCAGGCCCTGATCGGTGATGGGAGCCTCAGCGGTAGTGGCAGCCTTGCGCTCAGGCGCGGCATCAGCTCACCTGGGGTAACCATCTCCTTGAGCAAGCTCCCGATTGAGCGTCCCAATCTGAAATTGCTAGCCGATGGCAGCATCAAGGTAGGCGGCAGCTTGTTGCAGCCCAGCCTCGGAGGACAGCTGCAACTCAGCCAGGGACTCATCAGCGTCAAGCCCTCCCTGCTGGCCTCCGGATCCGGAACGGCTGTGCCGCTGTCCGTGCAGATGCCTGAAACGCAATGGGATTTTTCGAAACCTGTTGTGCTGCTTGGCCCATCTGTTGAATCCAGCACAGGGGCGGCTCTGCGTCGCAGCCTGACCAGCATCGGTTCCTTGCGGTTTCAAAACCTGCGCCTGGGTTTCGGGCCCAAGTTGCGCATCTCCGCGCCACCTTTGGCTGACTTCCGCATCGGTGGTCTGCTCACTCTCAATGGGCCGGCTGGTCCTGATGTCCAGCTCTCGGGTGTGGTGAGGTTGCTCAAGGGTCGTATCAATGTGCTGACCAGCACCCTCAAGCTCGATAGCAGTAATGCCAATGCGGCTGTGTTCACCCCTTCATTGGGGCTGATCCCCTACCTCGATGTGGTGCTCACCACCCGGGTGTCTGATCGTGTGCGGGCAAGCAACAACGATGGGCTCATTAGCGCCGATGAGCTTCAGGGAAGTTTCACCAGCCTCGATCGCCTCAACCTGGTCAAGGTGATCGTCACCGTGAGGGGTCCTGCTGATCGCATCGTCGAGAACGTTGAGTTGCGCAGCGTGCCGCCGATGCCACGCGAGAAGCTGGTGGCTCTGCTGGGGGGTAATTCCTTGGCAGGTCTGGCGGTCAGTAATGCGGGCACGGCCCTGGCCACGGTGTTGGGGGGAACCCTGCTTACCCCGGTTCTGGGTGGCTTCAGTGATCTCTTTGGTGATCGACTCACCGCCTCGATCTACCCGGCCTATCTCGACCCCTACGTGGAAGATCGGGACCGGCGCCGGAAGAGCCAGCGGGTGCCCTCTCAGCTGGTGCTCGGTGCCGAAGTGGGTGTCGACATCACCGAACGGCTCAATTTTTCAGTGCTCTCAGCCCCTAACCGCAGTGATATCCCCCCGGAAGCGGTGCTGCGCTATCAGGCCACTGACACCCTCGGCATCCAGGGGGCCCTTGATCAGCAGGGGCAGTGGCAGGGACAGCTGCAACTGTTCTTCCGCTTCTGACGTCGCTGGGCCTTAATGGTCAATCGAGTTGCAGCTGCCCAGATGAAGCCACCACCCCGACAAGTGATCGGTGTGGATATTGGCGGCACCGGCCTCAAGATGGGGCGCTTTGACCAGAGCGGCACCCTGTTGGGGGAGCTAGAGATGCCAACCCCTAAGCCCGCAACTCCTGGGGCCATTACCAGTGAGCTGGTGAAAGCGATCGCGCAGCTCGATCCCCAGCGTGACGCCGATGCCGTAGGTATCGGCCTGCCTGGACCGATGGACCGTTCAGGTCGCGTGGCTCAGGTGTGCATCAACCTCCCCGGCTGGGAGCAGGTTCCTCTGGCGGCTTGGTTAGAGCCGCGGCTGCAGCGGCCGGTGACGATGGCTAATGACGGAAATTGCGCGGTGCTTGGTGAGCAGTGGCTTGGCGCTGCTAGTGGGATTGAGGATGTGGTCATGCTCACCCTTGGCACCGGTGTTGGTGGTGGGGTCATCCTTGGGGGTGAGCTGTTCTTGGGGCGCAGTGGAGCTGCCGCGGAGCCCGGGCTGATCGGTCTTGATCCGATGGGGCCGTCTTGCAACAGCGGCAACAATGGCTCGATTGAGAGCTACTGCAGTATTGGTGCCCTGACCAGCTGGGCCGGCACCGAGCCGCGGGAGCTTTCCCGCCGCGCTTCCATCGGTGACGCTGAAGCACTGGCGGTTTGGAAGCGCTATGGGGAGCTCTTGGGTTGCGGCATCAGTTCCCTGGTCTATGCCTTCACTCCCGAGCGGGTGCTGTTGGGCGGCGGGCTCAGCGCGGCATTCCCATTTTTTGCTGACACCCTGCGCCACGAGGTGGAGCGCAGGGTGCTGGCCCCAAGCCGTGCAGGTCTGAGCATTGAAGCTGCTGCCCTGGGTAATGGCGCTGGACGTCTTGGTGCAGCACGTATTGCTCTGGAACGACTGGTGCCCGATGGAGTCGGATGATGCGGTCAGTGCCTCTGCCGCGCCTTGAACCAGGTTGTCCCTGATCCTTCGCCAGAACTGTTGCAGCGCGCTACGGATCTGCGCCGCCATGCTGTTGATCTGGCTCAGTGCACTGATCAGCAGCGCCGTGAGGCTCTGCTGTTCATGGCCGATGCTTTGCACGAGCAGCGCGATGTGATCGTTGCCGCCAACGCGGCGGACCGGGCCTCAGCCGAACGTGATCAGCTCAGTCCGGCATTGATGGCACGTCTCAAGCTCGATGGCGCCAAGCTTGATGCAGCTATTGCTGGATTGCGGCAGCTGGCGGGGCTGAGCGATCCACTGGGTCAGCGCCAGGTACACCGGGCTCTTGATGAAGGCCTGGTGCTCGAGCGCGTCACGGTTCCCCTGGGAGTTGTGGGGGTGATTTTTGAGGCCAGGCCCGATGCGGTGATCCAGATCGCCGCCCTGGCGATTCGTTCGGGCAATGGGGCCATTCTCAAAGGCGGTCGTGAGGCCAATGGCAGTTGCACTGCGATTCTCAAAGCCCTGCAGCAGGGGCTCAGCCATTCGGTGGTGCATCCCGATGTGCTTGCTCTGCTGACCAGTCGAGAGGAGAGCCTGGCCTTGCTCAAGCTCGATGGACTAGTGGATTTGATTATCCCGCGCGGCTCCAATGAGCTGGTGCGCTTCATTCAGGACAACACTCGCATTCCTGTGCTGGGCCATGCCGATGGCATCTGCCATCTCTATGTCGATTGCTCCGTTGAGCTTGATCAGGCGGTGGCGGTGACTCTCGATAGCAAGACCCAGTACCCAGCGGCCTGCAATGCCATTGAAACTTTGCTGGTCCATCGGGATGTGGCCGAAGCATTCCTCGCCAAGGCGATCCCTGCTCTGGAGGCAGCCGGTGTGGAGCTCCGCGGTGATGCAACTGCCATGGCCCTAGGTGTTCGCCATGAGGCCAGTGATGACGACTGGGCCACTGAGTATCTCGATCTTGTGCTCTCGATTGCCGTCGTGCCTGATCTGGATTCAGCCCTGGCCCACATCAGCAGACATGGTTCTCGACATACCGAGGTGATCTGCACGAGCGATGCAAGCGCTGCTGAGCGATTCCTCTCCAGGGTGGACAGCGCTGGGGTTTATCACAATTGCTCTTCGCGCTTTGCTGATGGCTTCCGCTATGGCTTTGGAGCGGAGGTTGGCATCAGCACTCAGACCCTGCCCCCCCGCGGACCGGTCGGTCTCGAGGGACTGGTCACATACCGCTACCGACTGAGGGGTGAGGGGCATCTGGCGGCTGACTTTGCTACCGGTGCTCGCAGCTTTTTGCATCAGGATTTGAGTTGATGACATCCGTGAGCGATCGCATCGTCGTGCGCGACCTGCGCTTGTGGGCCCATGTCGGTGTGCTGGAGCGTGAGCGTGAGCTGGGGCAGTGGTTCGCCCTGGATCTGAGTTTTGGCGTCGATCTCAGTGCGGCCGGATGTAGTGACCGGCTCGGGGACACACTTGATTACGCCGAGGCGGTGGCTGCTTTACGAGAGCTGGTGGTGAGCCTGCGCTGCCAGACGCTGGAGCATTTCTCCGAGCGGATCCTCGATCTGTTGCAGCAGCGCTATGGCCCGATTCCCATCAGCCTGGAGCTGCGCAAGCTCGCAGCGCCGATCCCTGGTTTCAGCGGTGTGGTTGCGGTGCAGCGGCAGCGGAGCTGAATAAGGCGCGCCAGCGTCGTTCCTGTTCGGTGGCTTCAGTGCTGCCCTCGTTGGGAAAGTGCTGCAGGAAATCCTTGTCGGTTAGCGGTTCGTAGGGCCCTTGCTTGAGCTCGAACAT
>CAJWXK010000039.1 GCA_913048995.1 uncultured Synechococcus sp. | reverse complement strand
GTTAAGCGGTATCAACTTTTAAGCCGCAGGAGTTTTTGATCTGCTTCAGCTGCAGTTGGCTGGAGTGGGCTGCCCTGCGCTGTCCATCCCTGAACGGTTCTCACCATGACCACGACACTGACGCCTCCAACTTCCCGTCACCAGGACGGAGAGGGCAGCGTGCAGGTGCATCAGGACGACTCGATGCGCATTGAAGAAGGTGCCCTGGTCATTGCGGTGTATGGCAAGGGGGGCATCGGTAAATCCACCACCTCATCGAACCTCTCTGCCGCCTTTTCCAAGCTGGGTAAACGGGTACTGCAGATCGGTTGCGACCCCAAGCACGACAGCACCTTCACCCTCACCCACAAGATGGTGCCGACGGTGATCGACATCCTTGAGGAAGTGGACTTCCACAGCGAGGAGCTGCGCCCTGATGACTTCGTCTTTGAAGGCTTCAACGGGGTGATGTGTGTGGAATCGGGCGGACCTCCTGCTGGTACGGGCTGCGGTGGGTATGTCACCGGACAAACGGTGAAGCTGCTCAAAGAACACCATTTATTGGAAGACACCGATGTGGTGATTTTCGATGTGCTGGGTGATGTGGTGTGCGGCGGTTTCGCCGCGCCGCTGCAGCACGCCAACTATTGCCTGATCGTGACGGCCAACGACTTCGATTCGATCTTTGCCATGAACCGAATCGTTCAGGCGATCCAGGCCAAAGCCAAGAACTACAAAGTGCGTCTTGGTGGCGTGGTAGCCAATCGCTCAGCAGACACCGATCAGATAGACAAATTCAACGAGCGCACGGGACTCCGCACCATGGCGCATTTCAGAGATGTAGACGCGATTCGGCGCTCACGCCTGAAGAAATGCACGATCTTTGAAATGGACGACGACGATGAAGCAGTGGTGGCCGTGCAAAACGAGTACCTACGTCTTGCTCAAAACATGCTCGATAAAGTCGAGCCGTTGGAAGCTGAATCCCTCAAAGATCGTGAGATCTTTGATCTGTTGGGTTTTGACTAAGGCACAGACAAAAACAGCAACTGCCGACAAGAGAAGCTTCAATCTGTACTTTTTATCACTCCAAACGAAAAATCTGAGCGTCACGCTCGTGGGACTACTCGGTACCTCTGATGCGTTCGCCAGCGAGGGTTGAAATCCTGCCCATGCAAGCCAGCCAAGCTGGTTCAACCCTGTTCTCATCTCCCCAGCCCAGTGACGAGACCCTGATCGCAACGCTTGGCACAGCCCCAGCTCACGAACTGTTCTGCCACCGCAAGCAGACCGACCAGTTGCTGCTGTTGCAGGGCGCTGTAGATCTTGTGGTGCTTCAAAACAAGCAACTGCACACGATTCCGATGCGGGTTGAGGACGCTTGCTGGGTGCGTATTCCACCCGGCATCCCCCACGGCGCTATCAACCGTGGCGCAACACCCGCTCTGATGGTGAATGCTGTGCGGCGACATGGTGCACCTGATGCCAGGGATTACCGCCCCCTTCCCATCCCCATCACCTTGCAACAAGCCTGGATCCGCTTGGTGAACGGGCCCGGCTAACGCAACTTGCCCAAAGCATGACTCTGCAACTCACGCAGCGGAGCATTCAGCACTTTCTGAGTGAAACAGCAAGGTGACGCAGGGTCTCTGACAAGAGGCGGGTGTCCTCCAGACATTCCCGCAGGATGTGGAGCGTCACGCAACCCTGGATTACCCGCATCTCCAGCTCGGCGCGACAATTCCTTTGCTCAAGGCTGCTGGTGAATCCGCCGGACTCAGTCATGGGTTACCGACAGGTCAAAATCGCACTTTGACGTGCCGTCTTGTTGAGAAGCGCGGCGCTGAACACAATGAGGTCACTTCTCCTCTAACGGCCAACGATGAGCAGCTTCACACCAGTCGATGTGCTGGTGATCGCAGCCAGCAATGGCGAAAATCTCAAATTGGCCGAACGTTTTGCTGATGAAACTCGCAAGCTGGGACGCAGTGCTGCCGTGCTTGATCTCACCCTGCAGGATCTACCTCTGTACCGGCCCAAGGCTGAAAAAAATGGGATCCCAACGGATCTTGCACGCTTGCAAGAACGGCTCATGGCGTCTCCCCATTGGGTGATCTGTGCCCCGGAATACAACGGCTCGATCCCACCGGTGTTCAGCAATGCCGTGGCCTGGCTCTCGGTTCAGGGTGATGACTTCCGGGCTTTGTTCAACGGTCGCCCCATTGCCATCTCCACCTTCTCCGGAGGCGGCGGCATGGAACTGCTGGTATCGCTAAGAATTCAACTCAGCCATTTAGGCGCTCAGGTTGTGGGGCGTCAGTTGCTGAGCAATTTCGCCAAACCAGCCAAAGACGAATCCATCCAAGACTTGCTGCAACGGCTATTACAGATGCAACCACTTGAGTTGAACACATAAAGCGAATGGCAACGACATCTCCCTATGCCGTTGGCCGTTTCCGTCCAGCCGCCGAGCACTTCTACAGCCAGCTGGACTGGCTCAACAGCTGGCACAGCTTCAGCTTTTCGCATCACCACGACCCAGATTGGATGGGGTTTGGCATGCACCCCCACCGAAGCATGGAAATCATCACTGTGATGGTGGAAGGCGAGCTCACCGATGAAGACTCGATGGGTCACCGCGATGTGCTCCACGATGGCGAGGTGCAATGCATGAGTGCAGGTAGCGGCGTTGTGCACGGTGAAATAAATAACTCTTTGGTCCCCTGCCGGCTTCTGCAGATTTGGGTGGAACCGCAAAACCCAGGGGGATCACCCCATTACGAGCAAAAAGCTTTTCCTCTCACTAGAGGCTGCACCTATCTCTTGGATACTGCCGGTGAGGCTGGTGCAATGGCGATAAAACGTCAACGGCGGCTTCGGCAAAGCCAGCCGCAACAAGGCGACAGCCTGACGCTCCCCCTAGCTGCCAACCGGACGGGTTGGCTGCAGATGATTGATGGCAACATCACACTGAATGGGCAGCCTCTGCAGCGCGGTGATGGGCTTGGTTTCAACAACGACCAGGCGCAAGCCATGGTGAGAAGTTGCAGCGACGCCGATCTCCTGCTGTTTGAGCTGCAATGAGTGCTTGGCAGCGGCAGCTCACCGTCCCCCAGTTCACGGTCATCAGCGGTCTGCTGGTGATCTTGAGCGGAACCCTGCTTCTAGCCACACCGCTGTGCTCTCGCCCCAGCGTCGATCTCTGGGAGGCGCTGTTCACCGCCACTTCAGCCATCACGGTGACTGGCCTCTCGATCATCGATGTCGGCAGCGAGCTCACCCTCTTCGGGCAGATGGTGCTGGCAGCGCTGATCATCACCGGCGGGCTGGGACTGATGGCCATCAGCACATTTCTGCAGGGTTTTGTGCAAGGCCGCTCTGGACTGCGGCAACGCATCGACCAGGGGCGCACTCTCGATGAATTCGGTGTCGGCGGAATCGGCTCGACTTTTCAGGCGATCCTGGCCTCGGCCACGGCCCTGATGCTGATCGGCACGCTGCTGCTCTACAGCTTCGGTTTCCGTGACATCAGCAACCGGGGCGAACGGCTCTGGGCAGCGATGTTCCACAGCATCAGCGCCTTCAACAACGCAGGGTTCAGCCTCTGGTCCGACAGTCTGGTGAGCTACCAAGACAACGTCGTGGTCTGCGGTGTGGTTGCAGCACTGGTGCTGGCCGGAGGTATCGGCTGGAGGGTGCTGCAGGACCTATGGACCAACCGACGCGGCCCTCAGCACTGGCGAGGCCTCAGCCTTCACAGCCGCATCGTGCTGCGCAGCAGCGCCCTACTTGTCGTGGCTGGCACGCTGCTGCTCCTGTTCACGGAGCGCCTTGCTCCCAGTGGGGTGATGGGAGGGCTGCCCCTGCTGCGCAAAGCAGGGCTAAGCATTTTCCAGGTGATCTCAGCGCGCACCGCCGGATTTGTCTCCGTGCCGCTCTCCCAGGAGACGATCTCGCACGCCGGACTGTTTCTGCTGATCCTCTTGATGTTCGTCGGTGCCAGCCCGGGGGGCACGGGCGGGGGCATCAAGACCACCACCTTTGCTGTGTTGCTGTGCACAACCCGCTCCACCCTGGAGGATCGCAATGAAGTGGTGATCAACCGCCGCCGCATTCCTGGCAAGCAGGTGCTGCGAGCCGTTGGCATCACTTTGGCCTCAGCGGGCGTGGTGGTCCTGATGACGCTGCTGCTGGGGTTGGGACAAACCGGGGTAGGTCTGCTTGGTGAAGAGCGGTTCACCTTTCTCGAAAAGCTGTTCACCTGTGTCTCAGCCTTCGCGTCGGTCGGTTTTGATCTGGGCATCACGGCCAGACTCGACCGCTGGGGTCAGCTTGTGCTGCTGGTGGGGATGTTTGTCGGCCGACTCGGCATTCTGTTGTTGTTGTCCGCCCTCTTCGGCCGGCGCCCCCCGAGCCGGGTGCGCTATCCAAAAGAAGAGATCATTCTCTAAAGCGAGCGCTTCAGCATGGGCCAGTTCCCGCTTCCCTCCTCGATCTGGGCACCGCAGACCAAGCGTCAAGGACTGGCTGAGGGCTACGCCGTAATTGGCCTGGGCCGTTTTGGCGTGGCGGTCTGTGAGGAGCTCGTGCGCTGGGGCGCTGAAGTACTTGCCCTTGATGACAACGAACGGGCTATTGACGACCTGCGGCAGCTTGAGCCCTCGATTGAAGCGCGACTGGTGGACTGCACTGATGAGGAGGCCATGCGGGAGGCGGGCGTGCTGCAAGTGGACACAGTGGTTGTCGCAATCGCTGGCTCGATCGAGGCCAGCATCACCGCCACCTTGATTGCCAAGGACGCTCCAGGCAGCCGCGTCAAACAGGTGATCGCTCGAGCGACGAGCGACATCCACATGAAGATGTTGCAGCGAGTCGGAGCTGACCGTGTGGTCTACCCGCTCAAAATGCAGGGCCAGCGGCTGGGAGAGGAGCTGGTACGGCCAAACTTGCTCGAACGTCTCGAGCTTGATGCAGAACACAGCATCGAAGAAATCTTGGTGCCTTCAACATTTGCCGGCCAATCTCTGCGCCAACTGAATCTGCGCCGCAACCATCACGTCACAGTGCTGGCCGCAGGACCACAGCACTCGTTCACCGTGAACCCCCCAGGCTCGCAGGTACTACAGGAGGGGGAACGCCTCGTGGTCATGGGCAGCAAGGAATCCCTGGCTGCCTTGCCACAGGAATGAGACTCAGGCGGGTAAGGACACCAACTGGCTAGAGAGTTCCCACATGCGCAGGGCTGTAGCCGGATCGGTCACCTTGTCCGATAGCTCCTGCTGGAACTCGCGCCCATCCTTGCGCTGACGGTTACCCCAACTCCAGTGAGCGCCTGAGGTCTTGAACTGCGAATCGGCAACCACCTGGGCCACACGTTCACCAGCGAGCGGCTGGGAGACATAACCACCAGTCAAGTTTTTCTGGAACCAGGGGAAGATTCGCTGGAAGGCAGGAAGGCTGTTGCGGAACAGGGGGGTGTCCGCAACGCAACCGGGGTAGAGCGAACTAAAGCAAATCCCAGTTGAGCTGTGGAAACGACGATGCAGCTCGAGGCTGGTGATCATGTTGCAGAGCTTGCTGTCCTTATAGGCCTTGCCCGGTTTAAAAGGCTTGCCGTTAGCCATGCTGATCGGTGCCTGGAAGCCAGCAGCAAAGCCGGAGAGATCGCCGAGGTCAGCGGGAGCAGGAATAGGAATCTTCCCTCCCAGTTCCTTGGAATTTGCAGTCACCGTGCCAAGAGTGATCAGGCGCTTGTCCTGATGCGAGGACGCCTGCAGATCCTGCATCAGAAGTCGAGCAAGCAGAAAATGGCCCAGATGGTTGGTGGCCATCGAGAGCTCATAACCCTGAGGACTGCGCTCGGGTTGCTTTAGCAGGGGCTTATAGACCGCTGCATTAATCACCAAGGCACTCAGTGGACGCTGCAAGCCTCGAAAGACTTCAACAAAACGCCTGACCGATTCGAGATCTGCCAGATCAAGGGTCAGGATGACCGCGGCTGAGGAGCCAGCCAACTGAAGCTCATTGAGAGCCCTCTGAGCCTTAGGAACATCGCGGCAGGCCATGACCACGGTCCAGCCACGATCAATCAGGGATTTTGTGGTCCAAAGGCCCACCCCGGAGGAAGCCCCGGTGACGATGGCCAGCCGATCCTGAGCGGAGATGGTGGCACTGGTCATGAGGCTGACAGTCGGGGGCTAAGGAGGAGAAGAAGAATCTGGTGGCAGCCAGATGATGCGACGACGGTTGGGTGCAATCCACTGTTCCTCGCGACGGAACAAGACCTGGTGACCGTCGCTGGAAAAGAGACGATCAAGCTCACGCTTTTGGCGGGTAAGACGATCAAGCTGAAGCTGCAGGACCGCCTGGATCTCACCATGACGCTCAAGCCGTTGCTGATGGGCAAGGGCGAGCTTGGTAAGCGTGACCAAGGCAAGAAGCAGGCCAGCAATCTTTAACGCCAGGCCCAGACCCGCAAAGGCCATCTCCTCGCGGGCGATAGCGCCAGAAGACGGCAGAACTACGGCCGAGGGACTGGAATCCAAGGGACGTAGATGGGAACCCTCACCGCGCAATGATGCGCGATCGGCAACCCGGACACGTGCTGGAGGAGGGGAGACCTGGCGCACCGCAAGCACGACGACATCCGCTTGTAGCGCACGTCACCGCTGCTGCCAAGCGGAATGCGATCAGGCGCGATACAAGCTGATGCTCAGGCGCAAGGCCAGAACCGCTGCGTGTGCAGCCACCACCAAAGCAATGAAAATCTCAGGTTGGGTCATCGATGAGTGTAGGCAACACTGACCATTTTTCTCCGCTATGTCCCCTCTGGCACTGTGATGTCACAGGTCTTGATGGCAGACGGTCCTTAGCTTGAGGTCAACTCACCAACAACTGTGCTGCTTAATTCCTGGCGCCGTCTGGCCGGCGACCACCGCGGCCACAGGGCCGATCACAACCCGATCAGCAGCCTCAAGCAGCAGCTACTGCTGCTTGGATCCATGGTGGAGGAATCAGCTGTTCTCGCCCGGGCCGTCCTAGCGGTGCCCGATATGGAGGCAGCTCCGCAAATTCGCCGTGGTGATAACCGCATCGACCAGCTCTACCGCCAGCTGGAGGAACGCTGCGCAATGTTGCTCAGCGAGCAGCCGCGCAGCTCAGGAGAAGTGCGCGAGGTACTCAGCTACCTCCACTGCCTGCGGGATCTAGAGCGTTTTGGGGACTACTGCAAAGAGCTGGCCAGCCTGGGAGAACAGCTGCTCCCCGCCCAGCCAGTCAGCCAGCGCGATGACGTGCTGACCATGCTGGATCGCTGCCGCTCATTGCTGGCCCTTGCTCTGAACTGCGTCAGCGAGGAGGACAGCAGCGCTGGGGAGCGCCTTCAAGATCTTGATGATCTAGTGGATCGTGACTACGAGCGACTGGTGGCGCAGTTGCGCGAATGCGGCGATAACGCACCCGAGTCGCGAGAACATCAGCTGCTACTTGTGCTGGTTCTGCGCTGCATCGAGCGGATGGCCGACCATGCAGTCAATGTCAGCCAGCGGGTGGCCCGCCGCGAACCATGAGCGAACCGTTGCTGATCCAGGTCAGTGCCGCACAGATCCGTGATCTGGATCTAAGCCCCCTCGCAGCGCTTACAGCCGAAGCCCCGGCTCAACTCCTGCGACTGGATGACCGTCTAGAGCTGCAGTTGGACTGGCCGCGGGCAGCCGAGGACCCACGTGAGCTCAGTGAAGTGAGCGAATGCCGACTCTGGAGTCTGCGTGTTGATGCCCACTGCCCCTGGTTGCCACTGTTGCTGCAGCGCAGCAGCGGGCAGCTAGCTCGCCATGTTGCGATGCTGGTCCCGCACAGTTTCAGCCGCAGCGAAGGGATGCGATTTGATCCCGATGCTCTGAGCCTCTGGATGAGCCACCGGCTGTTTGGCCTCGATCACTGGGGCAAACAGCATCAACTGGAGTTGCGCGGGCGCCTTGCACTGATGGCGGCGGTCCTGGGATTCAGCGTTGAACCAGGCTTCTGGCCTCCCACCTGACTCGCACCCGATCAACTCAGCAGCAGCGCCACTGCTCTACGGCTGGTCTCGACCGCCAGGGCCAGGGCCAGCAGACGAAGCAACCAGGCGAGCTTGCGAGGGCTGATGCTTTGTAGCTGCGACGCCGCCCAACGTGCTGATATTGAAGCCAGGCTGCCCAGCAACACTGCAGGCAAAAGCTGACCGCGGCCCTCAACGATGAACAAGGTGCCAGCACCAATCGAGGCCAAAAACACCGCCACGGTGCTGAGACGAATGGCGAGATGAATAGGCAGCTTCAGCAGCCCCACCATCACAGGCACCATCACAAGCCCGCCGCCAAGGCCCAGCAGCCCGCCAAACAAACCTGCCATCGCCCCAAGCAGCATCAAGGGGCCCAAGTGGACCTGCGGCACCAGCTCCTCCGCAGATGTCCCTTGCTGCCTAGGCCGAACGCTGAAGGCCACTACCGCATACATCAGTCCCTGCAGCCCCAGTAACCCCCAGCCAGAGAGCAAGCGGCCTAGCCCGCCAAAGAGCGGCGCACTGATCAAAGCCGCCAGACCAATCGCCAGGCTCGGCTGCAGTGGCAAGCGCCCCTGGCGGAAGTGCGCCCATGCCCCACCGGCCGTGGTGAGGACGATTGCCAAGGTGCTGGTGGCTAGGGCCTGATGGGGCTCAAGCCCCAGGGCGAGAAGCAGCGGGGAGAAGATCAGCCCACCGCCGATACCCAACAGACCCGATAGCAGACCGGCGAGGATGCCAAGAGGCAGCAGCAGCAAGAGCTGGAGCATCCAAGGGATCCGATCTCGGCACCAGCTTCGTTGATGGCTGGTCAGCAGTGGGGGTTGCTGCCCAGCCTGCAAGCTGGCGGCGCTGAGCAGATGCAGCGTGACCGCTGGATGCTTGATCAACTCGCCAGCCCCGCTGTCGAGGGGGCTCAGGCCTTACTGCGCTTCTATCGCTGGAGCGAGCCAACACTCTCTCTGGGCCATCATCAGGAAGCCCCAGCAAGGGCCGCGGCATCAGGGCTACCCGTGGTGCGGCGCCCCAGCGGCGGTGCTGCAGTCCTGCACGGCGGTGACCTCTGCTATGCGATTGCCCTGGCACAGCCACCGAGAGGTAGGCGACGAACTTACCTGGCTTTGAACCACTGGCTGCAGCTTAGTTTTGAAGCTCTTGGCGCAGTACTACAAGCTGGGGAGGAACCTCAGAGCCGGCAGGAGCGCCAATGCTTTTCTAGTGCCACCGCCGCTGATCTAGTGGACCGCAGCGGACGCAAACGCATTGGCAGTGCCCAACTTTGGCGCCAAGGGAAACTGCTGCAGCACGGATCAATCCAACTGGAGCCTGATACGGCTCTGTGGGCTGCCCTGTTTGACGAAGCCCCGCCTCCAGCCCTAGCTCAGTTCAGCGGAAACTTGCTGGAGCAGGCGCTGCTGCAGCAAGCCAAGAGCTGGTTGTTTGGCCAGCCGCCTGATCAGTTGACCTGGCCAGAACCCTGGCCTCCGGCGGCGCGAACCTCCGGAAGCGCTGCCACCGTCTCGGCGATTGGCCCTAACGAGAGTCCTAGGGGATAGGCCCCTTGGCGCCGAGCCTGTTCCAACAAAGCCTGGGGTAAGCGCACAGACAAACGCCCCATCACGGCCTCAGAGAGCTCGGGACGCTCCAGCGTGCCGACGGGCAGGCCGGCTGGATTCAGCACCAACAAACGGCCCTGTGGTGCTTCCTCCAAGGCAAGAACCGCCTGCCACAGAGGCGCGGTCTCCTTGATTGAAGGCAAATCGGTCAGGGGGCGCTGGTGCTCAGCCAAGGTCTCCAGATCCCAGCGCTGAACAGGCACCTGCTTAAGGGCACCATCATCGACGAACCCTTTCCAGCGTCCCCCCTGACAGAGCAACACCCAGTCAGGACGTGGTTCATCACTGGAGAGACGCATCTGGCTGAGCTGCCGCAGCGTCGCTGTGGGATCCAACACCCGCAACCGGCGACTGACGGCATCACAAACCTTCAGATGCTGCAGTGCACGCTGCAGCGCAAGCAATTGCAGCTGATTGCGCGAAGAGCCAAGGAAGAACCAACCGATCAGGACCAGCCAGAGTCCGCCAAAAGAGCCGGTTTGCAGAAAGGTGTAGATACCCAGGACGATGGCCAGCCAGGCCAGCACTTGGCCGCTGCGGGTGGCAATGCGCACGCCCTTTTCGCGGCTACCGCTGGATTGCCACACCAGAGCCTTAAGGATCTGGCCGCCATCGAGAGGCAAACCAGGCAACAAATTGAACAGTGCCAAAAAGCCATTAAGGCTGGCCAGAAAAAACGCAACCTGTCCCAGCTGAGGTTGCCAATGGCTCAAAGGATGAACCGACAAGCCCAGGCCAACAGCAAGAAGGGCACTGACCGCAGGACCTGCAGCCGCTACTAACAGGGCCCCAACAGGAGTGGCTGGGTCACGCTCCATCGTGGCCACTCCGCCCAGCATGAACAGGGTGATGCTGCGGACCTTGACCCCAACACGCTGGGACATCAAGGAATGTCCCAGCTCATGAAGCACCACTGAGACGAACAACAGCAATGCCGTCAGTAGGCCAAGGGCCAAATTGCCCTCCAGCTGCCGTTGGAACAGCAGGGTGGTCAACAGCAGGACGAATAGCCAGCTGGGATGGATGTACAGCGGAATTCCAGCCAGCTTGAACACACGCCAGCCCTGACCACTAGGGGCGTTACTCAATTCCTGCCCCCTTGATCTCGCACCATCCTAGAAACGCTGTCATGGGTGCACATCTGAAAATCTGCGGACTGACCCAGCCCTTGCAGGCAGCTGCCGTCGCAGGGCTGGGTGTCAATGCCATCGGTGTGATTGCCGTAGAACGCTCAGCTCGCTTCCTGCCTGTCGCGCAACGGGCAGCACTGTGGCAAGCCATTGCAGCTGCAGATCCAACGGTGCTGCGAGTTCTGGTTCTGGTGAATCCCTCCGATGACCAGCTGAACGAACTGGAAGGCGGCTGTGGGCATCAGCTCCTGCAGCTGCATGGCGAGGAGAGCCCTGAGCGCTGCCGACAACTGCAGCGGCAACTAGGCCTACCAGTGTGGAAGGCGCTGCGCGTTCGGGGCCCTGAGGATCTGGAGCAGGCGAGCCGCTACAGCGGCTGCGTGGATGCGCTGCTGCTCGATGCCTGGAGTGCGGCACAGCACGGTGGGACCGGCGAACGTCTACCACTGCAGTGGCTGCAGCGCTTTTCACCGGATTTACCGTGGTGGCTTGCCGGAGGCATCGGTCCGGCGAACGCAGTTTCTGTACTTGAGGCCTTGGCATTAGCGGGACTGCAACCCACGGGACTGGATGCCTCCAGCTCAGTGGAGAATGCACCTGGGGACAAGGATGTTGCCGCAGTGGCGCGACTTGTAGCGGCGGTGCGGGGCTGGACTCAGCAGAATCCATAGAAAGACCTTCTTGCCATGCCCGTACCTGCCTCAGTGGCTCCTTTGCTGGCCCAGGGGATGTTGTTCGGCTGCCAGCTCATCAGCGGTCAGCTGGAATGCGTGCCGGGAATGAACAACCTGACCCCGCAGCAGGAAATCAAGGTTCTCAAACAGCAAACGGAAGCCTCAATTCAGCAAGCCGATCGAATTCAGGGACGCACCAATGCCCTGGGCCAGCTAATTCTGCAAGGCGAGGCGATTGAAGGGCAGCTGATTCAGGCGCAGTGGCTGAATCTGAACGGCGGCTCACTGGAACCAAGTGCCATCCATTGGTATCGCTCCAGCCCTAATGGCTGGGTGCTGATCTCTGAGAGCGAGACGGTGAACTACACCCCCCAAGCCAGTGATGTGGGACTTGAGTTGATGGCAGTGGCCATCGTCATCACTCCAGATGGTCACCGCCGTGTGGCTTCGTCGGCCATCGGTCCGGTGCAAGCCCCTTAAGCCAATCAGCCGAGCACGGACTCCTGCTGCTTCACCAACTCAAAGAACTCAGCCTTGAGATTGGGATCGAGGCGGAAGTCACCGCGCACCACCGAGTTGACCATGCTGGTCTGGGGCTCTTTCACGCCGCGCCACTTCATGCAGTAGTGCTGAGCTTTGATGAGAATTGCTAGACCCTGGGGCTCACAGAGCCGCTCGATTTCATCAGCCAGGATCATCACGGCCTCCTCCTGGATGTGAGGACGCGAAAAGACCCAGTCAGCAACGCGAGCAAACTTGCTCAGGCCAATCACCCGATCGCCGGGCTTGATACCGATCCAGCAGTTGCCAAGGATCGGCACTAAGTGGTGAGAACAGGCGGAGCGCACGCTGATGGGACCCACGGTGTAGATCTCATCAAGCTGCTTCACGTTGGGGAAGCTAGCGATCTTGGGCTGACGGTGGTAGCGGCCTTTGAATACCTCCTGCAGGTACATCTTGGCGACCCGTTCAGCCGTCTCCTCAGTGTTGTGATCGCGGTCGATATCGATCAAAAGAGTGCGGAGCAATTCCCGCACTCGGTCGGCCACCTCTTTCTGAAGCAGGTCCAGCTCGCCCTCGAGCAGGTAGTCGGCCACATTGTCGTTAGCCAGATATGGCGCACCAGCAGTCTCAAGCCGAGCCCGAATGACGCTGCTGATGCTGCGGGCAGTGCTGCCATTGGAAGTGATACGGCCCAGGCTGGAGCCTGCCAGCACCGGGGAGGTGCTGCCCGCTGATGAGGTGGCGGGGCTGAGGTCGTCAAGTGCAGTCATGAAACTCAGAGCGCGCCGGCAGCGGGCATGAGGGTGAGATCTTCCAGCAAGAGCTGGCGAGGCTGCTGCGCAATATGCAGCAGGGTGTCGGCAACCCGGGCAACGGGGAGCATGGCACAACGATCGAAATCGGCGTGCACCGTGGGGGTGTCGTAGAGAGGCGTGTCCACCGAGCCCAGGGTGAGGGTGGTGGCACGGATGCCATGAGAGCGCTCCTCTTCAGCCAGGCAACGGGTGAATGCCTGAAGCGCCGCCTTGGTGATGCAATACACCCCCCAGGTCGGAAAGGCATTGCGGGCAGCGTGGCTGCTGATGTTGATGATCAAGCCACCACCTCGGGCACGAAGTCCGGGAAGGACGGCCTGACACACCTGAAAAACGCTGGTGACATTGAGCTGAAACAGCCATTGCCACTGCTCCAAGCTGACATCGGCCAGCGGCGCCGTGAGGGCGGCACCGGCGTTGTTGATCACCACATCGGGGCAGCCCCCTTGGTCCTGCAGAGCAGCAATGGCTTCGCTGATGGCAGAGGAGTCACTGAGATCAGCAGTCGTGGTGGAAACCATGACACCCTTGGAGCGGCAGCTCGTGGCGACGGCTTCCAGCTGGTCTGCGTTACGCGCAAGAAGCTGGAGATTCCAGCCGGCCTCAGCGAAACGCTCGGCCGTCGCTGCGCCGATGCCACGGGAGGCCCCGGTAATCAATGCAGTGGAGGACAAGAGCTATTGGCGTTGAATAGAGAGCCAGCGAACCAGCTCCTTAAGAAATACTACAACTTCTGCCGGGGCATCCCGATTAGGCCGGCGAAATGGCAGTCAACTCGCTGGACTCAAGGAACTGACCGATGCGACGGTACTTGGAATAACGCTGATCCATCAACTGCCTGGTCGGCAGACTGCAAAGCAGGCTGAGCTCCTCGGCAAGAGCCGCCTTGAGCGTCTCAGCCGCTTCTAGGGGCGCCCAATGGTTGCCACCAGAAGGTTCTGTCAACACCCTGTCGATAATCCCGAGCTGGCTGAGGTCACGGGCCGTGATCTTGAGGGCTTCTGCGGCTGTGGCGGCCTTGGCGGCATCGCGCCAAAGGATCGAGGCGCAGGCTTCAGGGCTGGCCACGGTGTAAACCGAGTGCTCGAACATCATCAGCCGGTCTGCCACACCGATGCCCAGCGCTCCGCCAGAGCCACCTTCACCGATCACGGTGGCCACAACTGGGACCTGCAGGCCGAACATCTCACGCAGATTGACAGCGATGGCCTCCCCCTGGCCAAGCTCTTCAGCCTTAAGGCCTGCATAGGCCCCTGGCGTGTCAATGAAGCTGACCACCGGTAAAGCAAAGCGAGCAGCGTGCTGCATCAGCCGCAGCGCCTTGCGGTACCCGCCCGGCGAAGCCATGCCGAAGTTGCGAGCAACGTTTTCTTTAGTGTCTCGCCCCTTCTGGTGGCCAAGGAAGAGAACAGGGCGTCCCTCTATACGGCCCAAACCACCCACCAAGGCCATGTCGTCGGAGCCAGCACGATCGCCATGGAGCTCGATCCACTCATCGCTGATGAGTTGGATGTAGTCCAGGCAACTAGGGCGCTGGGGATGGCGTGCAACCTGAATCTTCTGGGCTGGAGTCAAGGCTCCAAAGATCTCCTCACGCCTGCGCGTGGCCAAGGTCTCGAGTTGCAGGAGCTGCTGACTTACGTCGACTTCCGAATCTCGGGCCAGCTGGCGAATCTGCTCGATCTGCTCCTCCAGATCCACCAGAGGCTTTTCAAAGTCCAGCAGGATGCGGCG
>CAJWXK010000038.1 GCA_913048995.1 uncultured Synechococcus sp. | reverse complement strand
ATTAGTGTATTTAGATTCTAATGTAAGAAAGGTCAAAGATATATCATACAGTATTGCATCAGGAATTAATTATACATTATTAAGAAATATAATAGAAGATTATAATATAATATATGATCCAGACACATTAAATATTGGATATTCAAAAAAGTAGTGTTTCACCGAGGCAGCCAAACGTAATCCCACCAGGAGTGGTGGAGGGGTGTAGACGGGCGTCCCCGCGGGCGCGTCGGCGCGGCTGGCAAGGTCAAAGGGCATGCGGCCCGTGAGCATGATGTGTAAGCACACGCCGGCGGACCACACGTCCACCTTGTCGGAAGCACCGTCGGCATGGGGGTTGAGCAGCTCGGGGGCGGCGTACGCGGGCGAGAGATCGGCCGCGTCGACCTTGGGCACCGAGTGCTGGATGAGGTGGTGCCGTGGCGGCAGCAGCTCGGGGTGGTGCTGCCCGAGGTGGCTGATGGCCTCGGCGGCGGTGGCGGGCGCGTGCAGGAAGAGGAGCGGCAGCGGCACGCCAAACGTCTCGCCTGCGAGGGCACGAGCCCGTAGATGGTGTGCGCCAGCGCCTGCTTGCTGCTGGAATGTGCCGACAGCGAAAGCCACCGTCATCATCCAAACCAGCGCAAGCCCCATCCTCCCTTGGCCAAGCGCCGTATCGGCCTCACTGGCGGAATCGCCACCGGCAAGAGCACAGCCAGCCAGCTGCTGGAGCAGCGCCATGGCTTGCCACTACTGGATGCCGACGTGTTCGCCAGGAAGGCCCTAGAACCTGGATCAGAGGGCTCTGCAGCGGTACTGCAGCGCTATGGCGAGCAGGTAGCTGCCCAGTCCGGAGTGATCGATCGACGCGCCCTTGGGACTTTGGTGTTCAACGATCCAGCGGAGCGACATTGGCTCGAACAGCTGGTGCATCCGCTGGTACGTCAACGCTTTGATGAGGAGTTGGCTCGGCTAGCTGCAAGCCCAACGATGGTGCTGGTGATCCCGCTGCTGTTTGAAGCTGGCCTCACCGACCTCTGCACAGAAACATGGCTTGTTGACTGCGATGAGACTCAACAACTGCAGCGGCTAACGACCCGCGATCAACTAAGCCAAGAGGAAGCGCAAGCGCGCATGGAGGCCCAGTGGCCGTTAGCTCGCAAACGCCTATTAGCCGATGTCCTGATCAGCAACCGCGGCGACAACGAATGTTTGGCGCAGCAACTGGCTCTAGCGCTGGAGCAGGGGATCAACCCTTGAGCTTGGCGCTGAGGATCTGATTGGCAAGCTTGGGGTCAGCCTTGCCGCCGGTCTTCTTCATCAGCTGCCCAACAAAGAAGCCCTGCAACTTGTTCTTACCGCCGCGGAAGGCCTCGACCTCATCTGGATGAGCCGCCAAGAGCTCCTCAACAATTGCAGTGATCGCCGCCGGATCACTAATCATTCCCAAACCGCGCTCATCAACAATCGCCTTAGGTGAGCCACCTTTCTCAAGCAGCTCTGGAAGGATCTCCTTGGCAATTTTGCCGCTGATCTTGCCGCCATCAATCAGTTGCACCATCTCGGCGAGCTGCTCAGGGCGGAAGGGCAGCTGGGCATAGCTCAGACGCTGGGCGTTGACATAAGCGGCGATATCTCCGGTGATCCAGTTGGAGGCTCCTTTGGCATCGGCGCCTGCAGCCACAGCCGCCTCGAAGTACTCCGCCATCGGCCGCTCATCGGTGAGCACGCGGGCGTCGTACTGCGACAGGCCCATGGCATCGGCATAGCGATGGCGCTTGGCAGAGGGGAGTTCCGGCAGCTCATCAAGCCAGGCCTGACGCTGATCAGCTTTCACCTCAATGGGGCCCAGGTCCGGTTCCGGGAAATAGCGGTAGTCGCTGGATCCTTCCTTGCTGCGCATGCTCTTGGTGAGCTGCTTGCCCTCGTCCCACAGGCGCGTTTCTTGCACCACAGGCTCGCCGTTTTCATAGGCCTTGATCTGCCGCTGAATCTCGTGCTCACAGGCTTTCTGGATAGCCGAGAACGAGTTCATGTTTTTGATCTCCACCTTCGTGCCGAAGGGGGCATCAGGTCCGCGCCGAACCGAGATGTTGACGTCACAGCGCAGTGATCCCTCTTGCATATTTCCGTCAGAGACGCCGAGGTAACGCATAATCCGGCGGATCTCGGAGGCGTACTCCGCGGCTTCACGCCCAGTGCGCAGATCAGGCTTGCTAACGATCTCAGCGAGAGCCACGCCGGCTCGGTTGTAATCGACCAGTGAATGGGTGGAGCCAGCGAGTCGATCGCTGCCAGCGTGCACAAGCTTGCCGGCATCCTCCTCCATGTGCAGACGCTCAATGCCGATCCGCTTGAGGTAGGTGTCCTTACCCTTCTCGGCGACCTCCACCTCAATCCAGCCGTTCTCGGCGATCGGCTCATCGAACTGGGAGATCTGGTAGTTCTTTGGCAGATCTGGATAGAAGTACTGCTTGCGGTCGAACTTGCTGTGTTCAGCGATCTCAAGGTTGAGCGCCAACGCCGCCTTGACCGCATACTCCAACACCTTCTTATTCAGCACTGGCAGGGTGCCTGGTAGACCGCACACCACGGGGTCGATGTGGGTGTTGGGGTCATCGCCGAAAGCGGTTGAGGCCGCAGTAAAAATCTTGCTGTCGGTCCCGAGCTGCACGTGGGTCTCCAGACCAATCACGGCTTCCCAATCGAGTAATGCTGTCGCCGCGCCTGCCATCTGTTGAACCTTCACCAAGCCTGGGCCGATCCTATGGACCCAACGGACGATTTACGGTCTTCTTCTAGGCATCACTACTCAGCGCCTTCACCATGGCGGCTTCTGCGCCTGTTCTGATCCTCGGTGGAGGTCTGATGGGACTGGCCATCGCCCACCAGCTGGCCCGCCGCGGCCTGGCTGTGACTGTGCTGAGCCGCCGCCGCAGCGAAGCCGCCGGTTTTGTGGCTGCCGGCATGCTGGCGCCCCACGCAGAAGGCCTCAGCGGTGATCTACTCAAGCTGGGCCAGCGCAGCCTTGAGCTCGTACCGGCCTGGGTCTCCCAGGTGGAAGCCGACAGCGGCCTGGCCTGCGGCCTCCGCCCCAGCGGGATCGTGGTCCCATTCCGCAGCGATGCCGAACGCGACGCCTACCCCACGGCCCGCAGCGGGCTCGTGCTCGAGCGCGGCGAACTGGAGCGGGAGGTGAGCGGCATCGGTAACGCCTGGACGACGGGGCTGCTGTTTGAACAGGACGGCCAAATCGACAACCGCCGCCAGCTGATGCGAGCCCTTGAGCGAGCCTGCACCTGCACAGGGGTTCAGTTCGAGGAGGGCGCTGAGGTGCAGGAGCTGCACCACCAAGCTGAACAGCTGAACGCAGTAACCCTGCGCCGAGCTGATGGCGATCAACAAACCCTGGAATGCACAGAAGCCGTGCTGTGCAGCGGAGCCTGGAGCGCCGAGTTAATGCCGCAACTGCCGGTATTTCCGGTCAAGGGGCAGATGCTGTCGCTGCAGGCACCGCGCCATGCCTTGCGGCGGGTGGTTTTTGGTCCAGGCACTTATCTCGTGCCGCGGGAGGACGGACTGGTGGTGGTCGGTGCCACCAGCGAACGGGACGCGGGATTCAGTGAGGGGCTCACACCCGAGGGCCAAAAGCAACTTCAGGCCGGTATCGCTTCCTTGCTACCGGAAGCGGGAGGCTGGCCACCAATGGAGCGCTGGTGGGGCTTTCGGCCCTGCACACCCGATGGAGGTCCACTGTTGGGCCGCAGTCCCCTGGACGGGGTGTGGCTGGCCTGCGGCCACCACCGCAACGGCGTGCTGTTAGCGGCTCTGACCGCACAACTGCTGGCCGAAGTGATCACAAAAGAAAGCCCCAGCTGCACAGATGCAGCACTGCTGGGGGCTTTCAGCTGGTCACGCTTTGCAGAAGAGGATCAATCCTCGGTGCGCCAGCCTTGATCAGACGGGGTCCAGTCGTTGAGCTCGCCGGGCTGGAACCACAGGCCAATCTCAAACTGAGCGGTCTCAGGCGCGTCGGAGCCATGAATGACGTTACGGCCAATGTTGATGGCCAGATCACCACGGATGGTGCCGGGCTCAGCTTCTAGGGGCTTCGTGGCACCGATCAGCTTGCGAGCGCTGGCGATCACACCGTCGCCTTCCCAGACCATGGCCACCACGGGACCGGAGGTGATGAAGCCAACCAGACCAGCAAAGAAGGGACGCTCCTTGTGGACCCCGTAATGCTGTTCAGCCAGCTCGCGACTGGGGATGAGCTGCTTCAGCCCGACCAACTTGAAGCCCTTGCGCTCGAAACGGCCGAGAATTTCGCCCACTAGACCGCGTTGGACGCCATCGGGCTTGATCGCAATGAAAGTCCGTTCTGTGGACATGGTTCCGCCAGAGAAGAGCGGCGCCATCGTCCGTGGCCGCCCTGCCGCTTGGCAAGCACAAAGGCATCAAGGCGGGCACAGGCTGGTGGGGCTCTCTAAATTTCATTCATTAGTGATATTGCAGGCCCGCGCCGATGGTGGTCGCCCCAACCCAGCCCACGATGGATGCCTGGACTCCGGCCGACAGCAGCAGCCTTTACGGTCTGGACCAATGGGGGGAGCCTTATTTCAGCGTCAACGCACGCGGGCACGTCTTGGTGCAGCCCCGAGGAGACCGCGGCGGCTCCCTTGACTTGGTGGAGCTGGTGCAAGGACTGCAGCACCGCGACCTCAGCCTGCCGCTGCTGATCCGTTTTGACGACATCCTCGAGGACCGGCTGGAGCGACTGCACAGCGCCTTTGAACGGGCGATTGCCCAATACGGCTATGCCGGTCACTACCAGGGGGTCTTCCCAGTCAAGTGCAACCAGCAGCGTCACGTTGTTGAGCAGCTGGTGGAGAGTGGCCGGCGCTGGCACTTCGGACTGGAGGCCGGCAGCAAGGCTGAACTGCTGATCGCCCTCTCCCTACTGGAGGATCCCAAGGCCCTGCTGATCTGCAACGGCTATAAGGACCGCCGTTACATCGAAACTGCAATCCTGGCCCGTCAGCTGGGCCGCCAGCCAGTGGTTGTGATTGAGCAGCCCGATGAGGTGCCACGCATCATTGAAGCCAGCCGCAACCTGGGCGCGGCTCCGCTGATCGGCGTACGCGCCAAGCTCGCCACCCGCAGCAGCGGCCGCTGGGGCAGTTCTGTGGGGGAGAAAGCCAAATTCGGCCTTTCGATTCCCGATCTGCTCTCCACGGTTGAAGCTTTGCGTGAAGCCGATCTGCTCGGGGATCTGCGTCTGCTGCACTTCCACATCGGCAGCCAAATCAGTGACATTGCGGTGCTCAAAGATGCCCTTCAAGAAGCTGGTCAGCTCTATGTGCAGCTGGCGGCCCTAGGGGCTCCGATGGGCTTCCTGGATGTGGGCGGCGGTCTTGGTGTTGATTACGACGGCAGCCGCAGTGCCAGCGCAGCATCGACGAACTATTCGCTGCAGAACTACGCCAACGACGTGGTCGCCACCATCCGCGAATGCTGTGAACCCCACAGCCTGACGGTGCCGACCCTGGTGAGTGAAAGCGGACGTGCCATCGCCAGCCATTTCTCAGTCCTGGTGTTCAACGTGCTGGGCACCGGCGGGGTGACCAGGTCCGAAATACCCGAGGCAGAAGTGGGCGAGCCTTTGATCGTTCGCAACTTGCGCGAAACGCTCGATGGCATCAACGGCACCAACCTGCAGGAAGCCTGGAACGATGCCATCAAGTTCAAGCAAGACGCCCTATCGGCCTTCCGTCTGGGCTATCTGAGCCTGGAGGATCGTGCTCGCGCCGAGCAGCTCTACTGGGCCTGTTGCCGTGCCATTGCCAGCCGCCTGCCGGTATCAGAGCAACTCCCCGAGGACCTGCGCGAGCTGAGCTCCGCAATGGCTGGCATCTACTACGCCAACCTCTCAGTCTTTCGCTCAGCACCAGATACCTGGGCCATCGATCAACTCTTCCCGGTGATGCCGATCCATCGGCTGGAGGAACGGCCTAAACAACTGGGCAGCTTTGCGGATCTGACCTGTGACTCCGACGGCAAGCTGGCCCGTTTCATTGCCAGCGGCAGCGCTAAACCTTTGTTGGAGCTCCATGAGCTGCGAGACGGCGAGCCCTACTGGATCGGCCTGTTCCTGGGAGGCGCCTATCAAGAGGTGATGGGCAATCTGCACAACCTATTTGGCAGTACCAATGCGGTAACGATCCGGCTCAGCCCTGGAGGCAACTACCAGGTGGAGCACGTCGTACGCGGTCACACGAACGCTGAGGTGCTTGAGGCCATGGAGCACGACCCCGAAGCGCTACTGGAGCGCCTGCGTCGGGCCAGCGAGGAAGCGATTCAGAGCGGCAACCTTGCCATCAGCGATGCAAGGCGGCTGATGCAACACCTTGAGGGCAGCTTGGGGCAGACCACCTACCTAGAAGGCTGAATCCGGCGTTAGCACAGTCTCAGCATGCTCTGAACCATGTGGGGCGATGAACCGCAACTGGAGGCCTTCCGCGAACGGCTGAAGGTGCTACTTGAAGCCCATCAGCAGGAGCTCAACCCAGAACGGATCACGGCCTCAGAGGGTGAGGTGCTGTTCCGTCAGGGTGAGCCGGTGGAGCGCCTGATGCTGCTCAACAGTGGCCGAGTCGCCGTAGATGTGCACCAGGGCGAGGAATGCCACACCCTGGCTGTCATCGAGGCCATGGAGCTGCTGGGAGAAGTGGGCTTTTTTGCCAGCGGTTTTCATTACGCCGATTTCCGCGTCGTAGATGGACCTGCTGAGCTACTGGCGATGCCGGGCAAAGAGCTCCTCAAGGCAATGCTCTTTGACAGCGATCTGGTAGTGGAGATGCTGTCACTGGTTAGCGAGCGCTGCCGTCGTGGCAACCGGGTCATCGGTCTGCTGCTGAGCGGAATCGAAGCCGTCCACGATGACGAAGAACACCGCCTCGCCGCCACCAGTGAAGCCCTGGGAGGGATTCATTTCTGCGTCGCCAAGGCTGGTCGTCAGCTGATGAACCTGCACCGGCAGCAACCAAGTGAGCCCTAACTCAACGCCTGCTGCAAGGCGAGCTTGGCCTGCTCGAGCGCACCATCGAGGGCAGCCCCGTCACGCCCGCCGGCTTGGGCCAAGTTCGGTCTCCCACCACCACCGCCGCCGCAAGCTTTAGCGACCGTGCCAATGAACTTGCCAGCCTGCTGACCGCTAGCGATGACTGACTTGCCGAAGGCGGCCACCAGGATCACCTTGCCGAGATCAGCCGGATCTGGCAGCCCCCCTAGGACGACTGCCGCTCCATCACCAAGCTGATCGGCCAAGCCTTGGGCCGCGCTCTGAAGTGCGGCTCCATCCATCCCATCGAGGCGAGTCACAAGCAGCTGCTGGTCCCCAACCGCCTCAGCCTGAGCAGCCAGGGCTGAGGCCTTGGCCACCGCCAGTTCTGCTCGGACCGCTATTAGAGCCTTGCTGGTTCCCTTGAGCTCCTCCTGAAGAGCATTCACCCGCTCGACGATTTCAGTGGGCTGCACCTTGAAGCGCTCGCCGAGCTGCTTGACAACAACATCACGCTCGTTGAGGTAAGCCAGCACTGCGGGACCGGCCACAGCTTCGATGCGGCGGATGCCCGAGGCCACGCCCACCTCGCTGACGATCTTGAACAAACCGATCTCAGCGGTGTTGGTGACATGGGTGCCGCCGCAAAGCTCCATAGAGACACCAGGCACATTCACCACCCGCACCACATCGGCATATTTTTCGCCAAACATGGCGACAGCACCGGCTGCCTTGGCCGCATCGATAGCCATCTCCTGCACCTGGAGGCTGTGGGCCTCAGCGATCCAGCCGTTGATCAGCACATCCAACTGCTCAAGCTCCTCAGAGCTAACGGCACGGGGGCAATGGAAGTCGAAGCGCAAACGATCAAAATCCACCAATGAACCCGCCTGGCTGATGCCCTCATCCACCACCTGCTTAAGGGCCGCCTGCAGCAAGTGAGTCGCGGTGTGGTGGGCCTGGGCTCGACGCCGGCAGGTGCGATCCACCTGAGCAGTCACAACATCGCCGACGGCGAGCCGACCACGCTCCACAGTCCCGGCATGGACGAACACATCGCGCTGGCGATTCACCGCTTCAATCGCCACGATCAATCCATCTCCAGCAAGGCTGCCCCGATCCCCAACCTGGCCGCCCCCCTCTCCATAAAAGGGGGTGGAATCAAGAACCACCTGCACCGCATCTCCGGCAACGGCCTGCTGAGCCGATTCACCGTTGACCACCAGTGCCACAACGCAGCTTGGATGCTCGAGCGCCTCATAGCCCTTGAACTCTGTGGCATCAAGCTCCGATGCCATCTGCTCAATGGCACCTTGCAGGGTCAAATCAATGCTCACCGCCGCGGCCTTAGCCCGCTGTCGCTGCGCCTCCATCGCCGCCTCAAAACCGGCCAGATCGACACTTAGACCGTGTTCTTCAGCGATTTCTTCCGTGAGCTCCAACGGGAAGCCATAGGTGTCGTACAGCTCAAAGGCCTGCTCACCACTGATCTGGCCTGGTTCAGCGGCCAACACATCAGCGAGAAGCTTTTCACCACGCTCCAGGGTTTCAAGGAAGCGTGCTTCCTCGCGCTGCAACTCAGCCAGGATTACCTCCCTGCGCTCCTTCAGCTGCGGATAAGCCCCCTGCATCAAAGCAATGGCCGCTTCTCCCATGGCCACCAGAAAAGGCTTGCTAATCCCCAGTAGACGCCCATGGCGCACCACTCGCCGTAAGAGACGCCGGAGGATGTAACCGCGTCCGAGGTTGGAGGCGGTGACGCCATCGCAGATCAGCTGGGTCACAGCCCGGCTGTGGTCACCGATCACCTTCAACGAGGTTCTGCCCTTCTCATCGAGCTGGCGGTAATCGACGCCAGCCAGGGATCCGGCCCGCTCGATCAGCGGATAAATGAGATCGGTCTCGTAGTTATTTGGCACCCCTTGAAGGATTTGGGCCATGCGTTCAAGGCCCAGGCCCGTGTCGATGTTTTTATTCGCCAGGGGTGTGAGGTTGCCCTCTGCATCCCGGCTGTACTGCATAAACACCAGGTTGTAGAACTCGATGAAGCGGCTGTCGTCCTCGAGATCAATATCCGCATCCCCCAGTTCGGGCTTGAAGTCGTAGTAGATCTCGGAACATGGCCCGCAAGGACCTGTTGGTCCAGAGGCCCAAAAGTTGTCAGCCTCATCCATGCGGATAATCCGCTCGGGCTTTACCCCGACGACATCGCGCCAAATCTGCTCAGCCTCGTCGTCCTCGCGAAACACACTGATAACTAGATTCCTGGGATCGATACCAAACACAACGGTGCTGAGCTCCCAGGCCCATTCGATCGCCTGCTGCTTGAAGTAATCACCAAAGGAAAAGTTGCCGAGCATCTCGAAGAACGTGTGATGCCGCGCCGTGCGGCCCACGTTCTCAATGTCGTTGGTGCGGATGCACTTCTGACTGCTGGTCGCCCGCGGCGCCGGTCGTTGTACCTGAGCCAGGAATACCGGCTTAAAGGGCAGCATCCCAGCGATTGTCAGGAGCACGGTCGGATCCTCAGGAATCAACGACGCACTGGGGATGGGCTTGTGACCGCGGTCCTCATAGAACCCGAGGAAGGCCGCGCGGATGTCATCGCCGCTGCGGGGTCTGGCAGATGCGGGGGCCATGGCAGGAGCAGGGAAGCCAGCGGCCATGATCCCGCAACACCTGCACCTCCATAGTGGAGGTATGGGATCTGCGCCCCAGCCTCAGCCGCCGCAGCCATGAGCCTGCTGCATGCCGTGTGGCTACCGAATGAACCGCAGCCTTGTCTGGGGCTGTGGGCAGACACTTGGCGTGTCGCCAAACCGCGCAAGCATGAAGGTCTTGAGGCACCACAGGTCCATCCCCTAGCGCTCAACGCCGGTGACCTAACCGCATGGCTGCAGGAGCAGGGGCGAGAGCCCAAGACAAGCAGCAGTATCGAACTGCAACTGACCCTGCCGAGCCGCAGCAATGGCCTGCCCCTCATGGCCGGTGAAACGCTGCCCAAAACCGTGGAGTGGTGGCCCTGGCGAGTTCCTGCATTAGCGATGCAACCAGCCGAGGCCTCCAGCTGGCTTGGAGCACTGCCCCTGGCCAGTGCACCACCGGAACTGGGGGACGACCTCCGCTGGTGGGCCCATATGCAGCGGTGGGTGCTGAGCCTGGTGGCCCGTGGGCGCTGGCTGCCTGTCGCCGAACGATTGGAACCTGGCCACGTACGCGCCAGCTGGCAGCCACTGCTGAACCATGAAGAAGACCGTCGGCGATTGGAAGATCTCGTCGGTCGCATGCCAGCGGTGGTGTGCGCGGCTGACACGCCGGGGTCCCTGGGCTGCCGGCGGCCTGGCGCGCGGCGACTTCAGATCGCCGCCATCGCTGCAGCTCTACTGGATGGGCAGCTGCGGCAGGGATTCAGCGCCGACGGGGAAGGGCTCGATCCCCTGTTGCACGGATGGCAGCAGGCACTCGGGCCCGGCGATGGAGTGCTGGCCCTCAAGGACGAGGACAGCCAGCGGCTGATCAGCGCCACCTCCCACTGGCGCGAAACCGTAGCCGGGCAAGTAGCCCCGGCCCGAGCAGTGCTGGAGCTGGAGGCACCCCCCAAAGGCAGCGAACTCTGGCAGCTGCACTTCGGGCTCCAGGCCGAGGCCGATCCAGCCCTTCGTCAGGGAGCTGCAGCGGTTTGGAGCGCTGGTGATGGCAGCTTGCCACTCGGGGAGATCAATGTTCCCAAGCCCAGCGAACTGCTTCTGGAGGGACTGGGACGGGCTCTGGTGGCCTTCGAGCCCTTGGCACGCGGCCTTGATTCAGCAGCCCCCACGAGCATGGAACTGGCTGCTGCAGAAGCCTTTGTCCTGGTACGCACCGCCGCCGCAAAGCTGCGTGATGTCGGGGTGGGGGTGGTCCTGCCGCCCAGCCTCAGCGGTGGGCTGGCAAGCCGCCTCGGCCTGGCCATCCAAGCGGAGCTTCCGGCACAGGGGCGGGGCTTCAGCCTCGGAGAAGACCTCGAATGGTCATGGGAGCTGATGATTGGCGGGGTCACCTTGACCCTCAAGGACCTCGAGCGGCTGGCAGGCAAGCGCAGTCCACTGGTCCAGCACAAGGGCGCCTGGATCGAGCTGCGGCCGGGTGACCTCAAGAATGCAGAGAAGTTCTGCGCCGCCGACCCGCCACTGAGCCTCGACGACGCCCTCAGGCTGACCGCCACTGAGGGCGACACGCTGATGCGCCTGCCGGTGCACCGCTTTGAGGCTGGTCCCCGGCTCCAGACAGTCCTGGAGCAATACCACCAACAGAAGGCTCCTGACCCGCTGCCAGCACCGGAGGGTTTCGAAGGACAGCTGCGGCCATATCAAGAGCGTGGCCTGGGCTGGCTGGCCTTCCTCCACCGCTTTGATCAGGGGGCTTGCCTGGCCGATGACATGGGCCTGGGCAAGACGATCCAGTTACTGGCCTTCTTGCAGCACCTCAAAGCCGAACAGGAGCTGAAGCGCCCAGTGCTGCTCATCGCACCCACCTCTGTGCTCACCAATTGGGCTCGCGAAGCAGCTCAGTTCACCCCTGAATTAGCCGTGATGGAGCATTACGGCCCGAAGAGAGCCGCTACCGCCGCAGCGCTCAAGAAAGCCCTGAAAGACATCGATCTCGTGCTCACAAGCTATGGCCTCATGCAGCGCGACAACGAGCTGCTGGGAAGCTTTGACTGGCAAGGGCTGGTGATTGATGAGGCCCAGGCAATCAAGAACGCCGGCTCCAAGCAGAGCCAGGCCGCCAGGACCCTGGCCAGGCCATCGCGCCAGAGCCGTTTCCGCATCGCTCTGACCGGAACCCCAGTGGAAAACAGGGTCAGCGAACTGTGGGCCCTGATGGATTTCCTCAACCCCAAAGTGCTGGGGGAGGAAGACTTCTTTCGCCAGCGCTACCGGCTGCCGATTGAGCGCTACGGCGACACTGCGTCTCTCAAGGACCTCAAGGCCCGCGTTGGCCCCTTCATCCTGCGGCGGTTGAAGAGCGACAAGAGCATCATCAGCGACCTACCCGACAAGCTGGAGCTACCCGAATGGGTTGGTCTCAGCAGCGAGCAGGCCAAGCTCTACCGCAAAACGGTTGATGCCACCCTGGAAGCTATCCAGCGGGCACCACTAGGGCAGCGCCACGGCCAAGTACTGGGGTTGCTCACCAAACTGAAGCAGATCTGCAACCATCCGGCGCTGCTTCTTGGAGAGGAGGAGGTAGGCAGCGACTTCGCAAGCCGTTCAGCCAAGCTGATGCGTCTTGATGAAATCCTGGAAGAGGTGGTGGAGGCAGGAGACCGCGCTCTGCTCTTCACCCAATTTGCGGGTTGGGGTCACCTGCTACAGAGCTTTTTGCAACAACGCTGGCGACAGGAGGTGCCCTTCCTGCACGGCGGCACCAGCAAAGTCGAGAGACAGGCGATGGTGGATCGCTTCCAGCAGGACCCCCGCGGCCCGCAGCTATTCCTGCTTTCACTCAAGGCAGGCGGTGTCGGCCTCAACCTCACCCGCGCCAGCCATGTCTTCCATATCGATCGCTGGTGGAATCCAGCGGTGGAAAACCAAGCCACCGACAGGGCCTACCGGATTGGTCAGACTCAGAGGGTGCTGGTGCACAAATTCATCACCACTGGCTCCTTGGAGGAAAAGATCGACAGGATGATCCGTGAAAAAGCCTCACTGGCAGCGGACATCATTGGCAGCGGCGAAGAATGGCTCGGGGGCCTGGAACTAAAGCAACTTCGCAGCCTTGTCTCGCTGGAGGACAACCCATGACGAGCACCAACGCCAACACCACCCTGAGCAAGGCAGGACTCGGACAGCAGCCCTGGTGGGTCGCCGAGTGGATGGAACTGATCAACTCCTACCGGTACAAGAAACGCCTGGAACGGGCCTGGATCTATGCCCGCGAGGGCAATGTGCTCTCGATCCGCTTTGAAGGCAGGCGGGTTCAAGCGCGTGTACAGGGCACTGAACCGGAGCCTTACAAATCGAAGCTCTGGCTGGATGTCCTCAGCGATGAGGACTGGGATTTTGTGCTGGAGGCCCTCAGCCAGAAGGCCCGTTGGACCTGTCAGCTGCTGGCCGGCGTCATGCCCGATGACATCGAGCGAGCATTTGCAGCCAGCGGCAAACGCCTCTTCCCCTTCAAGCTGCAGGAAGTGCGCAGTGAATGCACCTGTCCGGATAAGGCCAACCCCTGCAAACACATCAGCGCCGTCTACTACTTAATGGGAGATCGCTTCAGTGAAGATCCCTTCGTGCTGTTCCAGCTCCGCGGCCGCAGCCGCGCTCAGCTGCTGAAGGATCTGGCTGAACGCCGCCGGCAGCAGAACCAATCAGGACAAGCAACTCAGAGTATTGGTGCAGCACCACCAGACGCAGCTGCCTGGTGGAGTTACAGCGCTGCTCTGGATCCGAATTTGGTGGTGATCACCCCCGCAATGGAGGGCAGTACCGGGCTTGATGAGGCCGGTGATCTGCCTCTCGCGGCTGAACCCCGTTTCCCCGAGGCCAATCAACTCTTCCTTGAACGGCTGCGACAGCACGGCACGCAGATGGGACAGATGGCGATGGTCCAGGCCATGGCCGCTGGCAGCGATCCATGAACAGCGATGTCGAGGTGGCCTGGCTTAGCCCACAGGTGCTTGGGCTAACCGGCTTGCTGCTTGATTCCCACAGGCGTCTGTTTGATCGGCCTTTGCTGCGCAGCAAAGGCATCCGCCTGGCAGCTCAGGAGCTCTTTGTGCTCGATCAGGTCGTGCTCTGCCATGACGGCAGCGAAGACCCTTGCTTTCTCTATGCCAATCGCGCAGCACTGCAGCTATTCAGCCGCAGCTGGGACGAGATGGTGGGGCTTCCGTCCAGGCTCAGTGCCGCAGCATCCCAGAGGCTCAACCGCCGCCAGCTTCTCGAGCGCGTCCGCCGCAACCAGACCATCAGTAACTACTGCGGAGAGCGGATGGACAGCAATGGGCGACGCTTCCGTTTCCGCGGCGCCAGGCTTTGGAATCTGGTTGATGCTGAGCAGCACTACCGCGGTCAGGCAGCCTGTTTCAGCGACTGGTGGTGGGAACCGTAAAAGGTAGGGAGGGCCGCACCGATCGGATCGGTTGCCCTCCTGGGCACAGGCCTTGGAGCGCAGAACAGTGAGTGCACAGGGGATGCCCCGGCAGCCCCACCACACCACTTGTGAGGACCACCATGCTTTCCCGTCACACCACCCCGTTTGATCTGTTCGATCGCCTCGAGCAGCAGCTCTCTCAAGCTGAGCGCGTTCCCGCCGCTGAGGTGCTGGAGACCGATGAAGGGTTCAGCATCAGCATCGAAATGCCCGGCATCGATCGCCAATCGATTGATGTCAAGGCCACCGATCGCAGCTTGAGCGTCAATGCCGAACGTCCCCGCCCCCAGGACGATGGAGCCGACGCTCAGCCCCAGCTGAGCGAGTTCCGCTATGGCACCTGGAGCCGCAGCTTCCGCTTCCCCCGCGGCATCCAGCGCGATGGCCTCAAGGCCCAGTACCGCGATGGCATGCTGCTGATCACGGCCCCCAAGGCCGAGAGCAACGCCGCCGTCTCGGTGGCTGTGGAGGCCTGAAGTCGCCTAGCGCACAGACAGGGGAGGCTGCGACGAATGAGGCTCGAGGTGACACCTGCAGCCTTCCCGATGGAACTGGTCCGCGTCCGCACTGCCACAGCCCCTGGGCTGGGTGTCTGGCTCAACGCCCTGCGTAAGGGTCTGGGGAGCCAGGGCCACCGCGTTGAGATCATCGACAACGGTCCTGTGCATGTGGCGTTGCGGGCCACCCATCCCGACATTGATGGGGTGCTCTGCGTTGATGCCACGCTCCAACCCGACCGTGAGCATGGCGGCCTGGAATTGCTGACCCGCCTGCACTGGCGCGGCGAACCCGGCACGGACGAGACCCTGCAGCAGATGCGCGACACCGTGGCTGCCCTTG
>CAJWXK010000037.1 GCA_913048995.1 uncultured Synechococcus sp. | reverse complement strand
TCTCGGGCAAAGGGAATTGCTCAAGGCGGCCCCAGGCCGGATCACCGAAACCGCCGCCAGATGGGTGGAGGCTCCAGCCGATCAACAACACCGCAGCGGCGGCACCGCAGATGAAGGACATCTGCACGACTTTTGGGGTGCGACCCTGATTACTTGAGAGGTAGGTGCCGAGGGTCTGCAGTGAATCGTTAGCGACCACGGAGTAGGCGGCCAGCAGAAATCCGATGATTTGAAAGACGTTGGGTTCCATGGCCGGCAACGTCAAAGCAACGTCCCATGATTAAGCCCGCCAGATGCACTGCGAGTTAATTAGCCGTTCTTGAGCTCCCAAGCTGGGCTTGTGTGCTGGCTGCAGGCAGAAGAGGTGCAGGTGCCTGCAGGGTTGGAATCAATGCAGCACTGAGGCTCACTCCCAGGGCAAAGGCCGCAAGGCTGCTGACAACGGTCATGGCTTTGCGTTGCGTCTGTATTTGTCGTACGCCCGATGGTTCATGGCATCGAGTCGTACAGACCGCCCACCGGTGTTCGGCGTCCTTTGATGTCAGAAACCCGGCCCCTGATGAGATCAGGAACCGGGCTTGGCGGGATTTGTCTCAAAGACGCTGACGGAAGGCTGCTGGGGCCATGTTTTGCAAGAGGGTTTCTGTAGGCCCGGGGGCACCTGTGGCGGTGCATCGGGAGTGGCCATGAAGGCCGAGAAACCGGATATCGGCTGAAACTGTTGGAGCAGCGGGCCGGTCGTCAGCGGGCATCGAATCCCGTGAGCACACACTCCTACCGCCAGAGAAAAATGGCAACGCAATCGGGCGGCGACGACATCGCTCTTCATGGCTTGAGACTTCTCGTCATTCAATTTGCTTCATGGCAAAGGTCCTGGAGCCAGTCCCCAGAGACCGATGTTGCGGCGTCGGGCTTCTATTTCTGCAGCCTCATAAGCGCCGCCATCGCAACTCCCGTCCCGCCGCGTGTGCATGAATGCCCAGCCACGCTGAACAAGCTCAAGGTTGACTGGTGCGATCGAACTCGGGCGGTAGACCTCGGCTAAATCTCTGCCATAACGGTCCCTACCGTGCTGCAACAACAGAACTCGGCTTCCCTTCGGTAATAGGCGTTGCAACTGTTGCTGTGCCAGAGGTCCGGCGGGGCGGCGCCTGCGCTCCGGTGCATCGATACAGGCCAGCTGCAGCTCCAGCACTTTGTTCCCCTGCAGCACATTGAGGGTGTCGCCATCGGCGACGTTCACCACTTGTGCGCTAACCAGAGTCGCTAGCAGGGCTCCCACCATGGCTTCATGCTGAGTCATCGCAGAACCTCTGATGGCCCGCCCCTCCCTTTACCTGGCTTCCCCCTACGGCTTTGCCACCCAGTGGCGCGAGTTACTGCTCCCTCCCTTCATCGCCCAGCTCGAAGCCCTGGGTGCCGAGGTATGGGAGCCCTTCGCTCGCAACAACCAGATCGATATGACTAAGCCTGGCTGGGCTCATGCCGTGGCAACGGCAGATGTACGTGATGTAGGGGCAGCTGATGGTTTCTTCGCGATCATTAACGGCACTCCGCCCGATGAAGGCGTGATGGTGGAGCTGGGTGTTGCCATAGCCCTGAGCAAACCAATTTTCCTTTTCCGCGATGACTTTCGTATCTGCTCGGATTCGGAGGACTATCCGCTCAATCTGATGCTCTTCGCGGGCCTGCCTCGCCAAGGCTGGCGCGATCATTACTACACCTCGATCGATGAATTGGCTGACCCAACCAAAGCTTTGGCAGCTTGGCTGGCTGGCTGAGCGCTGCAGCTGAAATTCTCGATGTCACCCATTCCACGTCGCAACCGAAAGCGAGGGTGTTCCGGATCCTCCAGACTCCACCACCATTTTCCGTCGGTGAAGCTGGGTGCTCCGGCGTTGTTGGTCCGTGGCAGCTGCAGGCTTACCTCCCGCCAGCGGAGCACCACATAGGCCCCAGGGGCTGTCCCGTTGCTGAGGTTCGGGATGCCGATGGCATCAACTGCACCAGGGTTGATCACTGCTTTCAGCTCAGTGCCATCACAGCTGTAGAGCAGCTCAGCTGGCTCACTGTCGGCATGAACCGGCCAGGATGGCAGTGCCAGCATCAATAGGAGGACCAGCGCAGCGTGAAGGATTCGGGTCATGCTCCAGTTCTCGTCTATGACGGCGGTTGCCTCTTTTGTTCCCACTTTGCCCAGCTCAGCGAACTACGCAGCGGCATACCTGAGCTACGGATCTGTGATGGTCGTTCGGATCACGCACTGCGCGCCGAGCTGAATCGTCGTGGGGCACCCCTGCACAGTGGGGCAGTCATCATCAACGGGGAGCAGTTGTTTCATGGTGCAGAAGCCATTGAGTGGCTCTGTGCGCGGATGCAACCCAGCGCAGTCTTGCTTCAGCTGCTTTCAGTGTTGATGTCGACACCGCAGCGCTCCCGGACTCTCTATCCCCTGTTGCTGCTAGCCCGCCGCGGGGCTTTGGCGTGGCGTGGGCTGCCGGTTGATCCTGATTCCCGCTAAGAGAGGGTGACGATTCTGCTCTAGCCAACTCCATGCAGTCCCCGATGCGCTCCGCTACTCCCGGTCCTGAGGGAGGGCTGTTCGTGGTGGTCGGCCTTGCCCTTGCCGCGTTGCTGCTGCTGCTACAGGCTCTTTTCGTCGTCCCTGCTGGCGAGGTGGCTGTGATCACCACGCTTGGCAAGGTGAGCGGTTTGCCGCGCCAGCCGGGTTTGAATTTCAAGCTTCCTCTAGTGCAGCAGGCATGGCCCTTCACGATCCGGACCCAGGTTCGTCCTGAGCAGTTCGCCACCCTGACTAAGGATCTTCAGGTCATTCAGGCCACTGCGACGGTTAAATACGCCCTCAGGCCTGATGAGGCGGGTCGCGTCTACAGCACGATTGCCAGCAGTGACCGTGATGTCTATCCGCGCATCATCCAGCCTTCTCTGCTCAAGGCCTTGAAGTCGGTCTTTTCGCAGTACGAACTGGTGACAATCGCCTCGGAGTGGAATGACATCTCCTCGCTGGTGGAGCGAACTGTTGCTGAAGAGCTCGATAAATTTGACTATGTAGAGGTACGGAGTCTTGACCTCACGGGCCTTGAGATCGCTGAGGAGTACAGAGCTGCAATTGAGCAGAAACAGATCGCAGAGCAGCAGCTGCTACGGGCCCAGACTGAGGTGAAGATCGCTGAACAGGAAGCTTTGCGTTACGACACGCTGAACAAGAGTCTTGACGATCAGGTGCTCTATAAGTTGTTCCTCGATAAGTGGGATGGCCAGACCCAGGTGGTCCCTGGTCTGCCTGGAAATACAGCTGGGAGTCCGCCAGTGATTGTTGGTCGACGTTGATTTCCGAGTCATTTTCTGACGCCTCGACCACGACTTTTTTGCTTTCAATCAGTGCGGCACTCTTGTTGGCCTTTCGTTGAGGTGAGCATCTGTATTGCTTGAAGGGGATTCCTGCTCAGCTCCGACAATCTTCCTTTGGCGAGGTCAGTTCGCTGATCCGAACACTTTGGGTCGGTTTCGCTGACCCACGAGACGGTGAGTTGGTTTTAGAGCGGAATTGTTCAAGCAAAACAGCCATGAACAAACCAATGCTCATCACCGCCGGTGCTCTCGTTGCCATCGGTCTTTCGGTCGCCACGACTCCTGCCGCGTCGGCGATGCCCAACTGCCCCGTCGGTACCCACTGGGTGCAAAAGGGCCCAATGCTTGGGCAGGGCTTTTGCAAAGTGAACCGTCGCCACCACCGCCGTGACGTGGATAACGGACCTGCCTATCTGATGGGTGCTGGCATGGTGCTCAATGGCCTGTCACACCTTGTGCATGCCGAACACCAGCAGCAACCTCAGCAAGTTGTTGTCGAGCAACCGGTGGTGGTGCCTGCTTGGAACTGATCCAGCACTCAGGCAGCAGCGCTTTGGCGTTGCTGCAGGCCCCAAGCCACTGAAGCTGCTGTGATCACCACCAAAGCACCACTAGCCAGCAGGAAGGTGAGGGTGAAAAACAACCCCAGAATGCTGCCAAGGAAAGACATCTTGACGCGTAGCAGTTGGGATTTGATGAGAAGAATCAGCAATAAGCCCACAGTGGCCTTGAGGCCAGTCACCTTTGCAACCAACAGTGGTGTCAGGGGGCAGGGCAGCACGGGCTTAGGTCGTGATTGAACTCATTGTCGCGAGTACGGACCTTGTCCGTGGCTCGTTCACTGGGCGTAGATGGCGACGAAGGCAGTGATGACTAGAACCAGACCGATGAAATTCATCGCTGAGATCAAATACAGCACCGCAACCTTACGGTCATTTTTCTATCTGTCCATCCCTGGGCTGATCCAATGGCACACAGGCCCTTGGCCACTGCCAATGGCCAGTGAGTGCTGTAACGCCGCCTTTACGTAAGCCCGTCCAGTCTCGATTGCTTCTGCCAGTGGAACCTGCTTTGCCATCAGTGCGGTGATCGCCGCAGAGAGCGTGCAACCGGTTCCGTGGCTATGGGGAGTGTCGACTCGTGGTCCTGGCAACCACCTGAGTTGATCGCCATTCAGCAGCAGGTCTTGTCCCTGCCAGCGGGCCTTGCCTCCCCCTTTGATGAGTACCACTGCTGGACCCATCGCCTGAATGCGGCGGGCCGCCTTCTCCATAGCTGATGAATCACTGAGGTTCTCCCCGCTGAGTAGGGCGGCTTCATGGAGGTTTGGGGTCACAACATCGGCGATGGGCAGCAGTTGGCTGCATAGAGCCCTGATTGCATCGCTCTCCAGCAGGACTGACCCGCTGCGGCTCACCATCACCGGATCGATCACTCGGGGCACGCTCCAGTCCTTCAGCACCTCGGCCGTTGCTTCGATGAGAGCGGCGTTAAGCAGCATGCCGCTCTTGATCGCTGCCACTGGCAGATCGCTGCGCACTGCCTCGACCTGGGATTTGAGCGCCTCTGGACTGAGGGCATCGACGCGCTGCACCCCGCAGCTGTTTTGCGCCGTGACACAGCTCACGGCGCTGCAGCCATGGACCTGAAAGGCCATGAAGGTCTTGAGGTCGGCCTGGATACCGGCCCCACCACCAGAATCACTCCCCGCAATGGTCAGGGCGATCGGCGGGTGCTGATGGTTGGCAGCAATCAGGCTCATGGTTTACGCCACAGCACTGGATTGCGCCGATTCGGATACAGCTCTCGGCACATGGAGCAATGTCGGCCATCGCAGCCACGGGCCGTGCAGAACTCACGACCCCAGAAGATGATCTGCAGATGCAATCTGTTCCAGGCCTCCTCGGGGAATAAACGTTTGAGGTCCCGTTCGGTCTGCACCACGCTCTCGCCGCTGCTCAGCCCCCAGCGCTGAGCGAGGCGGTGGATGTGGGTATCGACAGGAAATGCGGGTACCCCGAAGGCTTGGGACATCACCACACTGGCGGTTTTGTGTCCCACTCCTGGCAACGCTTCGAGGGCCTCAAAGCTCTCGGGTACCTCCCCGCCGTGGCGCTCCAGCAGAAGCTGTGACAGCCGCCTGACATTTTTGGCCTTGGTCTTGGCCAGTCCCAGCTGCTGGATGTGGCCCAGGATCTGCTCCTCCTCCAAAGCGGCCATTGCCGCAGGATCCGGGCCGGCCTTGAACAGGGCCGGTGTCACCTGATTGACCTTCTTGTCGGTGCACTGGGCACTGAGAAGCACAGCGATCAGGAGCGTGAAGGGGTCGCTGTGATCCAGGGGCACTGGGGTTTCTGGGTACTGCTCCTGCAGTCGGCGAAGGATGGTCTCAACCCGTTCCTGTTTCTTCACCGCAACTCAGCTCTGCTCTCCACCTATGAAACGGCGGAATAGGCCCTTCACCTTGTCCTTGGCGCGCCTCACTGTTCCGGGTCTTTGACTGTCGCCCCCTCTCTCCTCGACTGCGGGGGCTTCATCCAGTGGGAACTCGGATGGCATCGGTGCCACGGGGACTTGAAGCCCTTGATCTGCTGCGAGTGGTTGCTGCTGGAGGGCTTGCTGCAGTTTTGTTCTCAGATCTTTTTGGGCGGTTTTGAGCACCTGCACCGTGCGGCTGCGGTTCTGCAGTACAGCATCGGCTTTTTGCAGATCGATGATCAGTGTCTTGATTTCATCCGGCAAGCTCTCGACGCTGTAACGGCGTCCATCGAGCTGGAGCACGGAAGGTAGTCGCGCAGGGCCGGAGCGTGTCATCCGGAAGCAGGCAGTGGATCAACGTTGTGATCATGGCCGCCGTTGATGTGGATTGGACTGTCGCATGAAGACCTATTGATATCCCTTCTGATTGCGAATCTGCGCTCAGCATCTTGAACAGACCATGATTCAGACCAGTGGCCTCCTTGTGTTGAAGCGCCAGCGCAGTTGATAACCCTTTGGAAAGCTCTTGCCACTGAAGTTCTTTATCGGAATCCACATCAGCGCCAACGAGCCGCCAGCCTGTCTGCTGCGTTAGCCATCTGTCGTGAGTCGCCACTGTGATGTGATCGTGGTTGGCAGCGGCATCGGCGGCCTCTGCTGCGGAGCTCTTTGTGCTCGTGGCGGACGGGATGTGCTGGTGCTTGAGGCCCACAGCCAACCCGGTGGCGCGGCCCACGGCTTTACACGTAGCGGCTATCACTTTGAATCCGGACCGTCTTTGTGGAGCGGTCTGGGGCGTTGGCCAAGCAGCAATCCGCTGGCTCAGATCCTGCGAGCGCTTGATCAGCCGCTTGAGGTCATCTCCTACAGGGATTGGGATGTGATTTTTCCGGAGGGACATCTACGGATTGGCGTGGGCAGCACTGATTTCGAAGCAGTGGTCAGTGATTTGCGCAGTCCGGCAGTCGCGCAGGAGTGGCGATCCTTTATGGAGGTGCTGCAGCCGATCGCCGCAGCGGCCGATGCTCTTCCTCTGCTGGCCCTGCGGCCTGGAGCCGATGTGATGGGCCAGTTACTGCGTCGTGGCAGTCAGCTTTTGCCCCATCTCGCGGCCATGCGTCATCTCGGTGGTGCATTTGCGCCGCTGGTCGATAAGCACCTCAGTGATCCCTTTCTGCGCCATTGGGTTGACCTGCTGTGCTTCCTGATCAGCGGAATGCCAATGGCAGATACCAATGCCGCGGCGATGGCGACCCTCTTTGGTGAGTGGTTCGATCCCGAGGCTTCTTTGGATTACCCCAAAGGCGGCAGCGCTGCGGTCGCTGCGGCCCTGGTTCGTGGCCTCGAGGCCCATGGGGGACAGCTCCAGCTCCGCTGTTCGGTCCGTCGAGTGCTGCTCGAGGGCGAGCGCGCTGTCGGCGTTGAGCTGGAAAACGGCGAGCAGATTCGCGCTGATCACGTGGTGAGCAACGCCGATATCTGGAGCACCCTGGAGTTACTACCGCAGGAGTCGGTGCAGCGCTGGCAACGCAAGCGAGCGCAGACCCCGGCTTGCCAATCGTTTCTGCATCTGCATCTGGGCTTTGATGCAACGGGTCTTGAGGATCTGCCGATTCATACGGTCTGGGTCGGCGATTGGGAGCGCGGCATCACCGCCGATCGCAATGCTGCGGTGTTTTCGGTGCCCTCGGTGCTCGATCCATCGATGGCACCTGCTGGACGCCATGTGTTGCACGCTTACACACCCGCCAATGAGCCCTGGGACCCCTGGAGTTCCCTGCAGCGTGGCAGCGCCGCCTATGAGCAGCTCAAACGTGAGCGATGCAGCCTTTTCTGGCAGGTTCTGGAGCAGCGCATCCCTGACATCCGTGATCGCTGTGACGTGGTGATGGAAGGAACACCCCTGAGCCATCGCCATTTCCTGGGAGTGCACAAGGGCAGTTACGGCCCGGCTCTATCAGCGGCTGATGGGCTTTTCCCCGGCGTGACGACCCCGCTTGAGGGCTTCTGGATGTGTGGTGCCAGTACCTTTCCGGGCATCGGCATCCCGCCGGTCGCTGCAAGCGGAGCCTTGGCTGCCAACGGCATTCTTGGTCGTAAGGCGCAACAAGAGCTGCTTGAGAGTCTTTCGCTCTGAATAGCCTTTGCCCCTCGCCGGCGGGTTCTGGTCCTGCCAAGATCTGGGCAGTTCAAAGATGCTGGGCATGAGCCTCGACGCTGACGCCAAGAAGGTGCTGCTGCGCAAGATTCCTCACGGACTCTTTATTTGTGGGGTCGCAGAGGGTGATGTCGTCAACGGTTTTACGGCCAGCTGGGTGACCCAGGGTTCGTTTGAGCCGCCTTTGGTCGTGATGGCGGTGCGTGCTGACAGCACCAGCAACGGCATGATTCAGCGCAGCGGCAAGTTCAGCCTCAATGTGCTGGCTGCCGATCAGAAGGATCTGGCAGCAGTGTTCTTCAAGCCCCAGCAGGGGGTTGGAGGCCGTTTTGACGCCGCCCCCTACAAGCTTGGTGAGCACGGCTTGCCAATCCTGGATGACGCACTTGGCGGCGTTGAATGTGCTCTGGTTGGTCAGGTGGCCTGCGGTGATCACACCGTCTTTGTCGGTGAGGTCAAAAGTGCTGTGCTGCATCGCGATGGCGCTGCCCTTGAGCTCAGCAGTACGGGCTGGAACTACGGGGGTTAAGAGCGGCCTGACCTTGCTCGAAGATCCTGCGGGCGTAGTCGGTCCAGGTGCCTTGGCCCCAGTAACGAAAGCAGCTCGTCTCAAGCAGCAACACGTGAAGCAGCCCTTGGTGGTAGTCCGCTGATGCAGTGATTAGCGGATCTGCTTCCACCAGCGCATCAAACCGCTGGTGAAAGCTCGCACTGAGCTGGTTCATCGGTTCCAGGACGTTTTCATAACCCTCAACCCAGCTGAGGTTGTTGGTCCATGAAGCCCCCTCCATGGCAAAGGAGTGATCGCTGGCTTGAATGGCGCCGATGGCGTGGTCAACCGCCTCCGAACCACTGGTATCTCCTAGCTGCTGCCATAGCCGGCTCTGGCCCACTGCTTGGATCTCAGGAAACTGCTCGTTGTTGATGCCAGCTTCATGCAGCAATTGGAGGTATTCGGTGCCGTTAATTGCGGAGGTTCCGTTCACCTCTCCTTTGATCCTCTGATTGGCCTGTCGGAAGGCTGGCGGAAACTCGTTCATCATCACGCCGCCGTTCTCACCATCGGCGATTTGTGAGACCAGCGCAGGCACCTCCTGTCCAGCTAGTGGCAACCGACCCAAGCCGAGGGCTTCGTAGCAGGGCTGCATCTGACCCACAAGTTTGGTGTCCGAACCTTGCGTCTTGATCAGTGCTGTGATGCTGAGCTCGTCTCCTGCACTATTCCGTGCCACCAGTCGGTTGGGCAGGTATTTCTGTTGCTGGCTGAGAGCTGAGCCATCGCGTTGCTCGACGCTGTGTTCCTGGACCAGCAGCCAGATGTAGCCACTGTCCTTAAGGGCTCTGATCAATTCGTAGAGCGTATCGGGATGGTTGGGAAGATGCATCTCCGGCGGAGAAAAACCTTTGACCCTCTCCAGTGCATCTGATCCGAACAAATCGAGGAACTGATGCTGCCAGGCGCTGATTTGCAGTTGCAGATCAGGTATCGGCGTGGAGGGTGCAACCGCATGACTCCAAAAGGTGCCCAGCCACTCGACATGGCGTTGCATTAACTCGTCAGTCGCCAAATAGTGCAGAGCACTGCTGATGTCATCGCGACCCATTTGACCAACGCCCCAGAGGAGGTTGCCGGAGTAATCGAGCATGATTCGCGGGTCACATCCCTGCTTGATCAGCTCAGGGATGAGGTCCGCCAGTCGGCGATAGCACTGCGCGAAAGGCTCGGCGTTGTGGTTGTCACCCTCATCAGGATGCTCAGCCATGTATTGGAGATGGGAGATCAAGGCGCCATCAGGACCTGCCGGTACGGTCGGCTGATGCATGTGCAGGGCACAGGCAAAGGCTGATTTCAGCTCCCCAAGGCTTCGATCCGTCTTGATCGTGCTGACGTGGTCGAACCGATTGACGATGCTCTTGATTTCAGCTTCCTTCCCGCAGATTGGAGGCTGCATGCTGATCACCTGTCGAGAGCAATACTCACTTGTGTAATCGGTCAAGCTCAAAGACGCCTACAAAAAAGCCATATGGTTAGGAGATAATGATCAATTACTCTAAAATAGGTTAAAGAGATAAGAATCCTGCTTCAGCAAAAATGCTTTAGGGACAGGTGGATTTCTAATCAGGACTTGTTGGATATCAAGGGTTCATTGTCTGTGGTGGGAACATCTGATTTCGCAACGAGCTTTTCAAGATCGGCGATAGCAGGGCGCTTCACGCTCAAAAAGCGTAAGGGCGTGAAACTAATGCCGAGGGAGCGGGTGATGAGGAAATCGAGAGCAAATTGACCACCACCACTGAGGGCTACACAGGCAGAACCACCGAAATAGAGAATTAAAAGTTCGAGTGCATAAATATTGAATCCTCCGGTAACAGTGATTGAGTGATAGATCGCAACCGTTATGGTTCCGGCCACTGCCAGGGCGCCAAGACGTGTGGCCAAGCCGACAATCATCAGCCAACTTCCAATAATTTCGGAGTATGCGGCTACATACGAGAGGAGAACCGGAAAAGGTAGATGTAACGGCTTGACGACAGCGTTAGCGAAGCCCTCAATGTCCGCGAGCTTGTCATAGCCATGATGGATGAGAACTGCCCCAACGCAGATGCGCAGGAACAGCATTCCCAGGGAGCGAAACATTGCGCTTTACATATCTTCATGGACTCTAAGGGTTTTGATTTGGCTTCGTGGCCGGTTCAAGCTGTTGCTGCTCAGATGGCGATCCGTTCCACGATTGGCTGTCGGGTGTTGCCAAGATTGAGCGACCGCTTTAAACACCATGGATCCTTCCATTGTCATCGTTGGTTCTGTCGCTGCCGTGGCTCTGTTGTACAAGTGCTTTACCTTTTGAAGTAGGTCTTGTGCGGGCACGGAGTGGTTGGACGGCATCACACAAGTTGAGCCTGCCTGCGCGTTCTGTAATCCGTGTCGCGCCCCATCGCTTTTTTGGTGTTATTTGATACAAAATCTTCGATTTTGGCTTTAGCTGATTTGACCGCATTCATTGATTGTTGTAGTCACAACACTTGCTGCGTCAGCGATTTAGCTGTCACATGACAGAAAATCCTTGCCTTGCAGGTTGGTCCCGTTAGTTTCAGTCGAGACAGTTACTGAGCAATGAACAGGTTTCAGTCTTTTCTGTTGCTTGCATTCATGGCCATCGTCACGAGCCAAATCGTGACTGGTCTGGTCCAGTTCGGAACATCCTCTGATACCGCAGCCGACCCCAAGGTGGGCGCTCCGTCCAACAACCGAGTTATCCCACTGCTGTAGGGATTCTCTGTCACAGTCTTCCTAGCTCCGACTGCGCCTGTGCCATTCATCAACGTTCGTACTTCCCTTGCCACGGTGAGTGAAGGTGAACAGCTTCTGAAGGATCTTTCAGCGGCTCTGGCTGCTCACACCGGCAAGCCAGAGGCCTATGTCATGACGCTGCTTCAGACCAGCGTGCCGATGACTTTTGGAGGTAGTTCTGAGCCATGCGCTCACATCGAGATCAAGTCCATTGGTGCCCTTTCGCCATCGGAGATGACAGCAGCATTCACCGATCTGATTGCTGAACGCACTGGGATCCAGCCGCAACGAATTTTTATTGGCTTTGAAGACGTTGCGCCCAGCCTCTGGGGTTGGAACGGCAAAACATTCGGTTGATCAGTGCCAGGTCGGTCACCGCGGTTGAGGGAAAACGCTCCCGGCCCTTTTTTTGTGAATGGTCGCTGCATCAATTGCGGTACCTGCTGGCAGTTTGATCCGCAGCATTTCGCGCCAGCGCGGAGTACGGCCCATGTCTTTCGTCAGCCGAGCGGCGATTGGGAACTGCAACAAGCTCAGCTAGCTCTCCAGGCTTGTCCAGTGGCGGCCATTCAGGCCACTCCTGCCTCCTCCCGAGGAAGGCCGAAGCACGGCTTTCCCGTCTGGGTTACCAGTCATGAACATGGTGAGGTCTTTTATTGCGGGTGGGCATCGCGCAAAAGCTTCGGAGCCTGTAGCTGGCTGGTGCAGGGGAGCACGGGCAATGTGTTGATCGATGTTCCCCGCTGGAGTGCGCCTTTGGCGCGGCGGATTCGTGCCATGGGAGGGCTCAATGCCATCGTCCTGACCCATCGTGATGATGTGGCCGATCACCAGCAATGGTCACGAGCCTTTGGCTGTGAACGCGTGATTCATTGCGCTGATGCGGATGCGGCTCCAGAAGCCGAACATCTCCTCGAAGGCCGCGATTCCCGCGCCATCGCTTCAGGGTTGCAGTTGATCCCGACACCGGGCCATACAGCAGGTTCGATCTGTGCGTTGCTGGGTGAACAGCAGGCCGTGCTCTTCAGCGGTGATCATCTCTGGTGGAACCGCGATCGCCAGGTGCTTGTCTGCTCTGAGGCTTACTGCTGGTGGGATTTTCACGAGCAGATCCGCTCATTGCAGAAGCTGGAGCACCTTGATGTGGCCTGGTTGTTGCCGGCTCATGGCCATCGCCATTTCTTTGAAGCTGGGGAATGGCGCAAAGCAGTCCAGCAGACCCTGCAGTGGGTGATGGGATAACGCTTGAAATTCCTGACTTCAATAGTTGATTCAATCAGTATTATTAAGGCCCGGCAAAGCGTTGCAAGGGAGACATTAAGGGCCTCAGTCTTCCGTTGTGATGAAAATGGTTGATCGGTGAATTCTGCGTCTTTTGTGGGATTTCATTCAGTCCTGATTCATCGTTCTTCCTTTGTCTTTGGTACTGCAGCTTCCATGAGTCATCCATACGCCATGCCCATTTCTGGTAGTAGCTCGCTGGCCGAGCAGATGCGCCGTCACCTCTTTTTTACTCAGGCCAAGTCACCTTCGCTGGCCACGCAATATGACCAGTACATGGCCCTGTCGCTGGCTGTGAGGGACCGCTTGCTTGAGAACTGGATCCATACCGCGGAGTCCTACATCAAGGAGGGGGCGCGAACGGTTTCCTATCTCTCCGCTGAATATCTTCTCGGCCCGCATCTTGAAAATAATCTTGTCAATCTTGGTCTTCGCGACGAGGCCGATCTGGCCTGCTCCGAGCTGGGTCTGAATCTCGATGACCTTTTGCTCTGTGAACCGGAGCCTGGTCTGGGGAATGGCGGCTTGGGGCGTCTCGCTGCCTGTTTTCAGGAATCCCTCGCCAGTCTTGAACTGCCGGCTATCGGGTATGGCATTCGCTACGAGTTCGGCATCTTCCGTCAGCAGATCAACTCAAACGGCCAAGTGGAAAGCACCGACAGTTGGCTGGCCCATGGCAACCCCTGGGAGGTGATTCGACCCGAATGGCGCTACCCGGTCCAGATCGGTGATCAGTTGGTCATGGGAGTGGCTTACGACACGCCCATCACTGGCTATGGCGTCAATACCGCCAACACGCTGAGACTCTGGTCTGCCGTGCCCCATGAAGCGTTTGACTTCGCCTCTTTCAATGCTGGTGACTACAGCGGAGCTGTGCTTGAGAAGGTGAAGTGCGAGACGATTACCAAAGTTCTTTATCCCAATGATCAACTCGATCAAGGTAAACGTCTAAGGCTGAGTCAACAGATCTTTTTTGTGTCTTGCTCGCTTCAAGACATGCTGCGCATCCTCAAAAGCCAGGGTCTACCTGTCACTGACTTCCATCGCAAGTTTGCGGTTCAGCTCAATGACACCCATCCGGCAATTGCTGTGCCTGAATTAATGCGACTGTTGATTGATCAGGAACACCTTGGCTGGGATGAAGCCTGGGCAATCACGACCGCAAGCTTTAGCTATACCAATCACACGCTGCTGCCAGAAGCTCTCGAGACCTGGGGTGTGGAGCTGTTTGAGAAGCTTCTGCCGAGACACCTGGAGTTGATTTATGAGATCAACTCCCGCTTCCTGCGGATGTTGCGAATCCGCTACCCCGGTAAGCCTGACTTGCTCGCGCGAATGTCGTTGATCCAGGAATACCCTGAACGCAAGGTGCGAATGGCGCATCTGGCGGTTGTGGGCAGCCATCACACCAATGGTGTTGCTGAGCTGCACAGTGAGCTGATTCGCAGCCAGCTACTTCCTGACTTTGCAGCTCTTTGGCCCGAGCGATTCATCAATGTCACCAACGGCGTGACCCCGCGCCGCTGGTTGGGTGTGGCCAACCCCTATCTCTCAGGATTGCTCGATGAGGCCATCGGTGATGGTTGGCGCCGCAATCTCAGTGAGCTCACCCAACTGGAGCCATTGCTTGGCGATGCAGGATTCCTGGAGAAGTGGCAGGAGGTTCGTACCCAGACCAAGCAACGATTCACCCAGCATGTTCACCGCCAGCTTGGCGTTCTGCTGGATCACACCAGCCTGTTTGATGTTCAGGTCAAGCGGATCCACGAATACAAGCGCCAGCACCTGATGGTGCTGCACATCATCGCGCTGTATCACCGTCTGAAGACCAACCCGGGCCTGTCGGTTCCGCCGCGGGTGTTCATCTTCGGCGGCAAGGCGGCGCCGAGCTATCACAACGCCAAGCTGATCATCAAACTGGCCAATGACGTCGCGCGCGCAGTCAATCACGATCCGGCGGTGCAGGGGCTGCTCAAGCTGCAGTTCGTGCCCAATTACAATGTCTCCATGGCCGAAATGATGATCCCGGCCGCGGATCTGAGCGAACAGATTTCGACCGCGGGGATGGAGGCGTCGGGCACCGGCAACATGAAGTTCGCCGTCAATGGCGCGCTCACCATCGGCACGCTCGACGGCGCCAATGTCGAAATGCGCGATCATGTGGGCGAGGACAATATCATCATCTTCGGCCTGACCGCGCAGGAAGTGAACGATCGGCGAGCGAGCGGCTATAACCCGCGCGAGGTGATCGGCCAGAGCCGTGAACTCAGTCAGGCGCTCGACGCCATCGCCAGCGGCGTCTTCTCGCCCGACGATCCCGATCGGTACAAGGCGCTGATCCAGGGCATTCACGACCATGACTGGTTCATGGTGGCGGCCGATTTCGACAGCTATTCCGCCGCCCAGCGCAGCGTCGATGCGCTTTGGAAGGACGAGACGCTGTGGGCGAAGAAGGCGATCCACAATGTCGCGCGCATGGGCTGGTTCTCGTCCGACCGCACCATACGGGAATAT
>CAJWXK010000036.1 GCA_913048995.1 uncultured Synechococcus sp. | reverse complement strand
TCTTTCAGGACACAAAAAAGGGGAACCTACAGTAGAAGTGAAAAGTGACCGAGTAGAACGCGTAGGGCGTGATGGTTATCTCTTCCTTGCTCTCTTGCTCTCTTGCTCTCTTGCTCTCTTGCTCTCTTGCTCGCTCGCGCCTTATCCCTTACCCCTTACCGGTAGCGCGGCACGACCGTCCGCCCCGCCCCGTCGGCCTTGGCCACGTTCGCGATGGTCGTGCGCTGCAGCTCCTGCCGCCGCTCGAGCTCCTCCTTGGCGCGCTGCTCCTCCTCCAGCTCGTCCTCGCGGTCGCGGTAGAAGCGATCGTCCATGTTCCAGTAGACGTCGGCGCCCAGGCGAAACTGGCCCCGATTCGGGTCCGCTTTATACCAGTACACCGTGTCTTCGATATTATTCGTCGGACAGCCTTGATTATTGTGCATGACGAGCACCTCGTAGTTATTCGTGCAGGTGTCGAAGGTGAGGGAGAACTCTTGGTAATCTCGGAACACGCCGAAGAAGTTCTTCCACAATTTTTCGCGCGAGCTGTGGATGGGATCTCGGGCGGCGATGACGATGTCTATGTTGCTCCGTATGTCCGGCGGGATGTCCAAACAGTACTGCAGCGCGAAGACGAGCCCGATCCGCCGATGGCGACCGTTGAGAAAGAGCTCACGCACGATCTTCGACTTGAACACGCTCTTGTCGAAGCCACAATCGTCGAGGAACAGCAACACGTTCGGTCCGTGCCCCCTCCGCCAGGCGCGCCGTTGGGAGTCCATCAGCTTCTGGAGCACGTCTTCGCGGTACTCGTTGTAGATGAGCGTGCGCGGGATGAACGAGCCGAGCGACTCGCTCGACTCCTCCGTCGGAGACATTCCGACGACGAGGTCGATGCACTGCCGCTGCGCGAACTGCCAGGCGAGATCGCGCAAAATCGTCGATTTTCCCGTGCCGCGGCGGCCGACGAGCAGGATGGTCGAGGCCGGCTTGATGGTCTGCGGGTCCCACTTGCGAATTTTTAACTTGGACATCGCACTTCGTTGCCGCCCGCTTTTCCTACGCTCCCGCAATTTTTTGGCGGGTTCGCGCAACGCGCAACGCGCGGGGCGGTGCGCGGGCGCGCATTCGGACGCGCCTTACTGCACGTTGACCCAGCCCTTATTGTTCGTGCGGTTCCGCAGACGCACGCGCGCGCCCGGCTCGAGCGTGGTGTTGAAGCTGACGAAGACGGTATCCTTTTCGTTCTCCACGTACCGAGAGACGAGCCCCTGTCCATTGGTGGTAGGGTCGCTCTGCTGCACGGGGCCGGCGATCACTTCCCACTGGTTGGGCGCGGTCATCTTCTCCAACTCGAAGCGGTCCGAGACACTCCACGCCGTCGCGCCGAGCGAGAACTTGACGGTCAGCTGCGCGTCCGTGAGGTGTTTCACAAACTTGTTGGCGTACGCGCGCACGCCATTGAGCACGTTCGCCTCGGTGGCGTCGTCGGGGAGCTGGATGCCGTTGATCTTGTTGAGCTCGAACAGCTCTGTGATGCCGTTGGCTGGAGCCGACGGCCGCTAAGGCGGGTCCGCAAAGCGCTAAGCCATTCCCTGCTGGTGGTTGGACTCTGGCGCCATGACCCTCGCGTTCCAAAGCTGGTGGGTTTTGCCCGTTGCACTGGTGATGGTGTGCTTGATGCCACCATCTGGGATCTGGCGATTCATCCTCTTTATCAAGGCTGCGGATTGGGCAAAGGGCTGATGCGGGTCCTGCTCGAGCGTCTCCGCGCAATGGAAGTGGAGAAGGTGACCCTGTTCGCTGATGCTGCTGTGGTTTCCTTCTATGAAGCCCAGGGCTGGGATCTCGAGCCAAGAGGTGAACGCTGCGTCTTCTGGTATGCCCGCTAGCGATAGCGGCGCGCCAGCACCTCAGGCTCGGTGCCAAGGCGCCAAGCGGCCCGCAACCGGGCATTGCGCAAGCTGCTCCGCCACACACCCAGACGGCGCCAGCGACGGTCACTGACCAGAACCGCACCAGCGGCAAGCGCTACTCGGCCACGGCAGCCCAGCCGCTGCACCAATTCCAAATCCTCCATCAACGGCAGTGGCCTATAGCCGCCAACTTGGTGGTAGACATCGGCAGACAACGCCAACCCCTGGTCGCCATAGGGCAAACCACGCCAACGGCTGCGTAGGCCAACCAACCGCTCCAACAAGCGCAGCTTCCAGCTAGAGCCATCCACCCGCAAGCGGAACGCTGCAGCCACAACCCCATCAGCCTCTAAAGCCTCAGCCAGCAAGCTGGACCATCTCATCGGAAGTCTGGCATCAGCATGGATGAACAGCAGCCAGGGACGGCTGGCATGGGCCGCACCGGTTGAAAGCTGCAAACCGCGATTCGCGGCATTGGCATGGATAACAAGGGCACCCATGGCAGAAGCTGCAGCAACAGTGCCATCGCTGCTACCACCATCGACCACCAACACCTGCTCCGGCCCCTGCAACTGCGCCAGCAGACCGGGCAATTGCTCCACTTCCTGGAGAGTCGGAATCACCACGCTCCACTGAGCGCGATCACCGGGATCAGGCCTCACCGCACCAGGGGGCAAGGTCACTGAGCCGATCAAGGTCTTGCTGCTCGCGCAGCAGGCGCGGATTCAGCGCCAGTTCAGCAGCCCGCGCCATGGTGCAGGCCAGCACCTGATCACCGCCCCAGGGAATGCCACTGAAGAGCCTGCCGCGCTGATACTCAAAGGCTTGAGCCGTAAGACCGATCAGCCAGTAGCCGCCATCAGCAGCTGGACCGATGACCAGGGGCTGATGCTGAAGCGCCGCAAAGGCCTGCTGCAGATCGGCAGCCATCAGGCCGGGCAAATCACTGCCCACCACCACGACTTGTTCACCGCCATGCCGCAGCGAGTGGCCCATCAGACGTTGTAACCGCTGACCAAGGCAGCCTGACCCTTGATGTTCCCCAAGTGCAAGGCGTAATGAGCCGTTGGCGAGATCCTGCCAACGCTCCGCTTCAGCGAGGGTGTGCAGCAAAAGGCGCCGTTGCACACGAGCCGCGGCGGCAGCACCAATACCAACAGCCAGACGACTTTTGCAGCGGCCTGGACTCGGTCGCCGGGCCATCACCAACAAGCGCTCTGGTGAGCAGTTTCGACTCAACCGCCTGGCTGCTGCGGCAGCTCTGCAGGACGCACAAGCAATTGGCGGCTCTCGCCATCACGCTCAACAGTCACCTTGAGCTCCTGGCCAACCTTGGCCGCCTCAACGGCCAGCTGCACCTCTGTTGGATTGTCGACCTCCTGGCCTCCAACAGAGAGGATGAGATCACAGGTCTGGAAGCCCGCCGCCGCCGCCGGGGTGTCTTTGACCACATCAACGATGACGACCGCATTGCGCTCAGGCAACTTGCACTGGTTGCCAGTCGCATTGATCTCACGGGCAAGTTGTGGTGTCAGGGACTGGAGTCTCACCCCGAGATAGGGATGACTGGCACTGCCACGCTCAAGGATCTGCTGAGCTACTTGCTTGGCTTTATTGATCGGGATCGCAAAGCTGAGTCCACCCCCTGGGGCCTGACGGATCGCAGTGTTGATGCCGATCACCTGACCATATTCATCAATCAAGGGACCACCGCTGTTGCCTGGATTGACAGCGGCATCGGTCTGGATATGAGCGACCCGCTGGCCACCGCCAAGAGCGTTTTGCCGGCCCTTGGCGCTGACAATGCCCATCGTGACGGTGTTATCGAGACCAAGTGGATTACCGATAGCAATCGCCCACTGGCCGGGACGGACATCACCAGAATTCCCCAGAGGGGCGACCGGCAGATCTTGGGCTGCCACCTTGACCACGGCCACATCGGTGAGGGGGTCAGCACCCAGCACCTTGCCAGGGAAGCTGCGACCATCAGGAAGGGTCACGGTGACCGTTCCTGCACCTTCCACCACATGGGCATTGGTGAGGAGCACGCCATCAGAGCGTGTAATGAAACCCGAGCCCTGACCAGCCTGCTGCTGCACAGGCGGTCCTCCACCAAAGATCCCCAGTGGATTGACGACATCACGCTTGGTGTCGATCCTCACCACCGCGGGCCCCACCTTGGAGACCGCGTCAGCCACAAAGTTTTTTCCGCTCTTTACCGGAGCCGGTGTGGGGGCATCACTGATCGCGGGAGGCTTGGATTCAGGAGCCTGACGCAGACTGGCTTGGCATCCAGCGAGAAGGCCAAGGCAGGCCACGGCAAGGCCACGGGAGAAGGATCCAGCCACGGGCAGCAGTCAAGAAGCAAACGACCATGTCGTCAGTATCGCCACATGCGGCACGGGGCAGAAGGGGCCCTTATATTCGGATCCCTGGACCAGGGTGGAACGGTTCTCCTGACGTGACAGCCTCCCCCTCGCCCGACACGACTCTCTGGGAACAGGTCCGCTCTGAGCTGCAATCCAACCTCAGCAAGCCGACCTTTGAAACCTGGATCCGCCCAGCGATCTGCCTGCGCAGCGAACGGGGCCGTCTGGTGCTCCAAGCCCCGAACCCCTTTGCAGCAGGCTGGCTGCGCCGCAATTATTTAGGCCTCATCGCTGAGGTAGCTAGTGCCATCAGCGGTGGTCCGGTGGAGGTGGCAATTCAGGCAGGTAGCGATGAGCACGCTGAGCTGGAAGGAGCAGGCAGTGCCCCCATCCAAGCCCTGCCTGAACAGCCGGCAGCTGCTCAGCCCAGCACCCCCATGGGCCAGCAGCCTCGGATCAGAAGCAACCTCAATCCGCGCTACAGCTTCCAACGATTTGTCGTTGGGGCCAACAGCCGCATGGCCCATGCCGCTGCTCTGGCCGTAGCGGAATCACCAGGACGTGAGTTCAACCCGCTCTTCCTCTGCGGCGGAGTAGGTCTGGGCAAGACGCACCTGATGCAGGCCATCGGCCACTACCGGCTAGAGATTGATCCTGAGGCTCGAGTCTTCTACGTCTCCACAGAAACCTTCACCAATGACCTAATCCTGGCCATCCGCAAAGACGGCATGCAGGCTTTCCGAGACCGTTACCGGGCCGCAGATTTGATTTTGGTGGATGACATCCAGTTCATCGAAGGCAAGGAATACACCCAGGAGGAGTTCTTCCATACCTTCAACGCACTGCATGAGGCTGGACGCCAAATCGTGATCGCCAGCGACCGTCCTCCCAGCCAGATCCAGCGATTGCAGGAGCGTCTGATCTCTCGTTTTTCGATGGGACTGATCGCTGACATCCAAGTCCCTGATCTGGAAACGCGCATGGCAATCCTGCATAAGAAAGCCGAGCAGGAGCAGATGCGGCTGCCACGGGACCTAATCCAGTACATCGCCGGGCGCTTCACCTCCAACATCCGTGAGCTGGAGGGAGCTCTGACTAGGGCTGTTGCCTTTGCCTCGATCACTGGCCTGCCGATGACCGTCGATGCGGTAGCGCCGCTGCTGGGCACCGGCATGCCTGATGGGGACATCAACCCCAAGCTGGTGCTCGAGAAGGTCGCCGAGGTTTTTGGTGTCAGCAGCGAGGACATGTGCAGCAGCAGCCGCAAACGCGCCGTCAGCCAGGCGCGCCAGGTTGGGATGCATCTGATGCGCCAGTGCACAGACCTGAGCCTGCCCAAGATCGGTGAACACTTTGGTGGTAAGGACCACACCACCGTGATGTATGCGGTGCAGCAAATAGAGAAAAAGCTCTCCACTGATCCTGCTCTGGCCGCCCAAGTGCAGCAGGTGAAAGACCTGATGCAGATGAATTCAAGGCGCCGTTAGCCCACCAAGGCATCAATGCTGGCGGCGAAAGCATGATCAGCTTCCCCTAAAGCAGGTTGATCACCATCCCCAGCTGGAACCAGGGTGAGATTTACATAGGTTCTGCCGAAACTGATGTCGGGATAACGCGACTCCTGCTTGGAGAGCAGCTCCAATCGTTCGAGAAACAACCGTGTTGCTTCATAGTCACTGAATTCGAGCCGGCGCTCGAGTCGCTCCGGACGCTGCCGGTGGGTCCAAGGTTGGTCCATTGGTGGAACTTACCCCAGGGCGTTTGTGCGGGCTTGACTGAGGCGAGTGGCCCAGGCGAGGGCATAGGCGCCATTGGCAGCCTGCTCATCTTTCTCTTTGGACTCGAGCGAGTAAGGGAACGTTCCCTTGATGGCTGCGTTGGTGACGCAGAACATTGATTTTTGGAAGCTTTGGCAAATCTTGACGCGTACATCCCCTTCCCCACGCCCGCGGTCGCGATACCACTGGTGTAGGCGTTCTGGTAGGTGGCGGTACATGTCCTGCATACACAAGCTCGGAGGGATGCCGGCGCCCATGCTGGGCAGGGGGTCAGCGAAAAGTGCGCCGTACTGGAAAGTTTCTTTATCCGGTGAGATCTGACGAGCCTGGGCGTTGAAGGACACGGTCCCAAGGAAAGGAGTACCGCGCAGGAACACGGCTTCTACATAGGGCACCGCCACATCCACGAGAAATGTGAGCTTGGCTTCAGGCGGCAGCACCCAGAAGTGCTTGCCATTGATTTCCACGCCGTAGGTGATGGGGTTACCGGCAGCGGCAACAAGCCGATCACGAATGAAATCAACGACACCAGCGATGTTCGTAACCTCGCCAGATTTCTCTGCTTCGGAGAGATCAATGAACAAATCGCTCATGATCCGCCAGAACTGCCCAAGCGCATGGGTGGTAGCAGCAGTGCGAATGAGCTCAGGCAGGAACTGCGGAAACAGTGGGTGAAGGAGAGTCGGCAGTGGGTCAAGTTTGCTGCGCTTGTAATTGATGATCGCGGCACAGCGCAGTTCAAAGTCAGAGCTGTCGAAATAGGCATCCATTCCACCAGTGCCGTGCCAAAGCATGGCCCGCATGCAGTACTCGGCGTATTCAAAATTGATGCGGTCGTGCCAGAAATGCCGCCAAAGCTTTGCCGGTGAGAGATCACCATCCAGGAAGCGAAAAACCGGAAAGGGATTAAGAAACTGCTTCTCGGCCTGGAAGATCAGATTGATGCTGTAAGCATCAAGCACCTCGCCGTAGCTGCGAAGCACATCAACCACCTGAATGAGGTGGTCAGGGGTGTCCTCAAGCAGGGTTTGATTGTTCAGCAGTCGCTGCTTCAGCAGCTCGATATCCGGATGGGGACCTGCATGAACCAGGTTGGCGGGAATGACCGGCATCAGCCCAGACCTCCATGCAGTTGAGAAAGAAGCTGTGTAGCTGAATCACTAATGCGGGCAAGACCTGAGGGCAGAATGCCAATACCCACGACAGAAAGGGCAAGGGCTAGAGCCGGGACGGTCTCCCGGGGAGCTACAGGCAGCAGTTGCACATCAAGACGACCATCTTCAACTGGGTCGCTCTTGGGGGTGACCGCCAAGCGACCAAAGAACGCGCGGTTCACCAGCAGCAGGAAATACACAGCTGTCAGACCGGAACCAACAATGCAGAGCAGTGTGGCAAGTGGAAATGCCTGAATACTGCCGCGGAAAACCAGGAATTCCGAAATGAAGCCAGCCATACCGGGAAGACCGGCACTGGCCATCACTCCGAGGATCATCAAGGTGCCCGTGAAGGGGAGCCCCCGTTCGGGGTTGAGTAGACCGCGGAGTACCTCTAGATCGCGGGTGCCAGTCTTGCGATAAACGATGCCCACAAGCAAAAACAGCAAGGCGGAGATCACGCCGTGACTGACCATTTGGAAGACGGATCCAAGCAGAGCCGTTGGAGTAGCAGCGGCTGCCGCTAGCAAGACGTAACCCATATGGCCCACCGAACTGAAGGCCACCATCCGCTTCATATCGCGTTGTGCGATGGCCGCAAGGGATCCATAAAGCACAGAAATCGCTGCCCAAATGGCCAGGCTGGGTGCAATCAGCGGCCAGACATCAGGAAACAGTCCCAAACAGAACCGAATCAGACCATAGGTGCCCAACTTGAGGAGCACGCCAGCGAGCATTACTGATACCGGAGTGGATGCCTGGGTATGGGCATCAGGCAGCCAGACGTGGAAAGGAGCCAAAGGGATCTTGATGCCAAAGCCAATCAGCAATGTGATCAGCAGCACCAACTGAGTCACCACAGGCAACTGATCGGTCAGCGCCGGAGTGATGTCGAAGTTCACACTCCCACTAACAAAGGCAAGGCCAAGGAAAGCCGCCAGAATTAGGAAGCCAGAGATCGCCGTGAAGATGAGGAACTTGGTGGAGGCATAGGCCCGATTCGCACCACCCCAAACGGCAATCAGAAGCCAGAGAGGGATAAGTTCCAGCTCATAGAAGATGACAAACAGCAGCAGATTGTCAGCGAGGAAGGCCCCATTCACCGCGCCGCTGATCAACAGCAGCATCGAGAAATAAAGGCGGGGACGCTGGCTGATCTGGCGCGTGCAAACAGCAGACACGAGGGTCAATGCTGCATTGATCAAGACCAGCGGCAGCGAGAGACCGTCGACAGCCAGGCGGTAATCCAAGCCAATGCTGCTGATCCAAGAAAAGGATTCCTGCAGCTGAGGGCCGCCATTGGATGGATCAAAGGGAATCAGCAGCGCCACAGCCACAAGCAGCTGCAGGGTCAGAAAAACAAGGGCGATCGCCCTCATGCGGGTTGGCGGCAGGCTGCTCGGTAGGAGCAGCAGTGCCAAACCCCCGATGAACGGAATGAGAAGCAGTGCACTAAGCATCAGGCGACCCTCCACCAAATCAGGCCGGAAAGCAGCAGAACAATGGCCAGCAGAACGGTGAGAACGTACGACTGGGTCTGCCCGCTGACGGCAAGCTTGAGACCTTCAGCAGAGACCAACGAGGCTGAGCCGATACGGTTTACCAATCGATTAACCACCTGACGGTCAAAGGCATCAGTCATGCGAGCGATGAAGCCGACAAAAGCAACGATCGTGGAGCGATAGAAGCGCTCGGTGTAAAAGTCATAAGCGAGCAAGTCCTGCACGGTGCGCAGAGGTTTGAGCACCGAGCGAGACCAGAATTTATCGAGCGGAACCAAGGATCCAGCGAGAGCGCCCAGGGCACCGCTGAGCACCACGAGCGAGACGCTGCTCGAGCTGACCGTATCGAGACTTGGGGTCGAGTAAATACTGCGAAAGACCAGTGGCACAAGCAGCACCAGCACCGCAAGGCTCACCATCGGCAAAGCCATGAACCAGTTGACCTCAGGAGTGCGGCGGGTCTTGGGGTGTGGGGTATCGAGGAAGACCTGACGGAACACTCTCACGAGATTAAAAGCGGTCAGGCCATTGGTGATCAACACCACAGGCACCAGCCAGGGTGCCGAGCTGTTAAGACCATCAATGAGAAGGCCAAAGCACCAAAAACAGCCCAAGGGGAGCAGACCGGTCAGGCCAGCACTAGCCACCAAATAGCTGGTGGTGGTGGCGGGCATGCGGGGTCCCAGACCACCGAGTTCAGTGATGTCCTGGCAGTTCGTAGTGGCAATCACACTGCCGACGCTCATGAAGATGAGGGCCTTGGCCAGGCCATGGGCAAAGAGAAGCAGCACCGCAACCACGGGCTGCTGCATCGCGATGGCGATAAAAACCAGCCCCAGATACGAGGTAGTGCCATAGGAGAAGGCCCGTTTGATATCCACCTGAGAGATGGCAACCAGAGCACCACCCAATGCACTGATGGTGCCAATGATCAACAGCACATCAATCGCAACTGGGGAAAGCTGGAGCAGCGGCATCACCTTCAGCAGCACTAGAGCGCCGCAGGTAACCACCGCAGAGTTGCGAAGGATCGAAGCAGGGTTGGGCCCTTCCATCGCCTCATCGAGCCATAGGTGCATGGGGAACTGAGCGCACTTCCCCATAGGGCCTGCGATCAGACCGAGGGCGATGAGGGTTTCAAGCAAGGGGCTGATGGAGCCATCAACGCGCACCTGACCGACCCAGGTATAGAGGTCTTCGAAATCGAGGGAACCAGCCCAAGCTGAAAGAGCCACCAAGCTCATCAACAGCAGAACATCACCGACACGCTTGGTGAGGAAGGCATCTCTCGCTGCTGTGACCACCAAGGGTTGGGCATACCAAAAGCCAACCAACAAATAAGTGGAGAGGGTGAGCATCTCAAGGACGAAATAACTCAAGAAGAGGTTGCTACTCAGCACGACTCCCGCCATGGCCCCTTCAAAGAAGCCGAGGAGTGCATAGAAACGCGCGAGGGACCACTCCTTATCGAGATAGCCGAGGGCAAAGAACTGCCCCAGCAAACTCATGATCGTGACGAACTCCAGCGCGGCCAGATTCGTCAAGGTGAGGTCGAACCCAATATTCAGCTCAAGGCCTGCAGCGTTGAACCATGGCCACTCGAGCAGCACGGCACCGTTTTGCTCCACCCAGCTCAACAGGACCGAGCCATGAATGACCCCGGCCATGGTGAGCAGCAAATTGAAGTACGCCGCAGGCCTTGGGCCATTGCGTTTGACCAGCCCGGTAGCCCAGGGCAGGGCTAAAAGCATGCCGCTAAAGCCGTACAGCGGAATCAACCACGCCAGCTGGATTGAAAGTGGGAACTCGGCAGTCAAACGACCAAGGCTGCTGTGAAAGGGAAGGGGGGGGGAATCTATCCAGAATCAGAAACGGGCTCGCACTTGCGGCTGCAGATGCGGCCTCAATTCGCTGAGCCAGCGGGCGATATCCCCACTGTGATGTTGTTCTTCTTCCAGGAGCGCCTGGAAAAACTCAGCATGAGTTGAGTCTCCGATCAGTCTGCAAAAGCGTGCTGCTTCGGCGTAATGAACAATCAGCTGATCTTCGAGCAGGCTGTTTAGTTCCAGCAACCCAGGGAGATCTGTAGCCGTTGCAACCGGCCGAAGCTGAGAAGCAGAGGGTGCGACTCCCAAGGCAATCATGCGCTTGACGATGCGCTCGCTGTGCTGCATCTCCTCCACCGTCTCTCGGCGAAAGCGATCAGATGAGGACTGATCGCCCCAGACCTCGAGCAAAGAGGCATGGGTCAGATACTGCTGAACGGCGGTGAGCTCGAGACTGAGAGCCTGACCGAGGGCAGCCAGAACGCGTGGATGTGCGCTCGTCATCAATCTCAGCTACGGCGTGCGCCGCTCGCGGACAGCGCAGGCTCAACCTCGACATGGGGGCGGGCAATGATGTGGGCTGCCACAAGGCCATCACCAACACGTTCACAGGCATCAGCGCCAGCGCGCACTGCAGCATTCACCGCACCGGTCTCTCCACGCACCATGACGGTCACATAACCACCGCCGACGAATTCGCGGGCCACCAGGGTGACTTCAGCTGCTTTGGTCATGGCATCGGCTGCCTCGATGGCAGGCACCAGGCCACGGGTTTCAATCATGCCGAGGGCGATGCCTTGCACTGAGTCAGTCATGGCTGTGGAAGGAGAGGGGGATGGGGGCTTACGGGAACTACTGCTGCCGGCTCGGGCCGAACCGCCGGACGCCGCAGGAGACGACGGCACAGCTTTACTGGGAGAAGAAGTTGGCTTATCAGTCGAGGCGGGTAATGCCTTGGCCGGCTCGCTCGATGCCGGTTTTTTAGCGGCGCTCGAGCTAGAAGCCCGGCTGGTGCTGGCGCGGCGACTGGAAGGCTGACGACCGGAGGGCTGACGGGGAGTGGGGGTGGCCATGGCTTGAGGGAAGAACGGTTGGCGAGGCGAAGGAAGAGAGAGTCAGCTCTGGGTCAGCCGTCAGGTGCCCAGAAATCGATAATTCCGCCAATGGTTAGATCCGTCTGGACCGTGGGGTCGGGGCAGGCAAAGCGGGCTGCCGAACCGCTGGCGGTGAAGACCCAGTTACCCGGAGAGGCACCGACAGGGTCCACTGCAACAAGCTTCTTGCCTGAATTGTTTCGCAGCACCCTGAGGTGCATGTGGTCAAGACCACCCACCCGGTAGGAGCACACCAGAGAACCGACCACCTGCATGATCTCCATCAGCTCTTAGCCGGCGGAGTGGCCGGAGCAGAAGCTGATACCGGAGCGGGTGCACTGGAGCTAGAGGACTTTGGTGGATCGGGCTCCCAGTGATCAATGATCCCAACAATGGTCAGGTCACTGGGATAGGACTTACTGCCAGCAGCTTCACGGGCTGCAGAACTACCAACGCAGATCACCCAATCCCCGGGCTTGGCCCCCACCGCATCAACAGCAACTTTCTTTGAACTTCCGTCCTGCACCACCTGGAGGTGTTTGTGTTCAAAGTCCGGAATCCGGTTAGTGGAGACCAGGGGCTTGATGACCTTGACGATGATCATGATCAGTGACCTCCAGGGGCGACGGTGGTGATGGTGGTGCTGATCGTCTCACTCGGATCGAAGCCGTTGCGATCACGCACGGAAAGGAGCAGATGAAGCAGACCCTGCTGGTAGAGATCGCTATAGCGGTTCTGCAGGGCTTGAATCACGCGCTCACCGTTGCCAATGGCCCTCTCCCTCGCTCCTGGGACAGAACTGCGGTAGTCAAATCGCACCACAACTGGGATGGGCAATCCGCGAGAAACATTGAGACCAGTGAAGATCTTGATGCCGACATCGAGGTCAGCCGAGCCCTCCTCCACCGTGTCCATGTGAGCGAAGTAAGTGAGGTTGCGCAGGTGAATCTCCTTGAAGCCAATACCAACACCGATGAAACGCTCGGCATGCCCGGCATCGCTGTATGTGCCGCCATGGAACTGACGCACATAGTCGATCTGCGAGAGATTGTTCTCCAGGAGTAGAGCGATGAAGCGCAGCATGCCCTCATCGGCTTCACCCGGGCAATGCTCTTGAACAAGTTCAAGAATGCGTTGACGAGCCTGATCAGGGGGAAATGAAGCGGTGGCTTCGTAGACGTCTCGGGCATCAAGCCAATGCTCCAGGGACGCATGACCATCACGGTCCGGCACATGAACCCGAATGGCATCGGTGTCCGTATCCAATCCCAGCAGAAGCAAATCAACGGATGCCCCACAGCAGAAACCGTTTTCAACCGCCTGTCGGAAGTAGTCGAGTCGAGACATCCCTGCCGAAGCAGCGGCAGCATCATCAGAGCCATGGGCGGCACAACCCTCATGGCTGGGATCCACCGAGCTGAAGTGGTAAACGACGCACTTCAGATAGCGGGTCGGCTCATGAGCGGAGTTGGGTTTGGCCTCACGAAAACGAGAGTGTTCAGTGCGAACCCAACGATCAACTGTGTCTTCGATGTCGAAGAGCGCACCGGCATGGGGACGACGACGCACGCAGCTGAAAGGGATACGCAGCGTGTAGGCAATGGTGTGGGCTAGCCGACCATCTGCGCAGGGGGTGATATCAAGCAGGTGAAAGCCGCAGTCGAATAGGAACTGCTCAAAGGCTTCACCTTGATTGCCCGCTAGCGGATCATCGGAGAAGAACTGGTCGCTGATGCGCTGGTAGGTCTCAAACACGCACCAGGCATAGAGGGTGCGCATGTCGAGTTGGCCAACCCAAGCGTTCTCGAGGATCGGCTGGGGCAAGGCGAATCCCAGCTCGGCATGGGCCAAGGCCTGAGCCACCTCAGGGAAACGGGGCTCATGCTGCTGAAACGAGAGCTGCTGCAGCACCGGAACGATGCGATCAAACGCTCCTTTGACCTCCTGCTCGTAGCGCTGCAACTCCGCATTGCGGGTTGGATCACTCAGGGGGTGTTGATCACGCGGCCAAACAGCTGAGCTGGGTCGACGCGCAGCGGCGTTACCGCCAGCGCGATCGGCCAGGCTGCTCATCACGGCAGGGCGACGGCGCGGAGCCGTCGGTGCCATGGGGCGCTGAACATTGCCGCGACGGGCACGCATCAGCCGCGGGCGCCACCGGAAACGGTGATGAGGGAACCCTTATCGGTGTTGCCGCTGGAACCAGTCACAGGGCTCACGGGCAGGGGCAGCTCGTCGTTGCGCTTCTGCTGCATCATCACCATGGCGTTCATGGGGCCGACCCGAGATGGGTTGCGGCGGCGTGCCGAAGCACCTTCGGTGCCGGTCACGTGGCTGCCGCGATCCCAGTCATCGCCAGTGATCTTGGTGCCAGAGCCCTCACCGGTCACACGGGAAGCGGGGCGCTGATCCTCATCCATCGACACCGGAGCTTGGGCTTGAACGCGGGCCTGCAGAGCAGCGGCATCGTTGCGATCGAAGCGGAACTGCTCAGTGCCAGTCACCTTGCCGCCAGCCATGTCGAAGGGGCCGGTGATACGACCACCCTGCTCATAGGTGCTGCCAGTGACCTGGCCGGTGCGGGCGCGCTCTTCCATGGCGGCCTGGGCCGGAGACTGAACGCTGAACTGCTGCCAGCTCTGACCTTGCAGCGCTTGGGGAAAATCGGCACCGCGGCCGGATGCACAGTTTGCAGCCTGTTGATCAGCACCCACATAAGGAGTGCCGGTGACGTCTTCACAGGCGCCACGCTCGGCGCCAGTCATCACACCGCCAATTCCGGGCTGAATGCCGGTCATGCGGTTGGAGTTGCGAACGGGGGTGCGCTCACGGACGCTGTCCACAGCGCGGGCACCACAGAACTCACCCGCCTGCTCAAGACCGGCATAGGGAGTGCCTGTTACGGCTTTGCAGCTGCCGGGCTCATCGCCGGTCACCATCTCCGAACGGCCGGTGCGAGTGCCGCTCACCACCTGGTTGCGGTTGGTAATACTGAAGCCCACTTTGGGTGCCTCAGCGGGGGGTCGGGTACCGCAGAAGCCCTCGTACTGCTGGGAACCGATGTACTCATCACCGGTGATGACACGGCAGCTGCCGGCCTCGTTACCCGTCATGCGGGCGGCGCGGCCAACGGCCGTTCCGGTCACACCAGTACCGCGCAGGGTGTTGAGGCTGGTGACTTTGGTCGCACCTCGACCAGCAAGAGGAGCTTCTGAACCGATGTATTGGTCGCCAGTGAGCTGCAGACCAGAACCGGATTCATCACCGGTGACTTTTTCGCTGCGGCCCACCATCACGCCGGAGACGGACTGACCACCGAGGGTGACGCCACGGCCAACCTTGGCCACAGAAGGAGTCACACCACCGCAATAGGCAGCGGCTTGATCAGCACCGATGTATTCGGTGCCGGTGATGGTTTTGCAGGTGCCGGGCTCATCGCCGGTGACCTTCTCACTGCGGCCCACTTCATTACCGGTCACAGCATTGCCATGACTGGTGGAGGTGACGCGCACCTTGGC
>CAJWXK010000035.1 GCA_913048995.1 uncultured Synechococcus sp. | reverse complement strand
TGGACGCCGCGCTTGCTGCCCAGGAGCTCGTGCCATTCATCAAGCACAACGCACTGCAGCTCTTCCACCAGTGCCTCTGAACGTTTATTGGCTTGCAGAAGTGCCAAGGACTCGGGCGTGGTGATCAGGATGTTGGGCGGGTTTTTCAGCTGCTTGCTGCGCACCGCTGATGCCGTGTCGCCGTTGCGTGTGCCCACCGTGATCGGCCAGCCCATGGTGTTGATCGGCTGCAGCAGGGCCAGTTCCAGATCGCGGCTCAGGGCCCGCAAAGGTGTGATGTAAAGCAGGCGCAAACCTTTGGGAGGCTGGCCTTCCGCAAGCATGGCGGCGATCGCTCCCATCACCGCCGCATAGGTTTTGCCCGATCCGGTGGGCACTTGGATCAGTCCGCTGCGCCCCCCCAGATGGGCTTGCCAGGCCTGTTTTTGGAACCGCAGCGGCGTCCAGCCCTGTTGGCTGAACCAATTTTCGATTGGCTCCAATGACGAGTCCATCGCCCTGGTCATGGCTCCTTCAATAGGGCCTCGGCGCTGGCCAGGCTGTCGGCTTCGGCGGCTGGTTTGTCGTGGCGCCAACGGCTGATGCGAGGAAAACGCACCGCTAGTCCAGACTTATGCCGCTTGGAGGGCTGAATCCCTTCAAAGGCGAGTTCGAAAACCTGTAGCGGCTGCACAGCACGCACAGGCCCGAAGCGCTCTGTGGTGTGAAGCCGGATCCAGCGATCTAGTTCAGCGATCTCATGATCTTTGAGACCTGAATAGGCCTTGGCGAAGGTCACCAGCGCAGGCGGATCGCCAGGATCTTCTGATGGTGCCCACAGCGCAAAGGTGTAGTCGGTGAAGAGGTTGGCTCTGCGCCCGCTACCTGCCTGGGCATAGATCAGCACTGCATCGAGTCGGTATGGCTCAAGCTTGTGTTTCCACCAATGCCCTCGTTTGCGACCCTCCAGATATGGCGAGTCAAGCGACTTGATCATGAGCCCCTCGGCCTGCCGTTGGCGGGCCTTGCTGCGCTGCTTCTCCAGCTCCAACCAGCTTTGGAACTCCAGCACTGGTGAGAGACGAAGCCCCCCGTGCCAGCGGGCGGACAATGCGCTGAGCTTTTCGCGCCGCTTGATTAGCGGCTGGGCTCTCAAATCGGCTCCATCAAGTTCCAGTAGGTCGTAAACCACGAGTGCTGCAGGGCATTCACTCAGCAACGTGCGGCTGATGTTCTGTCGGCCGAGTCGACGTTGCAGGGCGCTAAAGCCTCGTGGCTGGGGCTCTCCCTCGGTCCATACCAGCACTTCACCATCGAGGACCGTGCCATCAGCAAGTTGCCGACTCAGCTCAATGATGTCGGGGAAGCTGCTGTTAATTAGTTCTTCGCCGCGACTCCAGAGGAAGGATTCGCCGCGACGTCGGATCAGTTGGCCGCGGATCCCATCCCATTTCCATTCAGCTTGCCAATGTGATGGCTCCATCGCTTGGAGCTGATCGGCCTCCAGTGGGCTGGCCAGGAAAAACGGATAGGGTCGACCTGCGGGTGCATCTGCCCCTTCCTCCTCTGGCGCCATCAGTTGGGAGAACTGCCCTGCACTGGGGCATATCCCTCCCATCAGCCGCTGGGCCATGGTGCTTTCCTCAACGCCAGCTGCTTCAGCCAATGCCCGGCTTACCAGGCCAGTGCTGACGCCAACGCGAAAGCCGCCGCTGAGCAGCTTGCAGATCATGAACACATCGTCCTGGCACAGCCCGGACCAGAGCTCGGCCAAGGCGTCCGCCTGCTCTTCATTCTCCATATCCGCGAGCTGTGGGAGCTCCTGCTCCATCCACTGGTGCAGAGGCCGCAGCTGCAGGGACCCGTCGCCGTGGGGCAACAACAGCGCCACGGTTTCTGCGCTGTCACCCACTTGGGCATGACAGTCATCAAAGAGCCATTGCGGTAGTCCGCTGAGGACCTGGGCCACCTGCCGCAGACGGCGGCCAGTGATCAGGCGGCGCCGCCGTTTGCCAAGAAGCAGCTCCAACCCCCAGGCGGCATCGGCAGGTGGGGTCTGTCGGAAGTATTCCACCAAGGCCTGCTGCTTGGCGCGGGTACCTGTGCTGCGATCCAGCTGTTGGAACAGGGCCTGGAAGCGCTGCATCGGCAGATTGAGTGGCAGGGAGCATGTCGTTCGAATTGAACGCCATGGCAGATGAACCCGATCAGACTGGCGAAGCAGACTTGCCGCCGTGACTGCACACCGCTTCTGGCTTGCCGTTCTTGCCCTGGCCGCTGCCTCTGCCGGACTGATGGCGCTCCACGGCCTGCAACTACCTCACTCCAAGCCGGCCATGGAGCCAGCTGCCAATCCCCAACCACCTGTCCCGCAGAAGCTGCCGCCTCAGCCCACCGTGGTGATGCGCGCCGACCTCGAGGCTCAGCAGCGGGTGATGCGCGCCGACGGCAGTGAATTCACCCTCCACTACAGCAGTGCCGTCTTGGACCCTCGCTGGCTTGATTTGATGTTTTCAGAGGGTTGGGAGCATGAGGAACAGGCCAATGTTGATCCTGACGCGCTGCTGTTCTTCACCGGGCCCACCTATGAGCGGCAGCCAGGCCGTAATGATCTTGGAATCGCCTTGCATGGTGATCTTTTGCTGGCCAATGGCGAGTGGCGCGCCGGCAACAACGCTGCAGCATCCCAGCGCGCCTACATGGCGATTACTTCAGGCGGTGAACTGGAGTTCGGATACGGAAGGCTGCTGCCTGAGCAGCGCCATCGCTACCGGGTCTTCATCGGCGGTCTGCATGCCTTGATCAACACCATCGAGGAGGCACCTCCGGCTTACAAGGGGGTGTACCGCACGCTCAGCCTGGCTGATGTCCGGATTCTTTATGCCGGTCGCGCCGATGGTCAACTGGAGCTGATTGAGACGGCTGATGGCCTCCATGTCGATGACTTGCGTGCCTTTGCAGCCCAGCAGGGCTATGTGGCGGTGTACCTGCCTGATCACGCCTCCAAGAGTCGTTTCATTATTCCTGGCATCAAGCTGTGGAGCGAGGATCAGGCTCTCTGGGTCAGTGGCGGCGATCTCTCGATCACGCCGTTGCCCTTCATGCTGAAAGCAGTACCCACACCTGCCTGGTTGTCGGCTAGCCCATGACCAGTCAATTTCGCCTCTATTTCGAGCGCACGTTGGGCATTGGCTGCGCCCTCACGTTGTTGCTGGCAGCTCCGGGAGTGGCGGCCGTGTTGTTGGTGCTGCTCTGGAATCCGGCGCTCAATCTCGTCACCCGACCCGTACATCGTCAGTGGCAGGCCTGCGTTGTTAAGGCCAGCGAGGGATTCAAAGGGATCGTGCCAGGACACATCACAAGGGAGTGCGGCGATGAACCCCTTCGTTTCCTCTGGCAAAACGACCCCCTGCCTGCAAAACAGCAAGGTGGTTGAGGCCTTTTGATTTAGAACCTCCTGACGGCTGCATTACTGAAGCCGCCTGCAGACCTCACTGTTTTTTTCCCCTTCTGTGGCCATCGGTCCGCAGTTGAACCAGCGAACGATGTGCAGCTCAAGGTCGGTCAGCAGCACCAAACATCCCAGCACCAGCAGGACGAAACCGACGGCAGGCCAAACGACACGCTTCATCCTGCTTTTCGATGCAGATCAGATCTCTCCATCTTGATCAGGGTCTTGGGTTTGTGCTTTGAACCTGTTTTGGGGCCGATCCCGATAGCAGTCGGCTTTGCTGTGCCGAGGCTCCTTGTACTCGTTGCCCTGCTCGGAGTTTTGGCACTGATAAGTCAGTTGTCAGTGACCTGATCCAGCGCAATCCATTGGCTGACCTGCTTGAGCGGGCACTTCATCGACATGGCCAGTAGCTCAGTGGACAGAGCAAACAGTTGCTGCAACTGTTTGCTCCAGCTCCAAGGTGCAGGTGGTGTTGATTTAATTCCTTCGCAGGAAAAATAAGCAAGCTGGTACTAACCCCCCCCTCTTGACTCCTTGAACATGACCGCGAATCAAGACACTCCGGTGATCGATACCAGCGCGGATGTGATCGAATCACACCCACTTGTCGATAACGATGAACTTCATCAGGGAGTCGCTGAGCGCATCAAACATTCCCAGCAATTCGGTTCCCTGCTCTGGGATGCCACCAAGGACTACCTGCAGAAGATGAATCTCACCCCTGATGAGAGGGCCCAGGTTGGCGACTGGTTGAGCCAGAAGAAGGACAACTTTCAGAGTTGCGTTGTGGAGAAACTGCACAACCTGCATCGCAGCGACGACAACCCGGTCTGATTTAAGGGGCTTTTGGTTGTTAGGGCTGACTTAGCTTCAGAGGTCGCTTTCCCTTTGGAACAGCGTTGCGAGCGGTTCACTGCTGATCCCCTCCACCTCGTTGAGGTAGCGAGCGAGCACCTCGCTTTGGCCGTGGGTGACATAGACCTGCTGTGCTTTTGATTGGCGCACGGTCTGAACCAATCCAGCCCAGTCGGCATGGTCACTGAGCACAAAACCTCTTTCATAGCCTCGGCGCCGACGGGCCCCTCGCACCGCCATCCAACCTGAAGCGAAGCCGGTCTGGGGCGCCTTGAAACGTTTCATCCAGGGGCTGCGGTGCGCAGAAGGGGGAGCCAGGATGAGCCGTCCAGACAGATCTGTTTGGCGCGGTAGTGCACTCACTGGTTGCGTCGGCACCATGGCGATCCCCTGATCGCGATAGGCCTGGGTGATTGGCACCATGGCGCCGTGCAGGAGCACCTCATCATTGATCCCCAGCAGTGCTAACTCCGCCAGGAGTCGTTGGGCTTTGCCAAAGGCATAACAGAACAGCAGTGATGCTCGCTCAGGCGCTTCCTGCCACCACTTCAGGAGCTCCTGGGCAACTCGGGATCCGCTGGGCCAGCGGTAGATCGGCATGCCGAAAGTGGCTTCTGTGATGAAGACATCGCAGTCCACCAGTTCAAAAGGATCACAACTCGGGTCAGGGTCTCTCTTGTAATCACCACTTACCAGCCAGGTTTCACCTCCAGCGCGAAGACGAATCTGAGCCGATCCGAGCACGTGCCCCGCGCTATGGAAGGACACTTCGGCATCCCCGAGGCGAAGCACATCGCCATAGCTCAAGGGATGTAGTGAGATGTTTTGGCCAAGTCGGCGGCGCAATACGTCTTCTGCCCGGCCGATAGCCCAGTACTCCCCGCAACCCGCTCGGGCGTGATCGGCATGGGCATGGGTGATGAGGGCTCTGGGAACTGGCCTCCAAGGATCGATCCAGGCATCAGCTGCCGGGCAGTAAAGCCCCTCAGGTGTCTGCACCACCAGTGTCATTGCCTACCCATATGGATTCAGAGGCTGAGTTCCAGCATCTTTTGGATGGGCTGCAAGGCACGCTGACGCAGCGCTTCATCTAATTCAATCGCTGGTTCCAACGTGCGGAGGCACTGCTCGAGTTTGTCGAGGGTGTTGAGCCGCATGTGCGGGCAGGCGTTGCAGCTGCAGCCATCCAGGCCAGGGACGGCATGGAAGCTTTTGTGAGGCACGGCCTTGCGCATCTGGTGGAGGATTCCCGGCTCGGTCAGCACGATGAAACTGCTGGAAGCGTCGTTCTGGCTGTAGTGCAGCAGTTTGCTTGTGGATCCGATGAAATCGGCCAGATCCAGCAGGTTCTCCTCGCATTCCGGATGGGCGATCACGCGAGCCTCCGGATGTTCCGATTTGAGCTCAAGTAAGGCCTGCTCGCTGAAGGTCTCGTGCACGATGCAACTTCCTTGCCAAAGGGTGAGCTCGCGACCGGCCTGGCGGCTGACCCAGCGCCCCAGGTTGCGATCGGGGGCAAAGAGGATCGGCGTGCCCTCAGGGATTGATTGCACCATGGCCACTGCATTGCTGCTGGTACAGATCAGATCGCTCTGGGCTTTGATTGCTGCTGAGCAGTTGATGTAGCTGATCACCACGTGATCAGGGTGTTGTGAGCGGAAAGTCTCAAAGGAATCGGGCGGGCATGCATCGGCCAGGGAGCAGCCTGCGTTGAGATCCGGAAGTACAACAGTTTTGTCAGGGCTGAGGATCTTGGCGGTCTCAGCCATGAAGTGGACGCCGCAAAAAACAATCACTTCAGCGTCTGTATTTGCTGCCTTACGCGAGAGCTCTAGAGAATCACCGATGAAGTCGGCGATGTCCTGGATCGACTCCTCCTGGTAGTAATGCGCCAGGATCACCGCATTGCGCTGCTGCCGCAGTTGTTGGATGCGCTCCAGTTGGTCGCTGTGTGGCGCGGCGGGCTGAGCGGCAGCAAACACGTGGTCGGGGAGAAGAGGGAGGATGATCTCAGATTAGAAACGCTTGATAGGGGGGGGCGGTGCTACGTCTGGCCATTGCCGGGGATCTGCATGGCCAGTGGGACGCGCTGGATGCTGCGTTGATCGAGCGTCTAGCCCCTGATGCCCTCTTGGTGGTGGGGGATCTAGCCGATGGCGATTTGCGCTTTCCGCGGCGATTGCGGGAGCTGAATCTGCCAGTCGCATGCGTGTTGGGAAACCATGACGCTGGTCGAGATGCCAGCGGCCGCACCTTGGCCTTGATGGAACAGGCCTTAGGACCTCTTCATTGCGGCTGGTCTCTGCGGTTGCTCGACCCTCCTGGTCTTGCCGTGGTTGGGGGCAGGCCAGGCAGCCCAGGAGGTGGTTTTTATCTTTCAGCTGCGGTTAAAGCCCATTGGGGGGAGCTCAGCCTCTTCGATTCAGCCGAACGCATCACCGCGGCAGCTCGTCAGGCGCCGCCTGACCTTCCTCTTGTTCTTTTGGCCCATGCTGGCCCCAGCGGCCTTGGCAGCGCCGCCAGCGACCCCTGTGGGAGGGACTGGAAGCGCCCTGCCTGTGACTGGGGGGACCAGGACCTTCAGGAGGCAATTGTGCGTATTCGGCGTACCCGTCCAGTCCCTCTTGTCGTCTTTGGCCACATGCATCACCGCTTACGGCATGGCGCAGGTCAGCGCCGCAGCCTGCATCGTGATCGGCAGGGAACGGTTTACCTGAATGCCGCCTGCGTGCCTCGCCATGACGTCGATGCCCATGGTGCTCCGCTGAGGCACTTCTGCTGGGTGGAAGTGTCTGCTGGTGGTTCAGTCACCCTGGCCTCCCAGCGCTGGTTCCATGGGGATGGTGCTATCGAGCGGGAGGAGTTGTTGCTCTGCTCGCCGGCGCTGCCGTGCTGATCATTGCTTGTATCAGCAGCCATGGCTTTGGCCATGGCTCCAGGGTGGCCGGGGTGCTGCATGCGGTCCATGCTCGGCGTCCCGATTGTCGCTTCATCCTGTCGACGGCACTGCCTCAGGAGTTCGTGGCCCGCAGTTTTGCCGGGCTGCCAGTTCAGCAGCGTTTCTGCCGCTGGGATGTTGGGGTGATTCAGGCTGATGCCCTCGGCAGTGACCCGGAGGCCACGCTGGCTGCCCTGGTCCAGCTTGATGCCGAGCTTCCCGATCTTGTTGAGCGCGAAAGTCGTTGGATCGCTGCTCAACGCCACACCAGCGAAGCGGCTCTTGTGCTTGCCGATATCCCGCCAGCAGCGGCGCTGTTGGCTCAGCGACTTCATTTGCCTCTGATCTGGCATGGAAACTTTGGTTGGGATTCGATCTACGGGGCGCTGGGCCCGCACTTTGCGCGCTGGAGCCAGCAGTGCTTGACCCGTTATCGACAGGGCCAGGTGCTACTGAGTTGTCCTTTTTCTCTCCCCATGCCTTGGGGGTTGCCTGTGCATGAATTGGGGCTGAGTTGTGCGACTCCTGGGATAGAGGCGGAGTTGCTGCGGCAGCGTCTCGACTGGCGCACGTCGCGAGATCGGAGCGCACTGCTCTGTTTCGGTGGCCTAGGACTCCCATGCAAGCCTGACTTGCTTGAGTCCTGGGCTGATTGGCGCTTCTTGGTGTTTGATGCTCAGCTGGCCCAGGCGGACAATGCGCTACTGGTGCCTGATGACCTTCGCCCGCTCGATGTCATGCCCCTCTGTGATCTGGTCATCACCAAACCGGGGTACAGCACCTTTTGCGAAGCATTGCGTCAGCAATGCGGCCTTGTTGTAGTTCGGAGAGAGGGTTTTGCTGAAGCTGCTGTTCTGGAACAATTGCTGCCTCGTTATGGCCGGCATCGCTTGATTAGTCGAAGTGAGTTCGACTGCGGTAACTGGGGTCTGGATCAGGCTTTGAATTCTCCTGATGGACCGTCTCTCCCTGTTAGAGGGGAAGAGCAGGCGGCTGAATTTCTGTTGAATCAGTTGCAAACTGTTGGCTGCGCTTAGCTGTAAGTCACCGCAATTAACAACTCCTTGACTCTGCACTGACTGATCACAAGCAAGCCTTTAAGTATTGAGAATTTCGAGCAAGTCAAGTGGCGCTTGGATTATGGACGCTTTTCTATCTGGCCAGCTGTTAATCTCAGGCGTCTAATCCTTGGTCATATTTGCCCCGTCCGTTTCTGATTTTTTTCGTGAACGGTTCTACCAAGATTTTCAAGCTTCCAGCCATGCGCGCGTCTGGCTTTGCCCTCTTAGCTGTTACTGCTTTGGTTGGGGCTCCGCATGCCGCCCGTGCAGGTGATATTCACGTCGATACCCAGTCCTTCCGATCCTCTGAGCAGCCTGAGGTTGAGATTGCCCAACTGCGCATGCCGCGTCTGCGCTTTCCTGGCCTGCCTTCGGTTCCCCGTATTTTTGCGATAACGCCTGAACGTCGAGCACTTCTCAACACGATTCGCTACGCCGAGGGCACCTGGAAAGAAGGTGCTGACATCGGTTACAGGGTCATGTTTGGTGGAAGTCTGATGAAGACCTTGGATCGCCATCCAGATCGCATCAACTACACAAGCGGATACGCCAGTGCCGCTGCCGGTGCATACCAGTTCATGCCTGCCACCTGGCGCTTGGCTGTGCGTGCCCTTGATCTAGTTGGTTTTGGTCCTCATGCTCAGGATCAAGCAGCCCTCTATCTGATCCAGCGGCGCGGTGCTTTACCTCTTGCCGATAGTGGTGTCCTCACTAAGGAGTTGGCTGCCAAACTCGCTCCCGAATGGGCATCATTCCCGACTCTTCGGAATCGCAGTTACTACGGTCAACCTGTGGTCAAGTACGGTCGCCTAAAGCGTTTTTATGAGGCCAACCTGGCTCGACTGCGCAATCTTCACCCGCCAATGTTTAAGACCGTTGCTCCGACGTCGGTCGTGGAAGAGTCCTCTGATTGCAGCGGCGACGCCTTTGAATGCATGCTTGAAGGAGTAGGCAAGGGCGAAGGAATTTGAAACCAGCCTCAGGCTGAATCCTCAGATCCAGCTCCACGATTGCTGAACCATTGGGCCAGTAAGTAGGCCCCAATGGCGCCGCCAAGGAATCCAAGAACGTTTTCGCTCAGAGGTATCAAGTCGTTGGTTCTTGTCACCACCGGCCCGATGCCGAAGATTCCGAAGAGGATGATCCAAAGGGGTGAGAGCAGCAGAACCCATCCCCATTCAAAAGTCTTCCCTTGTTCTCTCGGAAAGCCGGCGAAGCCCACTACCAGTCCGCCAAGGATTGAGGTGCTCAGCGTCAGGAGCCATTGTTCGTTGGGCAATCCCGGCACGACCTGACATCCCCCACGTTCTAGGCAGGTCTCCACTGCATTCAGCGCATCAAAGACAGCCCCGTCCTCGCCATGATCACGCACGTAATACTGGTTTCCAAAGCGAGTCTGAAGTTCAACCCAGTAGGTGCGAGGCATCAGGGCAAATAGAGCATCTCCCACGTTGAAATTCAGCAGGTTGCCGCCACGGGGGTCAGCCACCAACAGCAGGCTGCGTTCATCAAGTTTCCAGTAGTCGCGAACGGCAAGACCAGGTGTCTGATCGAATTGGGTCAGCACTCTCAGCTTCCAACCGTTGTCCTGTTCGAATTGCTCTAGCTGCTGATCAAGGCTGTTGCGCTGGCTGTCGGTAAGCACCCGGGCCAGATCGATCACTGTTGTGCTGTGGTCAGGAAGCAACTCAGGGTTGTCCAAGGCCAGGGCAGGCGCCACTGGCTGCACCATGAGCCAGCAGCAAGTCAGCAGTGGGAGCAGCCAGCGGAGCATGGTGGAGTGCAGATTGCAGCGCATTCTCGGTGATGTCATCACTCGCTGTGTCGAGGCGATCCCAGTGGCTGGCTCAGCGGCTAAGGGGCTCAGCATCGCCGGTGGGCTTCACCACTGTCATGGACTGGCTGCTGAATGATCCTGAGTTCGGTTACTACGGCAGTGGCAGGGTCCGATTCGGTCAAGATGGCGATTTTGTTACCGCACCCACTCAGGGTTCTGCTTTCGCTGAGCTGCTCAGGCGTCATCTGTGGCCCTGTCTTGAAGCGCTTGCAGCGGAGCAGGCTGGCCCCATCAGCTTGATTGAGTGGGGACCAGGCGATGGCTCGTTGATGGCGCAGCTCTTCGAGTCTGAGGACTTGAAGCAGGCCATTTGGTTTGACCGGCTAGAGCTCCTGATGGTTGAGAGCAGTCCGGCTCTGCGTCAGCAGCAACAGCAGCGTCTGTCTGCACTGAAGCTGCCGATCTGCTGGATCAGCCCTAATGAGTTGAAGCTCTCACCGCGTCGCGGCCTGGTGCTGGCCCACGAGTTGCTCGATGCCCTGCCAGTACAACGCTTTGTCCTGGCTTCAGGCCGTTGGCATGAACTTGCCGTCTGCTGTGACGCTGCTGGCCAGCCGCAGTTCTGCCGGGGTGCCCCCCTCAGTGACTCGGTGTTGCATCAGCTCGAGCAGCTGGGCTTGCCTGCCGATGGGGGCGGTCGCCCTGAGGGGTGGAGCAGCGAATGGTGCCCTGCGCTGGCAGGTTGGCTGCAGCAGGCTCGTGATGTGCTTTCGCAGGGCTGGCTGCTGGCCATTGACTATGCCTTGAGCGCCTCTCGCTATTACGCGCCCCAGCGTGATGGAGGCACGTTGCTGGCTTGCCGCGCTCAGGGCACCAGCACTGATCTGCTGGCTGATCCCGGCCTACAAGACATCACTGCCCATGTCTGCAGCACTCTGCTCCAACAGCTGGCGCCTCAGGCCAACTGGCATTGGCGGGGAGCCGCACTGCAGGGAGAAGTGCTCCTTCAGCTGGGACTGGCCGCCGAGATTTCTGCATTGTCTGAGCCAGGACCGCTTGATCTAGCCGCACGACTGGCTCGCCGCGAGGAATTGCTGCGTTTAGTTGATCCTCATCTCTTGGGTGGCTTCTGGTGGTTTTGGCTGGAAGCTCAAAGCGAGCCCCCTGCGCCGACTCCCATCAGGCCGCCCGGCTGGTGGCCTGAAGGGCCGTGATAGCCGCATCCAGGTCGATGTCATCGCGGATCACCACCTGACCGATGGCGCTTGGCAGCACAAAACGCACCCTCCCATCGCGCACCTTCTTATCGCGCAGCATCGCCTCACGGACCGCAGTGGCATCGAGTTCTGGAGCCTGGCTTGGCAGTCCGCACCGCTTGATCAGCCTGATTTGACGTTCCTGATCCGCTTTGCACCAAAGCCCTAGCTGCAGGCTCAGCTCGCCCGCTGCACGCATGCCGATGGCTACCGCTTCTCCATGTAGGAATTGCCCATAGCCGGTGAGGGTCTCCACCACATGGCCGAGGGTGTGGCCATAGTTGAGGATCGCCCGCAGATTTCCCTCACGCTCATCGTTGGTGACGATGCGAGCCTTAGCGGCGGCTGAGCGCTTAAGGATCTGCTGAAGCAGGGGAGCGCCGATGCTCTCGAGATCATCCAGTTGTGGTCGGGCCTCCAGTTGCTCAAACAGCAGCGGGTCACAAATCACGCCGTATTTGATCACCTCAGCCATTCCGGCGCGTACTTCCTGCACAGGCAGGGTGCCCAGGGTTGCCGGATCAATAAGCACCATCCCCGGTTGATGAAAGGCGCCAATCAGGTTCTTGCCGCCGGGATGGTTCACTCCGGTCTTGCCACCGATCGCGGCATCCACCATGGCCAGCACAGTGGTGGGTACCTGCACCACAGCAATGCCCCGCAGCCAGGTAGCGGCGGCAAATCCGGTCATGTCTCCTACGACCCCACCTCCGAGAGCCACCATCACTGAGCCCCGTTCCAGACCCATGGCGTAGGCGGCGTCATGGATGCGGGCCACAGTGGCAGGAGTCTTCTGCTCCTCTCCGGCATCCACCACCAACAGTTCGCGGTTGAAGCCTGACTGCTGCAACGACTGGCTGACCTTTGGACCGTAATGCTCGGCCACCACCGGATTACTGACCACCATCACTTTGGTGCCGGCCTTGTAGCCCAGTTTCAGCAGACGCTCACCAAGACTCGCTAGGGAGCCATAACCAATGTGAATGCTGTACGGACGAGCCAGTTCCACCGGAACCGTGGTGATCGGGGCGCCGGTGTCCATTGGATCGAGAGGCCTTGGGACTCTGAATGTATGGCCTGCTTCGCGCACAATGCGGCAATCCAGTTGTGCGGCCTATGCGTCAACCAATGCTGCAGCCCTGGCTGTTCGTTGCTCCGGCTCTGGTGCTGATCAGCATGACCGTTCTCGTGCCGGCACTCATGGCCCTGGTCATGAGCTTCACGCGCTCCGGACTTGATGTGACAGAACCGCTGCAATTCATTGGCCTGGCCAACCTGCGGCGACTCGTTGCTGATCCGATGTTCCTGCGAGTTCTTGGCACTACGGCGGTCTATCTCGTCGGTGTTGTGCCGCCGATTGTTTTGGGGGCTCTGGCCCTGGCGGTGCTGGTCAATCGTGCTCTGCCTGGAATGCATTGGTTCCGCGGTGCCTTCTACACTCCGGTGCTGGTGTCCATTGTTGTTGCGGCGATCGCATTTCGTTGGCTTTACGCCGAAAACGGCCTGATCAATGGTTGGGCCTCAGCCCTTTTTGGCGAGGGCTTCCAGCCCATTGGTTTTCTCACTAACCCGTTTCTTGCCCTTCCTTCGGTGATGGTGGTGACCCTCTGGAAGGGCCTGGGGTATTACATGGTGATCTTCCTTGCTGGTCTGCAAGGGATCCCCAGGGATCTTTATGAGGCGGCCGAACTTGATGGGTGCCGTGGCTGGCGTCAGCACCTCGACATCACGCTTCCGCTACTGCGCCCCTACGTGGCGCTGGTATCGGTGGTTTCCGCTATCGCGGCAACAAAGGTGTTTGAAGAGGTGTTTCTGATGACCCAGGGTGGACCGGCCGATTCCACCCGGACGGTCGTTTATTACGTCTATGACCTGGCCTTCCAGGAACTAGAGATCAGCTATGCCTGCACTGCAGGCTTGGCGCTGTTTCTGGTGGTGCTGTTATTAGGCCTGCTGCAGCAAAGCCTTAAGAACAACAGCTCTACATTGGAGGATTGAACGTAGCTGCGCGTGAAGCGACCCGGCATCGTCGGAAGTGGTCAGCTTGCTTTGATGCTGGCGCAGGCTGCTGGTTCCATGGATCTCGAGCTGCAACTTCAAGCTGCAGCTGCCGAAGACCCCGCCGTCGCCCTGGCTTGCGGTGCTGTTATCGGTGCCTCCAACACCCCCGAAGCAACAACGGCCCTGGCTGAGCGCTGTGATGCCATTGGCTTTGAGAACGAATGGGTCGATCTCAAGGTCATTGCTGCATTGGAGGAGCAGGGCACGACCTTCCATCCCTCTGCCTCGGTCCTGAGGGAGATGGTTAACAAACGCAGGCAACGGCAGATCCTTGAGAAGCTCAACCTGCCTTGTCCTCGTTGGTGCGATCTGTCCGAGGTCGTCAGTGCCGGCGGAGAGCTACCCGAGCAGATGTCCCTGCCGGTAATGGCCAAAACCATCAGCGGTGGCTACGACGGCCAGGGGACTGAGCGGGTCTTGAACCGAGCCTCTTTAGAGGCTTTGCTGATGCGCGTCGAGCCGCGCCAGTGGATCCTCGAGGAACTGGTGCCTTTTGAAATGGAGCTGGCGGTGCTTGTGGCCCGCGATGCTGCCGGCACTGTGGAGCTCTTCCCGCTGGTGGAGACCCACCAGCAGCAGCAGGTTTGTGATTGGGTCCTAGCTCCAGCGGGCGTTAGTCATGCGGTGGAGGCGCGGGTGCGCTCAATAGCTGTTTCCTTGGTGACAGCCTTGGATTACGTCGGAGTGCTGGCCATTGAATTTTTTCTGGCTCCTGGTGGATTGATGATTAATGAGCTGGCACCACGCACCCATAACTCTGGTCATTGGACGATTGAGGCCTGCACTACAAGCCAGTTCTGTCAGCAGCTGAATCTGCTGAGTGGACGGCCGCTGCAGTCCGCTGTCCTGAAGGTGCCAGGCGCCTTCATGGTCAATCTGTTGGGCTTTGAGAGCGCCAGCACGGATTACAGCGACCGGCGGCAGCAGCTCGAGCGATTACCCGGTGCGCATTTGCACTGGTACGGAAAGAACGAGGCTCGTCCTGGCCGCAAACTTGGCCATGTCACCTTTCTTCTGCAAGCCAAGGATGCGGGGCTACGCCGCCGCGAGGCGATGGAACATCTTTCGGCAGTCAGGCAACACTGGCCTGCAAACGGATGAACCCCCTAAATTCAGTGCGGACTGCTGTGTTGGTGTTTGCCCTGCCCAGTGTTCTGATCTGACTCCCTTTTCGACTCGGGGGGGATGTCGCGATGGTGACGTAGGCCGGCCCCGTAGCTGGAAACGAAGCCCCGCTTTTCCCCCCCTTCTGGTTCTTCCAGGTCGAACTCGGGGGCATCACGGCCCGGCGGTCCACCCCTATTTGAAAAAAAACTGCACAGCAGTCGAGTCACTGTGGCGCTGACAGATTTGCTTTGTGAATCCCTCAATTGGGGGATGTCGGCTGTTCACTCCCTCGGCAGGGTGTGCCTATGCAGCGCTTTGCCCTGATCATCACTGACGCCGATGGGGAGCAAGACACCCTCACCCTTTGGTGTCGAGATCGTCATGAAGCGTTCCGTTTTGGCTTGGAGTTCTGTCTGAACTTTCGATTGCATGCGGTGGTCTCCATTGATGAAGTGACAGCGCAGTAGATCAGGCTGAGGCTTCCAGTTTCTGGAGGCGTTGAGCGAGTGCCTCACGGTTCAGGGCCGTGATCACGAAGACTTCCTGGGCGCTGCTGCCGCGTCGGGCCATGATTTTGTATCCGCCTGTGATTTGTGTGGAGATTCGCAGCTTTAACCCCTCACATCGGCCTCTGACTCGTGAGATCACGGCCGGAGTGACCGTATCGATCTTGGGATCTCTCGCAAGAGACCTGAGCAGGGGGATCAGCCCCTCGAGATAGGTGCTGTGGGTGATGACCACCCGTCCCATGGCTTCAGGCCCGCTGTAGCGGAGCCATGGTGAGCCCTTCAGCGCCGAGTTGCATGTGATAGAGCTCGGCTTGCTCCTGAGGCCCGACCCAAACCACAGCGCTTCCCTCGCTGTCCACCTCATGTGCCAGCGACCAGGCCTTGTCCGGAGTCATGCCGGGGATGTACTTCACAAGGCAATCCACTACATGCTGAAAGGTGTTCACCTCATCGTTGAGGACCACCACCTTGTAGTTGGGGTAGGGGCTCCGCTCCAGCACGGCACTGCCGGCTGTTTCGCGTAGGGGGGTGGAACTGGTCACGGCCACGACGCGGCTGCCGCCCATTCTGCGCATCAAGCCGGGATGGTTTCGGTACAGTCGGGCAACTCGACACACCGTCCCGTGCTGATCACCCTGGGTTGGGCCGCCCTGGCTGCCACGTTCACCTTCTCGATCGCCATGGTGGTGTGGGGCCG
>CAJWXK010000034.1 GCA_913048995.1 uncultured Synechococcus sp. | reverse complement strand
CATGCTCACCTTCAGCATGGCAGCGACTTCATCAAGGCGCCGCCGGTCGTTGTCTGGCAGCGAGCAGCCCAAGGCCTCACGCACCGCGTCCACCTGCTCAACGCGGCGCAGCCCTGGTATTGGCATGGCCCCATGGCTGCGGCACCAGCTGAGGGCCAAGGCCGTTGTGGAGATCTGATGAAACTCAGCCAGTTCAGCCATCAGCGCTTGCAAGGGCTTCAGTGCCGGCAGTAAGCGCCGAAACAAAGCGCCCCGCGGCCCACGCGGCAGTGGCCCATCCAGGCTCCAACGCCCACTCAAGAGCCCCAAGGCCAACGGGCTGTAGGCAATCAACTCAATGCCCAACTCGCGGCACACCTCCAGCACGCCACCAGGCTCCAAGGGTTCGCTGGCCAGCAGCGAAAACTGAACCTGAAGGCTGCTGATGCGCAGGCCGCGCTGCTGCAACAAGCCATGCCAGCGGCGCAAACGCCGGGGCCCCATGTTGGAAATGCCCAGCTCAGGCACCACGCCAGCCTCCACAAGATCGCCGAGTCCTTGCAACAGCGGCCCCTCCTGCCAGGGGGCATAGCGGGCGGTGCTCCAATGCAATTGCACCCGATCCAACCGCCCGCCCAGGCGTGCGCGAGAGGCGGCCAAGCCACGATCAAAGCCGCGCCGGCCCCAGCGCCAAGGGAAAGGGGCCAGCTTGGTGGCCACCGTGAGGCCTTGGCGCTGATCAGCGGGCAAGGCGGCGATGGCTTGCCCCAACAAGCGCTCACTGCGTCCGGCGTAGGCGCCAGTTCCATAGGAATCGGCACTATCAAACAAACGAACACCAGCAGCGACCGCCGCGGCCACCGTGGCCTCAATCACCGGATCGTCCCGCTCGGGTTCATACCCCCACAGGAAGCGATTTCCCCAAGCCCAAGTCCCGGCCCCCACTCCGGGCGCTTCAACCGCCATGATCAACTCCGATCCCGGCACCACCATGCAGGAAACAGCGGGCGCCCCCTCTCCAACCCAGCAACCAGCCAGCGATACCGCAGCCAACGAAGGCGATCGGGTGTTGTGTCAGCACTGCGGGCGCACAGCCAACAACGGCCTCAGCTGCATTGGGATGTGCGTCGCTGACAACGAGTACTGAGCCGGCCACAATGCAGCACCTGAGCCGGTTGTTGTGAGCAAACAAGGGGCCATCGCCATGGCGCTGATGGCGAGCCTGATCGGTCAACCCGCTGCCGCCCAAGGGGATGGCCAACTGGTGTTGGAACCCAAGAGCTGCCAGCGCAGCCGCATGATGAACAAGCTCAAGCAGCAACCCAACCAAGGCCCCTGCGCCCGGGTTGTGATTGAGCAAGTCGATGGCAACTACATCACCATCTCCTTCTTGGCCCGCGGCAGCGAGCGCGGCAACAGCAACAGCCTCAGCCTGGGCGGAACCACCGCCACACCATTGAACTGCCGGCTGAACAAATGCCGGCTCACCCAACCGCTGAAGCTGGAACTTGATAACGCCAAAGAGGTGGCGTACGACAGCGAAGGAATCGAGAGCTCTCTGCCCAGTGCCTGGCCGGCCGTGGGGAGCTGTCAGCTGAGCCGAGAGGCCGTCAGCTGCTCAGCGCGCTCGATGTTCAAAGCCAACTGGAGCGCCCAAGCGACGTTCTAAAGCGGCCCTACTGCTGGGAGAGCCCCTCGCCATACCAGGCTTCGCCGAGCTGCCAGCGCAGCAGCGGACCATCGGAGCTGGCCACCACTTTGAGGTTTTGCCCCTGGCGGCTGTAGCCGTAGGCGCAGTAGCCCGAACCGGTGCCACTGCAGGTGATTAAGGCCGGGATCCGCTGCTTGAGATGGCTCTGGCGTGGCGAGAGCGGCTCACTATCTTTCGCCTCGCTGGACACGCTCCAACCGGTTGTGAGCAGCTGTTGATGCACTTGAGGCATCGGCGTCCCCACCTGCAGCGCAGGCGCCTGAGCCATCAGCAGAGGGGCCACCAGAACGAGCAGGTCCACGGATGATCCTCATGAGACGCATCCCATTGATGGCCAGGATTTCCGCTCGCTGAAGGGAAAAACAGGTTTTTGTCGCAATTTGGGTCTCAGCTGACCCAAGGCGGCACCCAGATTCGAACTGGGGATAAAGGATTTGCAGTCCTCTGCCTTACCACTTGGCCATGCCGCCGGCCGGGGAGTCAAACTCCCGAAATCGGATCGTATCAGCCTCCGCATGCCCTCCAAACGCCTGCTGGTGCTGAGCAACGGTCACGGAGAGGACTTGATCGCTCGGCGCATTCTCGAATCGCTGCAACTGCAAAGGCCTGAACTAGAAATCACAGTGCTGCCGATGGTGGGCGAGGGGCGAGCCCTGCTCAGCCTTGAAGGCATCGAAGCCATCGGCCCTCGCCTGCAGCTGCCCAGCGGTGGCTTCAGCAACCAAAGCGCCCGAGGCTTGCTGAAGGACATACAGGCCGGCCTAGCGCAATCCAGCCTGGTCCAGTGGAGGTCTCTCAAGCGCTGGGCCCGGCAGGGTGGATGCCTGCTGGCCGTGGGAGACCTGCTGCCACTGGCCTTTGCCTGGGCAAGCGGACTGCCCTACGGCTTCATCGGCACCCCGAAAAGTGACTACACCTGGCGCAGCGGACCGGGGTGCGCCTACCCCGCCGATGCCTACCACCGCCTGAAGGGCAGTGAGTGGGACCCCTGGGAGTGGGCCCTCATGTCACGCCCACGCTGCCGCCTCGTCACCTGCCGAGACCCCCTAACCGCCAGGGGGCTGCGCCGCCTTGGCGTGCGGGCGCTGGCTCCTGGCAATCCGATGATGGATGGCTTTGCTCAGCAGCCCCTACCAGAGTCACTGCAGGACCTGGAACGCCTATTGATCCTGCCCGGATCACGGACACCAGAAGCAGAACAAAACCTCGAACGATTGCTGCGCGCTGCGACTCCCGGCAGACCAGAGCGAGTGCTGCTGCTGGCCTGCGGCAACAGCCCCAGTGACAGCGCTCTCGAAGCTTTGCTTTCTCAACTTGATTACCGCCAGATCGCCATTCCCAGCGGGACTGGTGCCAGCCGGGCCTGGCAGGGCCCTGCTGGCAGGGTGCTCCTGGGACGGGGCTGCTTTGAACGCTGGGCCGGCTGGAGTCATCTGGGGCTGGCCTGCGCTGGCACCGCCACCGAGCAGCTGGTAGGCCTGGGAATTCCAGCCCTCTCCCTGCCTGGAGCCGGCCCCCAGTTCAAATCAAGCTTCGCGGTGCGCCAAAGCCGCCTGCTGGGAGGAGCAGTGCAGGTATGCAATGACGCCATGACACTGCAACGGGGCCTCCAGTTGCTGCTGGCTGAACCGTCATTGCGGCAGCAACTCGGCAGCATCGGCCGGCGCCGCATGGGGCCACCAGGAGGCAGCAGAGCCACTGCCCAATGGATCAGCCAGAAGCTGCTGAGCTGAGTTCTCAGCTGCGGTGCTCAAAGATTGAGCCGAAATGGAAACGGTCGAGATCGGAAAACACCGGAATGCACTGGAAACAACGCTCAGCCAACTGCCAACGCTCCTCACGACGCAGCATCTGCTCAAGCCGATCACGGGCAGGCAGCAGATAACGCACATCATTAGCGGCATAAGCCAGCTGCTGATCACTGAGTTCATCCACCCGGCCCCAGTCACTGCTCTGGGCTTGCTTATCAAGCTCAACGCCAACCATCTCGTTCACCACCTCCTTGAGCCCATGGCGCGGGCTGTAGGTGCGAGCAAGACGGCTCGCCACCTTGGTGCAGAAGATCGGGTTGACCTGGATGCCAAGCCCGGTCGCCAAGGCCGCCACATCAAAGCGGGCGTAGTGGAAGACCTTCTCAATGGATTCAGCCTCCATCAGCTGCTGCAGCCGCGGGGCCTCGCTCTGGCCACGGGCAATGCGAATGCAGCAGACCCGGTCCTGCTCATCAGCGATTTGCACCAGACAAAGGCGGTCACGGCCATGGATCAGACCCATGGCTTCAGTGTCGACCGCCAAAGCTTTTGCATTTCCATAATGATTCAGCCACTCGTCGCTGAGATCGCTGTCAAAGACTGCGAAGTGGGCCGCTGCAGAGGGGGCTTCCTGGGGCATCGAAAGGGGGCATTTGGGGCCAATCTGCCCCACTGACCACGAATCTCACTTGAAAATCGAAATGAGACTGGGTTAGTGATCGTCTAGAGCAAAACTGCGCCCCCCGTCATGCCTAATCGGCGCCCGCAGGCCAACCACGGCCTCAACGACATCAAACGCTTCTTCGACCAGCCCCCCCTGCAGTATCTGGGGCTGGAACTTGCCGTCTGCTGGATCCTCGACTGCTTACTGGCAGCCGACTCCTATCCCACGGCCCTGATGAATCTCCTGGCTGAACGCCATCCACGCCTGCGTCTCTCCGAGACCGTGCTGCAACAGGCCATTGCCTTCCTCGACCAACAGGGCGCCATCGGCAGTTACTCCCAGCGCTGCCCCAGCCGCGGCCGTCCCCGCCGCATGCTGCACCTGGAGGACTCCTATCGCGCCGAGGCCGAGGAACTGATGCCCGCTTGGCATCGCTGGCTGCAGGAATCCGACAGCAGCGTTGCCGCTGCTCAGGACGCCAGCCGCAGCAAAGTGCTCAGCCATTGAGAATGGGGGAGCTTTCGGCTCCCCATGGATCCCGTACTTGCCTCCACCCTTCTGCTCACCTTTCTGATGGGCGTTGGCCTGGTCTTCTTCCTGAGGGCCGCCAGCAAAGACCGCACCACCACGGTGGAGGTCAACAGTTCCCGCCCACCACTTGAGGTGCTCGACGGTCTGCGCCACTGGCTGACCGCCCGCGGATGGCATATCACCGCCAGCGACGCAGAACGCCAGGTGATGCGCTTTGAAGGAGCAGTGTCCGCCAGCACTCCACTTGCTGCACTGCTCACCAGCCTCGGAGCTCTCGGCGCCGCCAGCCTCGGCTTGGTGCTGCGACAGCTGATTCCCTCCTTGGGTTTCTGGCCCCTGCTATTAGCCATGCTTGGCCCTCTTGCCGGGATGCTCTACCGGCGACGTGCGGCCCGTCAGGAAATTCTGGAACTACGACTGCTGCCACCCCAGGAGTTCTGCCCCACCACCCTGCGGCTACGTGCCCACCGTGATGAGCTGATCGCCATCGAGCAGGAGCTAGGGCGCAGCCTCAACCTCCAAAGCGACGGCGCTCTATTGAGCTCACCGATCTGAATCGGTTTTTCTTTGCAAAACGGATCCAACCCGGCAGGATGGGTTGCGCATTTTGGATCCCATGGGTCGCACCTCCTTGCTGCTGGGAGCGCTGCTGCTGCTTAGCACCCCCGCCAACGCTGGGCTGATGGACCTTTTGGAGAGCATTGAGGCGCCTGAAATTGAGATTGAGAGCGAAGGCCTGCTGCCGCCTCTGCCAGCCGAACCGGGGAGGGGCAAGAATTGGGTCGGAACTCAAACCCATAACAGCGATCTGCCGATCCTCGTCCTAGCCGGACATGCCGATTCCCAGAAGATCGCTGGCTCCGGCACCCCCGGGAAGGCGGTGGATCTTGGCGGCGCCGCCCCGATGCAGAAGGGGATCACCGATGAGCTGTTTTGGAATCTCCTCACGGCCAAGCAGATCGTGGCTGAGGGGCAGCGTCAGGGTCTCAATATGCGCTTCTACGACCCAGGCGTTCGCACCATCCGCAATGTCGAGGATCCCCGGACCAACTGGAGCACCGGGTCCCGCCACGCCAAGCAAGGGGGATATGCGCTTGAAATCCACTACGACGCCTATGCCCCCCACGGCATAGGCCCTGGAATCATCCCGTCTGTTCTCTACGGCTTCTCGGTGCTTGATGAAGCCTTAGCTGAGGAGTTTGGTGGTTACCCCTACGACTACCGCGGGATGCTCGGTGCTCCACGCAGAGGGGTCTCAATGCTTGAAATCGGCCATCTCGAGGGAGCGCTGGAATCAGGGCTGCGGGACCCCAACCGACGTCAGGCGACCTTGGATCGCATCGCCAAGCGAGTGGTCAGGGCCCTGCGCCGTGGCCTAGTCGATAGCCCCATGGGGAGCGCAGTGCTGCTCAAGGGATCCATCAGTGAGCCAGTCCTGGGGTCGGGTGAAGAGATCCGTCAGTAGGGCTTCCCTGCTGCCGGGTTCAGGGGTGTAGCCGTACTCCCAGCGCACCAGGGGCGGCAAAGACATCAGGATCGATTCGGTACGTCCATTGGTCTGCAACCCAAAGATCGTGCCTCGATCAAAGACGAGGTTGAACTCCACGTAGCGACCACGCCGGTAGAGCTGAAACTGCCTTTCTCGCTCGCCGTAGCTCTGATTTTGGCGGCGCTCAACGATGGGCTGGTAGCTGGGCAGAAAGCCATGACCGCAGGCTGAGGCCAGGTCATGCAGGTTCTCCCAACTGCGCTCGGGCACCTGAGCGCTGCCGGCAATGGCCGCTGCTCCATCAGCATTGGGGCCTTTATAGATCGCCCCTCCCGGGGACTGGTAGTCGTAAAAGATCCCCCCCACTCCGCGGGTTTCACCCCGGTGCTTGAGGAAGAAGTACTCGTCACACCATGGCTTGAACACCGGGTAGTAAGCGGGATCGACGCTGTCGCAAGCGCCTTTCAAGGTGCGATGGAAATGCTGGGCGTCGCTGAGGAAGGGGTAGTACGGGGTGAGGTCTGCACCACCACCAAACCACCACACCGGCCCAGCCTCGAAGTAGCGGTAGTTGAGATGAACCGTCGGGATGTAGGGGTTGCGTGGATGCAGCACCATCGAAGTGCCCACTGCATACCAGTGATGGCCGGCAGCCTCGGGGCGCTGATTGAGAATCGAAGGGGGCAGGTTCTCGCCCTGCACTTCAGAGAAGTTCACTCCCCCCTGCTCGAAGACAGCCCCCTCACGCATCACCCGAGAGCGGCCGCCACCGCCCTCAGGCCGCACCCAGCTCTCCTCGGCGAAGCGGCCTTCACCATCGAGCTGCTCCAGCCCGGCGCAGATGCTGTCCTGCAGCCCCATCAGCAGAGCCTTCATGCGGCTGCGGGAATCGGCAGGAGGGGAAACAGCGGACACAGAGTCTGGACGGGATACGTCTCAGCCTTTCAGGGCCACCGCAGCCAGCACAAGGGGCTGTAAGGGGCTGTCACTAGGATCCGGCGCCAGGACTGGATGCTGCATGGCCACGGTTGACGACGCCCGCCGAGTGCTGAAGGGGTTAAAGGATTCGGGCAGCGGCCGCGAATTGCTGGAGCTGGGCTGGATTGAGCAGCTCCGGCTTGAGCAAAACCGCGCTGTCTTCCGCCTGACTTTGCCGAAGTTCGCCGTTAGCCAGCGTGATCGCATCGCTTCAGAAGCACGTTCAGCCCTACTGAAACTTGATGGCATCGATGACGTACAGATTGAACTAGCGCAGCCAGGAGAAGGGGCTCCGATCGGCGCTGCCGGCCACGGCCAGGTGCAACCCCAACAGCCCATTCCAGGGGTCAAGCAGGTGATTGCCGTTAGCAGCGGCAAAGGCGGGGTCGGCAAGAGCACCGTGGCGGTCAATCTGGCCTGCGCTCTTGCAGCCAGCGGACTACGAGTGGGGCTACTCGATGCCGACATCTATGGCCCCAACGCCCCGACCATGCTCGGGGTTGTGGAACAAACACCCGAGGTGCAGGGGTCAGGAGATGAGCAGCGCTTGACGCCGATCTCCACCAGCGGCCTGGTCATGGTGTCGATGGGACTGCTCATCGGCCCCGATCAACCGGTGATCTGGCGCGGACCGATGCTGAACGGAATCATTCGCCAATTCCTCTATCAGGTGGAGTGGGGTGAGCGGGATGTCCTGGTCGTGGATCTGCCCCCCGGCACCGGTGATGCCCAACTCAGCCTTGCCCAAGCTGTACCGATGGCGGGCGTAGTGATCGTGACCACACCACAGCAGGTGGCCATGCAGGACGCGCGCCGCGGCCTGGCGATGTTCCAGCAGATGGGTGTGCCCATCTTCGGGGTGGTCGAAAATATGAGCTGGTTCTCCCCACCAGACCAGCCGGAACGGCAGTACCCGATTTTTGGCAGCGGCGGCGGCCAGCGCCTTGCGGATGAAGCCGGCGTACCGCTGCTGGCTCAGATCCCCATCGAACTGCCTGTTCAGCAGGGGGGAGACAGTGGCCGGCCTGTCACGCTCAGCCAGCCTGACAGCCTTGCTGCGGCAGCCTTCAGGGACCTTGCCAGCAATCTGCAGGCGGCCCACCGGCTCTGAGATCATGCCCACCTACCAGGGGATCCGCAGCGGCCGGACAGGGGCCAACAAACTGCGCAGTGGACGCAAAAGCTTGGTGCGCTTTGACCCAATCCTCTGGGGGGTGCCCATCTTTCTCACCCTGGTGGCCGGTGTACTCATCGCCAGTACCCAGCGTGAGTCTCCGCTAGCCGACTGGAAGAACCACTGGATCACCGCCGCCGTTGCCATCGCGATGGCGGTAGGGCTCTCGCGGATCGCCCTAGAGCGGCTGCAGAAGCTCCTTCTGCCTGTCTATATCGCCACCCTTGTCAGCTTGCTAGCTGTGAAGGTGGTGGGCACCAGCGCCTTAGGAGCTCAACGCTGGATCTCAATCGGCGGACTGAACATCCAGCCCTCGGAGTTCGCCAAACTGGCAGCGATCCTTCTGCTCGCCGGGATCCTTGCCAAACACCCGGTAGAGCGACCGGTTGATCTATTGCGGCCTTTTGCCGTGATTTCCGTCCCATGGGCGATGGTCTTCATCCAGCCCGACCTTGGGACCTCACTGGTATTCGGAGCCGTGCTTCTGGCGATGCTCTATTGGGCCGGACTACCTCTGGCGTGGTTGATCCTGCTGATTTCACCGCTGCCCACCGCCCTGATCGCAGGGCTGTTTCCCTGGGGACTGATCCCATGGCTGCTTCTGTTGGGAATGCTGGCCTGGCGCAGCCTGCCCTGGAAACTAATCGCCTTGAGCGCCACTCTGGCTATTAATGGGGTCTTCGCTTGGATCACACCGCTGCTTTGGCAGCACGGTCTCAAGGATTACCAGCGAGACCGTTTGATCCTCTTCCTCGATCCCACCAAAGACCCGCTTGGCGGTGGTTATCACCTTCTGCAGAGCAGCATCGGTATCGGCTCAGGCCAGGTGTTTGGATCCGGGCTGATGCAGGGGATGCTGACCAAGTTGCAGTTCATTCCTGAGCAGCACACAGATTTCATTTTCAGTGCACTCGGTGAGGAGACCGGATTCCTGGGCTGCGTCATCGTGCTGGCGGGTTACCTGCTACTGGCCTGGCGGTTGCTACAGATCGCCGGAGAAGCACGCACTGACTTCGAATCGCTTGTGGTCATCGGGGTGCTGGCGATGGTGATGTTTCAGGTGGTGATCAACATCAACATGACCATCGGCCTAGGGCCTGTGACCGGCATCCCGCTTCCCTGGCTCAGTTACGGGCGCTTTGCCCTGCTCGTGAATTTCCTAGGGCTGGGGCTGGTGGCGTCGGTAGAGCGCCGCGCCCGCCGCGCTCGCATGCGACTGCAGTGAGTCCCGCACCGTCCCTGCTGGAGCTGCGGGAGCAGCTGGCTGGGGCCGTTCCACCCGGCCGCGGCAATGACGAAAGCGTCAGAAGGCAATGGTGGGCTGCACTCACGGTGCTGCAGGAGCAGCTACTGCAACTCGGCTGTCCTGAGGGGCTGTGGCTAGCTTCGCCGCTGCCAGCCCTACATGAGCCCGACATACTGAGTCGTTGCCCCGGCTGGGTCTGGACACCAGCCGGTTGGGACCAGAGGGCACCTGAACTACCCGCCAGCATCCCTGACGCAGCCCTAAAGCAGAGGTTGTGGCAGCTGCCGCTTCAAGAGGATGACGGCACCGATCCGTTGCTGGTGCTGATCACCGGCCCACTCCAAGTCGCTCTGGCACTGCATGGCAAGCCAGGTAGACGTCAGCTGCTGGCGCGCTTTGAGCCGCAGCTGCTCGCTGAGCTGCTGCAACAACTCGGTCGCCGCATGGAAATGGAGGACACTGACGCAGCCGAAGGTTTCAAGCGGCAGGTGCAGCAACTCGGCGCCCTGGAACCCTGCCAACACCTTGCTGCGTCGTTTTGGCCACAGGTGGCCGCGCAACTGGCCAAGGCAACCCCGAGCCTGACCCTAGTGAGTGCCCCGAAGAGCGATGAGTCTGCTGTCGGTGGCGATCAGTTGGGGCTGCTGGAGGCCCTGGCCCATGAGGTGCGCACACCCCTAGCAACGATCCGCACCTTGATCCGTTCTCTGCAGCGCCGAAGTGATCTGCAGCATCAGCACCGGCAGCGGCTAGAGCAGATCGACCAAGAATGCAGCGAACAGATCGACCGATTCGGGTTGATCTTCCAGGCCGCTGAACTGGAACGGGCCCCTCGCTCTGATCGACCCCTAGCACGAACGAATCTGTCCGATCTGCTGCCCCAACTGGAGGAGGCCTGGCAGCGGCAACTGAAGCGGCGCGAACTTGATTTCCATTTACGGAAGGAAACTCCACTGCCTCATGTGATGAGTGATCCCGCCCTGCTCGAATCGATGCTGTTGGGACTGATGGACCGCTTCAGCCGCGGCCTCCGCCGTGGAGATGAAGTCATGGTCACCCTCTCCAGTGCGGGGGATCGCCTCAAGCTGCGTTTCAGCGGTGCTGGCGATGACGACGATTTTGCTGCCGCGACTGACAACACCAGCGTTGGCCCCGTACTGAGCTGGGATCCCGCCACCGGCAGCCTGCAACTCAGTCCCCAGGCCATCCAGCGCTTGTTCGCCAGCCTTGGCGGCCGCCTCACTGAACGCCCTGGGCACAGCCTGACGCTCTATCTGCCCCTGGCCAATGTTGAAGGTCATGAAGGAAGCGGCAACTTGCCTGAGCAAACCCTTGATGAGTGCTAGCTTCCAGCCATCTGTGACACCTCTGGCGGTATGTCAACGGCCTCCACTCTCACCGGTCAGCTTCCTGGTTTCATCGGCAGTACCGGTGGACTTCTGAACGCCGCCGAGACAGAAGAAAAATACGCAATCACCTGGAGCAGCAGCTCGGCTCAGGCCTTTGAGCTGCCTACAGGTGGCGCGGCGATGATGAATTCCGGCGAAAACATCATGTACTTCGCCCGCAAGGAGCAGTGCTTGGCCCTCGGCACCCAACTGCGCACCCAATTCAAGCCCCGGATTGAGGACTACAAGATTTACCGGATCTATCCCGGTGGAGACATGGAATTTCTGCATCCCAAGGACGGTGTCTTCCCCGAGAAAGTCAACGAAGGTCGTTCCATGGTTGGCCACAACCCTCGCCGCATCGGTGAAAACGGAAATCCCGCCAACATCAAGTTCAGCGGCCGCAACACCTTCGACAGCTGAGCCTCTCGCCCAGTCCAACCATCCCTTAGAAAGGCGGGTCTGAAGACCCGCCTTTTTTTCTGCCAAGCCTGCAATGGCAAGTCCCGACCAGACCCCAAGCTTCGAGCCCCTGTGGCGCCGCTGGCCGGCTGACCTCGAGACCCCTGTCAGCACATGGTTGAAGGTGGGTGAGGGCCGCCCCTATGGGGCACTCCTGGAGTCAGTGGAAGGCGGCGAGCAGCTGGGGCGCTGGAGCTTTGTCGTCAGCGATCCTCTCTGGGTGCTCAGCGTTCGCGGCCACCATGCCTGGATTGAGCACCGCGACGGGCGCCGAGAAGAGCTTGAGGGAGATCCCTTTGCCCTACTGCGTGAACGCCTAGCCCCATACACCAGCGCGACAATCCCAGGGTTACCGCCGGTGGGACAGCTATTCGGCTTCTGGGGCTACGAGCTAATCCAGTGGGTTGAGTCCAGCGTGCCGGTGCATCCCCGCGACGCCTCCGATCTACCCGACGGCTGCTGGATGTTTTGCGACACGCTGCTGGTCTTTGACCAAGTCCGGCGAATGGTGACCGCTATCGCCTACGCCGACCACAGCAACGGTGGCGATGCCAATCAAGAGCGTGCTGCGGCTGAAGCCCGTCTCCAAGCCCTTGAAGAGAAGCTGCAGCAGCCCATACCAAGCGGGCGCACACCCCTGCGCTGGCAAGAGCGCAGCGCTGAAGGTCTCGCCATGCGCAGCAACACCACCCAAGAGGCTTTTGAAGCGGCCGTGCGCCGCGGCCGTGAACACATCGCTGCAGGAGATGTGTTCCAGCTCGTGCTGAGCCAGCGGCTCGATACGGAAGTGGACCATGACCCCTTTGACCTGTACCGCAGCCTGCGAATGGTCAACCCATCGCCTTACATGGGCTTCTTCAGCTTCAACGGCTGGCACCTGATCGGCTCCAGCCCCGAGGTCATGGTGAAGGCCGACCCGCTGCCGGACGGACGGGTAGAAGCATCGGTACGTCCCATCGCCGGCACCCGGCGTCGTGGGGCCGATTTAGCCGAGGACCTGGCCCTGGAGCAGGAACTGCTTGCAGATCCCAAGGAGCGCGCCGAGCACGTGATGCTGGTGGACTTGGGTCGCAATGACCTGGGCAGGGTGTGCCGTCCCGGCAGCGTCAGTGTTGGAGAGCTGATGGTGATCGAGCGCTATTCCCACGTGATGCACATCGTCTCAGAGGTGCACGGAGAGCTGCAGCCACCTCATGACGTCTGGAATCTCCTGCGAGCCTCCTTCCCTGCCGGCACCGTTAGCGGGGCGCCAAAAATCAGAGCCATGCAGCTGATCCATGACCTGGAACCAAACGCCAGGGGCCCCTATTCCGGGGTCTATGGAGCCATGGATCTCAGCGGAGCCCTCAACACCGCCATCACCATCCGCACGATGGTGGTAACCCAAGGAGAGACAAAGGCCTGGCGGGTGCAAGTGCAAGCCGGCGCCGGCGTAGTGGCCGACTCCCAGCCCACTGCTGAGTACGAGGAGACCCTGAATAAGGCCCGTGGACTACTCAAGGCCCTGGCCTGCCTTGATGACGGACAGCAACCATGAGCGAACTCCTGCTCAAGGGCTTTGAAGTCGAGATGTACACCGGCCGCAGCGACGGCACAGTGGTCGGTTGCTCCTCTGAAGCGGCTGCCGCACTACCTGAGGTGGTCACAGAGCCCGATCGCCGCAACCTCGAATACATCACCCCGCCTGAAGCGGACTACAGCCTGCAATTGCAACATCTTCTCCAGCCACGTCAGCGGCTGCGGCGCTGGCTGGCTGAGCGGCAACTAACCCTGCTGCCCGGCAGCACCTTGAGCCTGGGGGACAGCCAGCGCTTTGAACGCTCGGATCCGCAGAATCCATACCACCAGTTCATCGAAGACGCCTACAGCACCCGAGTCGTCACGGCCAGTGTTCACATCAACCTTGGCCTTGAAGACAGCGCAGCGATCATGGCGGCCTGCCGTCTACTTCGGTGCGAAGCCGCCCTGCTGCTTGCCCTTAGCGCCAGTTCCCCCTTCCTCGATGGCCGCATCTGCGGTGCCCACTCGCAGCGATGGCGTCAGTTCCCACTGACCCCAGCCAAGGTGCCGCTCTTTCGCGATCAGGCCCATTACATCCAGTGGATGGAAGATCAACTGGCCTCTGGGGCGATGAGGAATGTGCGCCATTTTTGGGGTTCAGTGCGCCCCAACGGACCGGAGAGGCCCCACAGCCTCAACCGGGTGGAGCTACGGATCTGTGATCTGGTCACTGATCCGCGTCAACTGCTAGCCATCACGGCCTTCTGTGAGCTACGGCTGCTTCAGCTTCTCGATCGGGGCTGCGACGACCCTGCAAACCACAGCGCACTGAACCTGACGCAACTCGCCGACCTGGCCGATGCCAATGATCAGCAGGCAGCACTGAAGAGCCTGGATGCCGAGCTGCATCACTGGCAGAACGGCCGGGTCGTAGGAGCTCGCCAATGGATCAGTAACCAGCTCGAGGAGCTGCAGCACTGGGCCAAGGGACTGGAACCCAGCCGTTGGCTTGAACCCATCGAAACCCTGCTGGAAGAGGGCAACACCGCCATGCGCTGGCTGAGAAAGCACAATCAGGGCCAAAGCATCAACGCGATACTCAGTCAGGAAGCAGCCCTCATGGAGAGCCAGGAGCGAGAGCTGAGCAGCATCACTGGGGCCGATTTGGGATGATCGAACAACCGATGAGCCGGTCTACCCCTCGCATGCAGGTTTCGCTGCCCGACATTGCTGCCACGGTCGGCCGCCGCACCCTGCGCCAACTGAATGAACGTCTAGAGCTGGTGGAGGACCTCTGGCGCACCGTGCTGCAAAGCGAATGTCCTCCGGATCAGGCTGAACGGCTGCTGCAGCTCAAGCAGCTCTGCCAGGAAGAGGAAACATCCGATCAGATCATCGCCCTGATCGTTGATATGGATCTAGCCGAGGCGATTGCTGCGGCACGCGCCTTCTCGCTCTATTTCCAGCTCGTCAACATCCTCGAGCAACACATCGAAGAAGATCGCTACCTGGCCACCATGGCTCCAGGAGGTCTGGGGGCGGAAAGCGAAACCGGCGCGCTTGCCAGTCAGGACGAACCGGCCACATTCCAGCGCCTCTTCCAAAGGATGCGGGCGCTGAATGTTCCGCCGGGACTGCTGGAGCCATTGCTGCGGGAACTGGATGTGCGGCTGGTGTTCACCGCCCACCCCACTGAGATCGTGCGCCACACCGTGCGCCACAAGCACCGGCGCATCGCCCAGTTGATCCAACGCCTCGAGGGCACCGGTCAAGGGCTTGAGACCTTTGAAGATTCCCAGGGGCTGCGCCTGCAGCTAGAGGAGGAGATCCGGCTGTGGTGGCGGACAGACGAACTGCATCAGTTCAAGCCATCTGTACTTGATGAGGTGGACTACGCCCTGCACTTCTTCCAGCAAGTGCTGTTTGAAGCCATGCCGCTGCTGCATGAGCGAATGCGCAAGGCCCTGGCCGAGTCATACCCCGATGTGATCCCACCGGAAGACGGTTTCTGCACCTTCGGCTCATGGGTGGGCTCTGACCGCGATGGCAACCCCTCGGTCACACCAGAGATCACTTGGCGCACAGCCTGTTACCAACGTCAGCTGATGCTCGAGCGCTACCGCACTTCGGTGAGGGATCTGCGCGATCAACTCAGCATCTCCATGCAATGGAGCCAGGTGAGCCCTGCCCTGCTGGAGTCCCTCGAAATGGACCGGCTGCGGTTTCCTGAGGTCTACGAAAAGCTGGCGGCCCGCTACCGCCTCGAGCCCTACCGGCTCAAACTCTGCTATGTGCTCGAGCGCCTAGAGCGAACCATTGAACGCAACGCCCAGCTCGCTGAATCCAGCTGGGAATCACCGCTAGGACTCCAAGAACCGGACCCGGCCTTCAGCGGCCTGACAACTTCGCAGGAGCTGCACTACAGCACGTTCCAGGACTTCCGTGGTGACCTGGAACTAGTTCGCGGAAGCCTTGAGGCCACTGGTCTGAGCAGCGAGCCGCTCAACCGGCTGCTCAGCCAGGTCCAGATCTTCGGGTTTTGCCTGGCATCACTCGACATTCGTCAGGAGAGCACCCGCCACAGCGAGGCCCTAGCTGAGCTCACTCGCTTCCTCCAGCTCGAGCATGACTACGACGCCATGGATGAGCCAGAGCGGGTGGCCTGGCTTCTCCAGGAACTGCAAACCCGCCGACCACTGATCCCCATCGGGCCGGAATGGAGTGACGCCACAGCAGAGACCTTTGCGGTCTTCCGCATGCTCAAGCGGCTGCAGGAGGAGTTCGGGGAGCGCATCTGCCGCACCTATGTGATCTCAATGAGTCACACCGAATCTGACCTGCTGGAGGTGCTGCTGCTGGCCAAGGAAGCCGGCCTGGTGGATCCAGTGGAGGGGACAACCCGACTGAAGGTCATTCCCCTGTTCGAGACAGTGGAGGACCTCAAGTGTGCCCCTGAAGTGATGGGGGCCATCTTCGAGCGGCCTTTCTACCGACGTCTGCTCCAGAACGAGGAGGTGCCGCTGCAGGAAGTCATGCTCGGCTACTCCGACAGCAACAAGGATTCAGGATTCCTTGCCAGCAACTGGGAGATCCACCGCGCCCAAATCGCCCTGCAGGCTCTCTGCACTCGCTACGAGCTAGGGCTGCGAATTTTCCATGGCCGTGGTGGTTCGGTCAGCCGTGGCGGAGGCCCCGCCTACCAGGCAATCCTGGCCCAGCCCAGCGGCACCCTGCGTGGCCGAATCAAGATCACCGAGCAGGGAGAAGTCCTGGCCTCCAAGTACGCCCTGCCGGAGCTGGCGCTCTACAACCTCGAGACCATGACATCCGCAGTGCTGCAGAACAGCCTGCTCACCAGCGACACGGACGACACGCCGGCCTGGAACGATCTGATGAACCAGCTGGCCTCCCGTTCACGGCAGCACTACCGCGCCTTAGTGCACGAGCACCCGTCCCTGGTGGCCTTTTTTGAGCAGATCACCCCGATCGAGGAAATCAGCAAATTACAGATCAGCTCACGACCAGCCCGCCGACGCGTCGGTGCTCGCGATCTTTCCTCGCTACGAGCGATCCCCTGGGTATTTGGCTGGACCCAGAGCCGCTTCCTACTCCCCAGCTGGTTTGGTGTCGGTGCCGCCATCCGCGATGAGCTGGCTGATGACCCAAGTCGCATCGAGTTGCTGCGCGTGCTCTATCAGAGCTGGCCCTTCTTCCGCATGCTGATCTCCAAGGTGGAGATGACCCTGGCCA
>CAJWXK010000033.1 GCA_913048995.1 uncultured Synechococcus sp. | reverse complement strand
CCCTGGCGAGCTCCGCCATCGGCGGCATCCTCGACATGATCCACAACGTGGAAGAAAAGGCCCCACTGCGCAGAACAGTGACCCAGATGGAAGTGGGCGGCACGGCAGCGTTCCTGCTTAGCGATCTGGCCAGCGGCATCTCCGGCCAGACCATCTATGTCGACGCCGGCTACTGCGTGAACGGCATGTGATCTCACGCTGAGGCGATGCTTCACCCCAACGGACGCTCAGGCACGCTGCTGTTGTGCTGGCATGTGCTGCATGCCCTGCGCGGGGATCTCTTGCTGGCGCTGGTGCTGACTCTGCTCTGCCACCTCGTTGTCCCTCCAGCACTGGAGCAGAAACTCAGTCCCAAGGTGCTGTTGCCGCTACTCGGCATCTCCGTCTCTGTTTTCACGGCCTTTCGCAACACCCAGGCTTTTCAACGCTGGTGGGATGCACGCACCCATTGGGCCTGCATGGTTAGTGCCAGCCGTGAATGGCGCGATGGACTGATCGCCTTGCAGAGTCAGCCCGGACAGCACCCGTTGTGGGAGCTGCTGAACAAACGGCATGTGCTGATCAGTTGGAACCTCAATAGTGATCTGCGCGGTTGGATGAGCACCAGCTGCGAGCAAGCCACAACCCAGCTGGAGAAGGAACTCAGCGTCGAACCTGGGAGGGGGCGACAACAGCTACTGCAGGATCAGGCCTATGGCATGGCCGAACTGGTCAAGCAAGGACTGATCAATGACGGACCCAGCCGAGTGCTGCTGTTCACCGCCCACAGCCGCATCCTCAAGGCCATGGGGGGGCTTGAGCAGATCCAACAGCAACCCATGCCACCGTCCTATTCACTCTTCATACGGTTAATTGTCTGGTTTTTCGGGCTGCTGCTGTTCCTTCGCATGGACGAAATCAGCCATCCGCACTGGTCAGTGGTGGGGTTCATCAGCCTGATTGGCTTTGTTATGGCCGAGCGGCTCGGTGCCCTTTTGGAAGACCCCTTCAGCAGTGCCAGGTTCGGCCTGCCGATGGATCACATCTGCGCTGAAATCAGCGGGGATCTGCTGGGTCAAGGCCATCCCTCCGCTGTACCGGCACAAGGGCCAAAGGCCCAGCTATGGACCTGAGGCCGGAGGCTGTCAGCATGGGGTGAGAACGGAGTGGGCATGGGCACTGAGCGCCAGGGGCAGGTGCACCGGCAGACCGGTGAGACCAATGTGCGAGTGGTGATCCACCTCGATGGCTCGGGGCAGTGCCAAGTGAGCACCGGGGTGCCGTTTCTCGATCACATGCTCCACCAGCTGGCCAGCCATGGCCTCTTTGATCTGGAGATCAGCGCCAACGGCGACACCCACATCGATGACCACCACACCAATGAGGATGTAGGCATCGCCTTGGGGCAAGCCCTCAGCCAGGCCCTAGGTGATCGCAAAGGCATCCACCGGTTCGGCCATTTTCTGGCGCCCCTCGACGAAGCCTTGGTGCAAGTCGCCCTGGACTGCTCCGGCCGGCCCCATATCAGCTACAGCCTCAACATCCCGGCCCAGAAGATTGGCAGCTACGACACGGAACTGGTCAAAGAGTTCTTCGTGGCCGTGGCCAACAACGCAGGGCTGACGCTGCACATCCGCCAGCTCGATGGGGTGAATTCACACCACATCGTGGAAGCCAGCTTTAAGGCATTCGCTCGCGCCTTGCGCATGGCCACAGAAATCGACCCGCGCCGCGCCGGGAAGGTGCCCAGCAGCAAGGGGGTGCTGGAGCAAGCCGGCGCCAAGGCCTAAGGCTGTGCCGTGGTTTGTCAAACGAGAAACCCTGCGCTGCCCAGGATCACAAATGCGCCAGACCATTGCTGAGCACCACAGCTGGGTCAAACGTCTGCGATCCGAGGGAGTAGCGATCAGCAGCGGCTATTTGGTGGATAGCGGGGGGACCCCGGGGGGCGGTGGCCTACTGCTGCTCCAGGCAGCCGATTACGGCAGCGCGGAAGCACTGATTCTGAATGACCCGATGGTGCGCAGCGGCCAGGTGGACTGGCAGCTGCACCAGTGGGTGGAAGCCGTGGGCCATCTGAACGCCACTTAACAGTCCTTTACGGGATGATGGATGTCGCTTCTGTTCAGCCATGACCGTCGCCCCCACTAAGGCCCCGGCCTATGACCGGAGCGACTGGGCCAGCGCCTTCCGCAACGTTGGCCAGGAGCTGAACGAGCTGCATCTCCCCGTCAGCCGCGGCAGCCTGCCCGCGGAGCTGCAGGGGGTCCTCTACCGCAACGGTCCTGGCAGGCTGGAACGGGGCGGCCAGTGGGTGCACCACCCCTTCGACGGGGACGGAATGATCACGGCCCTGCGGCTGCAGGGGGGCACCGCGCAGCTGAGCAACCGCTTTGTGCGCACCGAGGGCTGGCTGGCGGAGGAGAAGGCCGGCAAGGTTCTCTTCCGCGGTGTCTTTGGCAGCCAGAAGCCTGGTGGAGTGCTGGCTAATGCCTTTGATCTGCGGCTTAAAAACATCGCCAACACCGGGGTAGTGCGCCTAGGCGATGACCTCCTGGCCCTCTGGGAGGCTGCCGAGCCCCATGCCTTGGATCCAGACAGTCTCGAAACCCGCGGGCTATGTCGCCTCGATGGTGTGCTCAAGCCAGGCGATGCCTTCAGTGCCCATCCCCGCTTTGACCCGGGCCATCACGGCAGCAAACGAATGGTGACCTTCGGGGTCAAGACCGGGCCGCGCAGCACGCTGCGGTTGATGGAATTTGCTGTCGAGGACGAGCCTGAAACAGGCATCAAGGCCGGCCAGCTACTGAGTGAGCGGCGCGACAGCTTCAATGGCTTCGCCTTTCTGCATGACTTCGCCATCACACCCAACTGGGCTGTGTTTTTGCAGAACGCCATCAACTTCAACCCCCTGCCCTTCGTGATGGGACGCAAGGGGGCCGCCCAGTGCCTGGAATCCAAGGCCGGCGGGCAGGCCAAGTTCTGGCTGGTCCCACGCGAAAGCGGCACTTTCGCTGGCCAGCCGCCCAAGATCATCGACGCTCCGGAAGGATTTGTCTTCCATCACCTCAACGCTTGGGAAGAAGGCGATGAGGTGGTCATCGACAGCATTTACTACACCGATTTCCCCTCCATTGGTCCTGATGTGGACTTCCGCCAGGTTGATTTCGAGCTCATCCCCGAGGGACTGTTAGAGCGCTGCCGCATCAATCCGACCAAGGGCACGATTCAAAGCCAGCGCCTGAGCGGGCGATGCTGCGAATTTGCCATGGTCAATCCAGCGCAAGTGGGACTGGAAGCCCGCTACGCATGGATGGCAGTAGCCGAACGGGAACAGGGAAATGACCCGCTGCAGGCGATCAAGAAGCTCGACCTCAAGAGTGGAGCGCGGCACATCTGGAGCGCTGCCCCGCGCGGTTTCGTCAGCGAGCCGGTGATGGTGGCTCGGCCAGGTGCCACCAGCGAGGACGATGGCTGGGTGCTGTGCTTGGTATGGAATGGAGCACGCTGCGCCAGTGATCTGGTGATCCTCAATGCCGACGATCTAAGCGAACAGGCTGTGCTGGAGCTACCGCTTGCTGTCCCGCACGGCCTGCACGGCAGCTGGGTCAGCTCGGACTGAGACAAAAGAGGCTCGGTCTCAAGCCTGTTGCCGCTGCCACTCGCGCCAGGCCAACCGCGGCGCCGTCCATAGGGTGGTGAGCACCAAGGGTGTCACCGGCACTGCAGCAATCACGATGAATGCCTGCAGAGCGTTGATGCTGGTGCTGTCACCCAGGCTGGTGCCGATGCGCAACAGCACGAGGGTGAGGCTGCCGATCATCAAGGCCCAAAAGAGGCGCAAGACCGCCGGTGGCGTGCTCTGACCACTCACCACCATGGCGGCGGCGTAGCTCATCGAATCGGCACTGGTGGCCATGAACAACACCACCAGCAGAAGACCGATGGGAATGAGCAGCCACGCGAGCGGTAACTGGGTCAGGATGGCCAGAAGAGCTGCAGCAGCTCCGTTTTGAGCGAGAGGACCGGTAATCGATCCCTGCTGCGACAGCTCCAGAAACAAACCACTCCCTCCCAGCAGGGTGAACCAGATGTTGGTCACCAACGGACAGAGGATCGCCACGGCCAACACCAGTTCGCGCACGCTGCGTCCGCGGCTGACTCCAGCGGTGAACAGTCCCATTAGAGGTGCATAGCCCAGGAACCAACCCCAGTAGAAAACTGTCCAGCCATTGACCCAGTTGCCCGGAGCGACGTTCTGCGCCAGGGCCATCTGCGGAAGATTGCTGATGTAGAGGACAAAGGAACTCAGGAAGTGCTGGATCAACCACAGTCCGGGTCCCAGCAATAGGAAAGCAACGGCCAAAGCAATGGTGAGCCAGACATTGAGCTCGGAAAGCCATTTGATGCCCTTCTGGATGCCACTCACCGTTGAGGCGGCAAACACCGCGGTCAGCAACACCACGACCAGCGACTGCAGCCCAGCACTGTCACTGATGCCGGGCAACTGGCCGGCGGCGTTGCTGAGCTGCAAGGAGAGAAAGCCAAGAGGACCCACGGTGCCGGCGATAGCCGCCACCACAGAGAGACCATCGCTGAGATGACCGAGGGGACCATCCACCCAACCGCGAGGTACGAGGGGTACCAGAAGGCTGCGGGGCCGCAGGGGCTCGCCGCGTCGCTCAAGCACCGAGAAAGTGATCGTGACGGTGGTCGCGACAAGCGCCCAGGCCAGAAATCCCCAATGCAAAAAACTGACGGCCAGGGCCGGATCCACGGCTGCCTCGGTACCACCTTCAATCCCCTGGAAATAAGGGGCAGGTGTCTGAAAGTGAAATAGCGGCTCGGCTGCGGACCAGAACACCCCGCCTCCAGCCAGCAGGGTGCAGATCAGCACCGCACACCAGTCGAAGAGCTTGAGGCTGGGTTTGGCCTCAGCGCCCCCCAGCTTCAGCTTCCCCACAGGGCTGATAGCCAAGCCGAGGGCAAGCAGGAACAACACCGCCACCATTAACTGCCAGGTGCTCCCCAACCAGTCGCTGATGATCGCCTTACCGCCCTGGGTGAAGGCGGTGGCCAGCTTGAGGTCCACAGCGGCCATTACCAGGAACACCAGCAATGGGCCAGCACCAACCCACAGCGGGGGCTGCCTCAGCCAAGAACGTTCAGATTCGGACGGCATCGCGGTCGCGGCTCCAGCAAGACAGGTCAACGGTGGGGGTGGCGCCGATGGCCAGGCGGGCCAGGGAACTACCGATCAAGGGTGCAAATTTGAAAGCCTGACCGGATCCACCACTGAAGAGGCTCAGGCGAGGGCCCATGCGATCAAGCACAAAATTGACATCAGACGCCATGGAATAGGGGCTTATCACGGTCTCAACGCGCTGCTGCACTCCACTGACGTTGTTGAACAGGAAGTGATCCAGCAGTTCCACCAAACGGGCCGGTGGGTCCTTGGCCATGGCATTGGGAGCATCCACCCGCAGATCCTTGGGTGCCCAGTCGATGCCAGCTTTGATCTTGGGTCGGCCGTCCTCGGTGCGACTCAGAACGGGGAAGCCGTAATAAAGCCCACCGTCATCGCCTCGCTCCTGCTGGAAGCAGAACCACTGGGGATAGCGATCGGCCTGATCGGGATCAACGGTGTAGTGCGCCCAGAGCATCGGCCAAACCTCAAGCTTGGGGGCCAGACCATGGGGAGCCAGCAGCAGCTGGCTCCAAATGCCACAGGCCACCACAACCTGGGCAGCCTCGATCGTCTCGCCGCTCTCCAGGGTGACGCTGCCAGCGCGGGGATCCACTGCCTTAACTGGGCAATGCTCAATCAGCTGATGACCTGCAGCGCGGGCCGTACGGGTCCAGTGGGCGATGACCCGGTCGCTGCGCACCGCACCAGCAGTGGGCTCAAACAGGCCGGTGAAATCAGCACGTGGTCGGAGCGGAAAACGCTCGGCGATCTGCTTTGAATCCAGGGCTTCATAGGGAATGCCCTGGTCATCCATCACCCGGCGTGCCCCAGGGATGGAGCCCTCGATCGTCTCTTCATCCCAGCTCTCGCCATAGAAGAGCAGGCCGTGGGTCTGCCGCAGGGTTTCACCGCTGCGCTGCTCCTCAATCCGCCAGAGGCGGTTGGCCTCCTGGGCCAAGCGGCACAGCACAGGATCGGAGTACATCTCCCGGAACATGCGGGATTCACCGAAGCTGCTGGCCCCCGCGTGGGCGAGAGTCTTGGCCTCGAGCAACACCACATCGGTGACACCCTGCTGGGCCAGGGAGGACGCACAGCTGAGGCCAGCCATGCCGCCACCGACGATCACGACCGCTGCGCTACTGGGAATAGAGACGTTGCTCATGCCGAAAGAACGAAGCTCAAACCGATGGGGTCATGGCTGGCTCCGGCAGCCACCTCCATAAGGGCTTCACCAACACTGAGTCCCTGATCGCGCTGGTTCAAGAAATCAGTGGCCCGATTACGCACAGCGTTACGCACAAAGGCATAAACCTGCTCAGGGCTGGCCTGCTTCCAGGCCGCTGGGGAGAAGCGCTCGATCGAATCGGCGATCACCGCCCCAGCATTGACTAGAGGGTCAGGCAGCACCCGTACACCTCGCCGGCGTAGAGACTCCGCCAAAGCGGGTTCAGCAAAGGGGGCATTGGCGGCAGGAACCACAGCCTTCACCTGCAGCGCCTCGGTGATCTCAGCCGTCAGCAAACCCGAAATCGAGCAAGGCAAAAGCAGGTCCAGCTCGCGATTCCACCAGTCGCTATGGGGATCCAACACGGTGGCACCGGGAATGCTGGCCCGCACAGGGTCCATATCAACGGTGTAGACCGTCCAGCCATTCGCGATCAGGGCCTTGGCCACCGGACCACCAACGGCACCACAGCCGTGCACCAGCACGGTGCCGGGAATCGCCTGCTCGAGGGATGCCTTGAGGACAGCTTCGACCGCACCGATGGTGCCGAACGCGGTGGCGCTGCTGGCATCGACAGGGCTGCCTACAGCGGCGAGCACATGGGGGGTCAAGGCGGTCAGCCTCTCCATGTCCGCCAGGCTGGTGTTGAGATCACAGCCCGTGATCATGGCGCCGTCGAGGGATTCGAGTAGGCCCGCCGTGACATTGATCAACTCGTCTTTGACCGCAGCGGGATCAGCGGCACGGGCAACCACCTTGCCGCCAGCGAAGCCAGTGCCGTAGAGGTCATGTTTGTTGGTCATGAGGCTGGCAAGCCGGTGACCATCGGCCTTGCAGGTGGCGTCATCGTCGTAGGAGAGCAAACGCAAACCGCCGTTGGCGGGCCGATCGGCACAGGTGCTCTCTGCCACGACAAAGACTGAAAGATGCTCGGAGACGTGCTCGGCGAGCACCGTCACCGCAGGGCTACTGGATACAGGACTACTCATGCTGCAACCTTCTCCATGATCTGGTGGTGCTCGACGTAATCGAGGCTCCATTCCTCAGGAGCTGAAGCGATGCGTTGCTCCAGGCGGCTGTACACCTCATCGGCGATGGCGTCACCGGCGACTGAGGCAAAGCTGTGACGGCTCCAACTGCGAATGGTGGCCATCAAGCCAGCGGCAAAGACAGCCGTGTCCTTGTCCTCATTCCAGCGGCGACGGTACGGGCACTCGACGTAGACGGTGCGCTGATCCACCAGACGCAAACCGTTGCGATAAGCGGGGGAATTGGTGTCCTTGAGGGGAGCCATGAACTCCTCTGGGGACTTGTAGAAGTTATTGACCGTTGCGTTGCGATAAAGCTCCTCGCTGACCTTGCCCTCATCGGTCATCTCGCGCCAGATCTGGTGCAGCTGATCGTGGACATTGCGCGTGCGACCACCGTTATTCCCCAGATAACGGCCCTCTTCATCACGGGAGAGGTTGACGGTGAGCAACAAGCCACCCACCTGCAGCTCACGGCTGCGCAGATCGAGCTGGAAGTTCCAGTCGGCCATGGCCTGAGCGGTGAAGCGCTGCAGGGCCTCCGCATCACCGGAGGCCTGGACATGGGTATGGGTGTTCAGCGGGCCAGGGGAGGCACTCAACCAGTGCATCGCAGTGGCGGAGAAGCCGAAGCTGACCGAACCCGGTGCCATCAGACGCTCATAGAAGCTGCGGCAGCTCACCAATACGGTGGGCTGAGGATCGCGAGGCAACTGAAGAGCCAGGTTCTCGGCCAGGGCCACGTTGTCGTTGCTGGGCAGATCGTTGCCCACCAGGGTCAGATGCGCCTCAGGGAAGCGAGCATGCATCCGGTCAAGCACCTGGTTCCAGAGCCCAACAGCGGTGCCGCCATCAGCGGCGCCGTAGTCGATCAGCGTGTAGCTGCTCTGGGCAGCGAGTTTGTCAACACAAGTCAGGGCCCAGTCCGAAGCGGCATTGATGCAGAGCAGAGCTCCTTCGGTCTGCGCGCTGTAACCCGTGGTCATGGCAATGGCCAAGGACCCGTCAGCGGCAGGCGCCACCATACGCATGGGACCCGTCTGTCAATCCCTGAGACAACGAAAAAGGATCAGAATTACTAAAGAAGTAAAAGTTTTTGCAATTCGGGCTCGAGAAGCGCAAATGCACGGCCTCGATGCCCCTCACGGCGCTTCTGCTCGGGTCCCATCTCCGCAAACGTGATTCCACTCTGGCCCACCTCAAAAACGGGGTCGTAGCCAAAGCCACCATCACCGCGCGGAGCTGTGGTAATCCAGCCATCGCAGCGGCCCTCCACCTCCAACAGCAGCTCACCATCAGGTGCTGCAACGCACAGAGCTGCGCAGAACAGAGCGCTGCGATCGGTCGCGTCACCAAGCTCTTGCAAGAGGCGCTCAATGCGCTCTGGATCAGTAGCGGCGTAGCGAGCCGAATGCACCCCAGGAGCACCGCCGAGGGCATTAACACTGAGGCCAGAGTCATCGGCCAGAGCCCATTGCCCGCTGCGGCGGGCCACTTCCACAGCCTTAATTCGGGCATTGGCCGCAAAGGTGGTGCCGGTCTCCTCCACCTCCAACCCCTCCGGCTGGGACTGCAGTTCCACAGGCAAATGGGCCAACAGACTGCGAAACTCGCGCACCTTGCCGGCATTGCCGCTGGCAATCACCAGCATTCGCCGACACCTATCAGAGCTGCTCATGAGGACTCAGCCAGCTCCTGAGCCCAGGCCAGAACAACAGCAACCCGCTCACGATCGGGCGCTTCGCAGTAGATCCGGAGGAGCGGTTCGGTTCCGGAGAATCGCAACATCAACCAGTGGCTAGGCCCAAGCCGCATCTTGACTCCATCGGTGCCAATGACTTCCAGTACCGGAGCTCCGGCCACCTCCTGTGGCGGGTCCTGTGCCAGACGGCGCTCGAGCCTGGCACGGCTTTCCATATCCGCCAGGCGCAAATCGAGCCGGTCGTAATGACTGCCGCCGCCGCAGCGAGCCTGCAGAGCCTCCAGACGAGCACCCAAAGGCTGGCCGCCTTCCACAAGCGCCTCGAGCAGCAACAGAGCAGCAAAGGCGGCATCGCGCTCCGGCAGATGCATCCCAAAGCCGACGCCGCCGGACTCCTCACCACCCACCAGCACCTCACCAGCAAGCATCTCGCTGGCGATGTACTTGAAACCGACAGGCTTCTCAATCACCTCGCGACCCAGATCTTCGGCCACACGCCGCATCAGATCCGAGCCGCTTACGGTTTTAATCACCTTGCCCGGCAGCTGCCGGGCCCGCGCCAGGTGATCGATCAGCAGCGGCATCAGCAACTGGGTACTGCAGTAACGGCCTCGCTCATCGACAGCTGCGATGCGGTCCCCATCCCCGTCAAAGACGATGCCGACCGCAGGAGTTCCTGCCGCAGCCGCTGCCTTGACGCTCTCGATCAGCTGGCCCAGATACGGGGCCAGCGGCTCGGGAGGATTGCCACCAAAAAGGGGATCACGGTTGGAGCGAATCTCACTGACTGCATCACCGAGCAGGGCTGGCAAACCGCCTGCTGCCGAGCCGTGCATCGGATCGACGATCACCTTGAGTCCGCTCTGCTCCAGGCCATGGCGCAGGGCAGCAGTGTCGATAGCTCCTCGCAGGCCAGTGAGGTACTCCGCCCAACCGTCAAAACACTCCACCTCACCCGGTTCGGGGATGGTGATGCCACCGGCTTCCAGGCGGCGCTCCACCCGCTTGGTGAAGTCCCCCTCAACCGACCCACCAAAGTGGCCTTTGACCTTGAGACCGAGCCACTCGGGAGGGTTATGGCTTGCAGTAATCACCAGCGCCCCTAGAGCCTGACGCTCCACCACCACCCAGCTGCAAGCTGGGGTGGGCAGAGGCTCTTGCGCCAGCAAGGGCTCTAGACCCACACCGCGCACCGCAGCAGCCAGAGCCGCAGCCAGTTCTGGCGCAAGGAAACGCCGGTCATAGCCAATCACGACCGTTCGGCTTTCCAACTCAGGCGGAGCGGAGTGGGCCAGTTCCGCCGCTGCAGCTGCAGCCACCGACAGCAACCGCTCGATGGTGATATCAACCCCGAGGATGCCGCGCCAGCCATCGGTGCCAAAAGCGATCGGCGCCGGCTCCAGAGGCAGAGGTGCAGAAGACATCAGACAGCGCTGAGCTTGTAGCAGTGTCCTGGATCAGGATCAATGAAGCGGGTGTTCGGGTGCCGGCCGCTCAGCTGAGCCTGCAACGCTGCAGTGGATCCCTTGGCCTGCAGAATCCGCTCCAGCAAGCCGCTATAGCGGATATTCCCCCCGGCGGTGCTAGCCAACAGATATTGGGGCTGAAAACGCTCCAGCAGCAGCGGCACCACCGACTGACCTTTGACAAAAGCCCCGGCTAACGGCAACTCCAGATCCAGCACCGGGGTGATTACCGCCGTCAGTGGTTCCGCCGGCAGGTCGGAATCGAGGAATCCATGAGGCTCCACATACAGGCTCTCGCCTCTGCCTCGCAACAAATAACCGTTCTCCACATTGGGCACCGGCGCTCCAGCGCTGGCCTGAATCTGCAGGCCAGCGCAGCTGAGCTGCTCCCCGGGGCGAAGAGCGCTGCAATCTGCAAAACCCAGCCGCTGACACTGCTGAACTGCCGCCTTGGAACCCACCACCGGCAGGCTCTTGGGCAGCAGCTGCAACGTCTCGGGGTGGGCATGATCGGGCAGGCCCTGGCTGAGCAACAGCAGATCAAGCTGCTCAGGCACTGGCCAGTCCTGGGGCAGCGAGCCCTCAAAGAACCAGCCCGCTCCACCAAAACGCAGAGATCCCACGAGCCAGGGATCCAGCAGCACCCGCAATCCAGCCAGCTCTAGCAGCCAGCCGTTGGCGCCGTAATACGTGAGCTGCAACGGATGCCCAACAAAACGGCCACCCTTCTAGCTTGATTCGATGGCGCAGCAACGGCCGAGCTCCGAGCCACCGCTCAGCGACAGGCTTCTGCGCAGCTGGCTGCGCTGCCGCCGGAAGGGCTGGCTGGACCGCCATGGCCATCCTGCTGACCGGCAATGGAATCCGCATCGCGCGCTGCAGCTGGCTGATCGGGAGGCACGGCTACAGGCACTGGTGAGCCTGCCGCTGGATCAGGCCACCGGGATAGCAGCCCTGCAGGCCGGTGCCCCGGAGGTGCGCTTGCTGCTGCTTAGGCGCGGTTCTCTACGGGGGCGGCCGACCCTGCTGTTGCGCACCAATGAGTCCAGCCTCCTCGGGGGCTTCAGCTATCAGCCAGCCCTCCTGCAACCCGGACGCCACGGCACCCGCGAGCATCGACTCACCCTCAGCTACTGGTCCCTGCTGCTGGAACCGCTGCTGGGGGAATGCCCGAGCCAAGGCCTGCTGATCAATCCCCGCGGCCAACGTGAGCGGGTGCGACTGGGAGGCAACCTGCCGCGCCAGCGCGATCAGGCCCTGACGCGACTGCAACAGGATCTGCGGCGACAAGAGCCACCGCCGCTCACCCAAGACCGGCGCAAATGCGCGCTTTGCAGCTGGCGCTCCGGTTGTGACGCCGTAGCGGAAGAACAGGGGGAACTGAGCCAGGTGAGCGGCATCGGCGCCAAACGGCAAGAGATGCTCCAAGAACTCGGCATCGCCAACCGAGCAGCGCTGGCCGCGAGCGCACCGGCTTGGCTGGTGCAACAGCTGGAGAAGCAAGGGGAACAGCGCCCAGAACTGGCGCTTGAACTGATCGCTCAAGCTCGCGTGCAAGAAAGCGGCCGAGCAGAAGCGCTGAATGATGAGCCTGCCGATCCACTACCAGAACTGCAGCAGGCCCAAGGCGTTCTGCTGTACGACATCGAATCGGACCCCGACGCCAGGGATGATTTTCTGCACGGTTTTGTGCCGCTGCGACGTTGCAGCAATGGCCGTTTTGAGCCAGCGGAAACCGCCCGTTACCTACCGCTCCTAGCCCTGAAGGACCACGGAGAAGCCCGCCTCTGGCAGCGACTGAAGCGGCTGCTGGCGGCGCACCCCGGTTGGCCTGTGCTGCACTACGGCGAGACCGAAGTGATCGCGCTGCGCCGCCTGGCTGAGCGACAGGGTGACCAACCACCGCAAGGCCTAATCGACCTGCACAGGCGTGTGCGTCAGCACTGGCGACTGCCCGTGAGCAGCTATGGCCTCAAGGCCGTCGCAAGCTGGCGCGGATTTCACTGGAGTCAGCCCGCCGCAGAAGGAGCCCGATGTGTGCTCTGGTGGCGGCAGTGGCGGGCGCAGCAGCAGCGCCATCTGCTGCAAGAGATCTTCCGCTACAACCGCGATGACTGCTTGGCCACATGGGCTGTGGCTCAATGGTTGTCAAACAGCGCCGCATCCGGCAGCGAGAGCTCAAGACCGGCGATGGATGCGTGATCCCAGCAGCGGCGGCGCAGCAGCAGTAATCCCCCTTCTCCCTGCACAGAGGTCACCAAGGCAGCTCTCTCACCTGAGTCATCACACAACGTCTCTCCTGCGTTGGGGGCCTCCACCCCGTTGGGCGCCCAGAAGCGACGCAACTGCTGCTTGACCCCATCACGGGAATTGAGCTTGGCCAGGGTTTCCTGACCCAGATAGCAACCCTTGTCAAAGCTGACCCGCTGCCTGAGTCCCAACTCAAGGGGGTTGAACGCATCACTCAGCTCAGCTCCAGCAGCAGGGATTCCCTGACGCAGCCGCAGCCACTCCTGCTGATCAGCCTTCAGCGGTTCCAGCGCAGTCAACGCTTCCGGCAGGGATTGCTGGGGATCCAGCAGCCAATGACGACCCGGCAACCCCCAGCCGGCAGAGTCCTTGGCCCCGTCAATCTGCACCAGGCCATGCCAATGCAGAAGTTGCGGCATACCCAGGCTGACCTGATCAGCAGGGAACAAAACGCGCTCAAGAGCCTGGTGCACTGCTTGAGCATCACCAGCAGTGACGATCAGATCGGCGCCATCATCCCGGACTCGCACCGTGGCCAGCGCCACCATGCGGGCGGTGGCGGTGACACAACAGGTGTCGAGAACCTCCCCATCGCGGGCGCTTTGCAGATCCTGGGTGGTCTGGCCGTGCAGCACACGCAACGCATCAGGACCATCCAGCGGAAGCAGACTGAACGGCAGGACAAGATGCAACGGCTGCTGCGGCAGAGCCCAGGGATCAAAAGCAGACATCACGACTGGGCTCCTGCAGTGGCGTCATGCAGGGCTGCAACCTGACTGAGGCGATAGAGGGAGTGCAGTTCCAATCCCTCCTGCTGCAGGGCAGCCGCCCCACCTTCCTCGCGATCAACGATGGCCACCACCCGCTGCAGCTCATACCCGGCCTGTCGCAGCTGATGGACGGCCTTGAGGGCTGATCCACCACTAGTCACCACATCCTCCAGCAGGGTGATGCGGGCACCAGCAGCGGGCAGCGGCCCCTCCAGCCAGGCACCAGTGCCATGACCCTTGGCCTCCTTACGCACGATCAGGGCATCGAGATCCCTTCCAGCTAGCGCTGCGGCGTGGGCCACCCAACTCACCATGGGATCCGCACCAAGCGTGAGACCGGCCACCGCTACGGCCTCACGCTCCACCTGTTGCAGCAGCAGCGGTGCAAGCAACAACGCTCCTCGACCACTGAGGGTGACGGGCTTGCAATTGACGTAATGCTCACTGCTGCGCCCTGAAGCCAGAGTGAACTGGCCGCGGCGGTAGGCCCGCCTGACGAGAAGCTCGAGCAGGGGATCGGGGCCGGACATGGGCTCTGGCGCGAGGGCTTCATCGTTTTTACCGTGCGCTGGGACTCTGTAACCGCTCGATGGGCCGTCTCACTGCCGCCGCCACAGTCGTGCTGCTGCTGGGGATGCCTGCCCTGGCTGGCCCGATGGTGTGCAGTACCACCTATGAAGCACCCCTAAGAAGCAGTAATGACAACGACCTGCAGCCGGTGGAGGTCACCCGCTGCGGGCCAGTGCAGACCACTGCAGAGCTTCTTGATCAACGGGTGTTCTCCTACACCGCCCCCTTTGCGCGCGGCATCGACATCACGCACCAGATCACTGACCTGCTGGGAATCTCCATGGGCGGCGGCAATGGCACCAAAGTGATGGGTTTTGGCTTCCCGGATCAGACGATCGTCTGGGATGGCACAGCCATCGAAAACACCTACCGCTCTTTGCTGGATGAACAAAGCAGCCCACTACCTCGCCGAGTAGCAGACCTGGAAAATCCCTACCGCAGAAGTATCCGCAAGAGCATGCCTTTGCCCGATGCTCGTGCTGTGCGCGCCCTCTGGTGACAGCTGCGTCAGAATGAATGCGCTGGTCGGGGGTCTAGCAATCTGGTGAATGCAGCGAACTCATAATTCGCCTTAGCCGGGTTCGATCCCCGGGACCCCCATTCATGGTTCCGATGACGCTCACCCTCTACGGCGGTGCCCGCACAAGGGCCTCCATGCCGCGCTGGTATCTGGAGGAAAAAGAGATCAGCTACGAATGGCAGATGCTGGATATGCGTAACGGAGAGCACAGCCGCGAGCCGTATCTGAGCATCAATCCCTTCGGAAAGCTGCCGGCCTTAGTGCATGAGGACCCGACATGCCCCGGTGGCAGGCTGCAGCTGTTTGAAAGCGGCGCGATCCTGCTTTACCTGGCTGAGCTCAGCGGCGAGTGCAGCACTCAGGCAAGTCGCAGCCTGGCAGCCCAGTGGGTGCTCTTTGCCAACGCGACGCTGGCCACCGCACTGTTCGTACCCAGCAACCGGGAGAAGGAATTCCCAAGGTTGATGGCTGTACTCAATGAACTGCTAAAGCCTGGCCAGCCACTGATGGGGCATGGATGGGGCGTTGCCGATTGTGCGGTCAATGCGTATCTGGCCTATCTGCCGATGTTCTTCCCCGATCTGGACCTGACGCCCTACCCGAGTGTGCAGTCCACCATTGCTGCCACCCAGGCCCGACCGGCCTACCGCAAGGTCATGGGCCTGACGTGATGTCCTGGCCCGTCTTTTTATGACAAGGAAAGAAAAATTAAGAGTTGCATAATGTTTGTTTCGGCCAGCACCGGTTGTCAAAGCCTGCCCCGGATCAACGCTTGCAGCAGCTTTGGCGACGAATGAAAGCAGGCGAGCGAATTCGCCGGCGCTGGCCCGACCCAGCAAACGCCGCAGCGGATTCAGCCATGGCTGATCCACTGGCCCCACTGCTGCAGCACCTGCAGCGCAGCTGGCAGGAGAGTCCAGCCGACCCATAATTCGGTTTCGCTCAACGGCTCGTTCAGCAGAACACTTATGGGTCTGGCCCTGCGCTTGCTCGCCCTGCTGCTACTGCTGGCCCTGCTGGCCTTCTTCACAGCCTGCGAATTCGCCCTGATCCGGCTGCGTGCCACCAGGGTCGAGGAACTTGCCGAGCAAGGCAACGCCGATGCCCAGGCAGTGGCGCGGCTGCAGCAACGCCTGCGGCGGACCCTGCTGGCGACGCAACTGGGTCTGAGCCTGGCCCTCCTCGCCCTCGGCTGGGGCTGCCACAACCTGCTGCTGTTGCTCAGTGGTGGAACCTCACCCGCCTGGCTGCAGTTAGCGGTCTTCCTGCTCCTCACCCTCACGACCAGCTTGCTGGGGGGCCTCCTTCCGAAGGCCTGGGTCCTGGCTGATCCGGAGGTGGCGGCCCTGCGACTGGGCCCGGTTCTAGAAGCGATGAACCGGGCGCTTGATCCTCTGCTGGCAGTGCTTGGACGTCTCACGGATGCCGTGCTCAGAGCCGCCGGCCTGCCCCGCCGCTGGGGACGCCTGGTGCCGGCCCTATCTGCCGGTGAATTGGAGAACCTGATCGAAAACGATGCAGTCACAGGCCTAGAACCCGATGAGCGCAACATCCTTGAGGGGGTGTTCTCGCTGCGCGACACGTTGGTGAGGGAAGTGATGGTGCCCCGCTCAGGCATGGTCACGCTGCCGCTAGCCGCGCGCTTTGGAGAGCTGATGCAGGCGGTGGTGAGCACCAAACACGCCCGCTTCCCGGTGATTGGCGATTCCCTCGATGACGTGCGGGGTCTACTGGACCTGCGCCTGCTAGCTGAGCCCATGGCCCGCGGGGAGCTGCAGCTGGATACCGCCTTGGCCCCCTATATCCGCAGCGTGGCGCGGATCTCAGAAAGTGCCTCCTTGGCCGATCTGCTGCCCCGCATCCGCAGCGGCGAGCCGCTGCTGGTGGTCGTTGATGAGCACGGCGGGACGGAGGGTTTGGTGACCATTGCCGATCTCACCGGCGAAATCGTCGGCGATGAGATCGAAGAAAGCGGGGGTCCACCGGATGTGCAGCCAATGGACGGGGACTGTTGGCTGGTGGCTGCTGATCTTGAGATTTTTGAGCTCAACCGCCGACTTGGTCTGAAGCTGCCGGAAGCCGATGGGCATCACACCCTGGCAGGCTTTCTGCTGGAGCGACTGCAGCACATCCCCTCTGCCGGAGAGGCCCTGCGCTGGGGCGGTCACCGCTTCGAGGTGCTGACCATGGATGGCCCCAGGATCGAGGACGTGAAGATCTGCCTTGGCGATCGTGCCGATGCGTTGATAATGACCCCCCAGCAGGACTGATCCGTTGCACGTACCGCTCTGCCGTCCAGCCCGATGAAACCAGTCAAGGTGGGCGTGATCGGCATCGGCAACATGGGCTGGAA